>JAWOIN010000019.1:0-19445 GCA_046484665.1 Gemmatimonadota bacterium
GGATGAAGAAGGCCGCGCCAGGGCGGCCGAGATCGTCAAGGCAGTCCCCGAAGTGCGCACGGTGTTTAATGAGCTGACGGTTTCGGGCCTGCCGTCGCTGACTTCGATCACCAACGACGGGACGATCAGCAGCACCGTCAAAACCCGTCTGTTGCGCGACGATCGTGTGCCGGGCACCAAGATCAAGGTCAAGACCGAGGGCGCCGTGGTCTATCTGATGGGTCTCGTGAACAAGGCCGAAGCCGACGCGGCAGCCGAACTCGCCAGTACCACCAAGGGCGTGATCAAGGTCGTGAAGCTGTTCGAGTACATCGACTGAACGTGCTCTCCGCTGATCGCGAAGCGGCGAGGCGGGCAGCCGAGCCATCCCACCATTCCTGACAGGCGGGCGAATTCATGCAATACCAGGACCTTCGCGATTTCATCGCCCAGCTCGAACAGGCTGGCGAACTCAAGCGTATCGCTGTCGAAGTCGACCCCAGGCTGGAAATGACCGAGATCGCCGACCGTGTGCTGCGCGCCGGCGGTCCAGCCCTGCTGTTCGAAAGGCCCAAGGGCGGCAATATGCCGGTGCTTGCCAATCTATTCGGTACGGTGAAGCGGGTGGCGCTGGGAATGGGGACCGACGATCCGGCCAAGTTGCGCGAGATCGGCAAGCTGCTGGCCTATCTCAAGGAGCCTGAGCCGCCGAAGGGCCTGCGCGATGCCTGGGACAAGTTGCCGGTGCTGAAGCAGGTGCTCAACATGACACCCAAGGAAGTGCGCAGCGCGCCCTGCCAGGACGTGGTGTGGGAGGGTGGCGAGGTCGACCTGTCGCGTCTGCCGATCCAGCATTGCTGGCCCGGCGACGTCGCGCCGCTCATCACCTGGGGCCTGACCGTTACCCGCGGCCCGCACAAGAACCGGCAGAACCTCGGCATCTATCGCCAGCAGGTAATCGGCAAGAACAAGCTGATCATGCGCTGGCTGGCCCACCGCGGTGGCGCACTGGACTTTCGCGAGCATCAGCTGGCGCATCCGGGGGAAACTTTCCCGGTGGCCGTCGCTCTTGGTGCCGACCCGGCCACTATCCTTGGCGCGGTGACACCGGTGCCCGACTCGCTGTCCGAATACCAGTTCGCCGGCCTGCTGCGCGGCGCCAAGACCGAGGTGGTGAAGTGCCTCGGCAACGACCTGCAGGTGCCGGCCTCCGCGGAGATCGTGCTCGAGGGCGTGATCCATCCCGGCGAGACCGCGCTCGAAGGACCGTACGGCGACCACACCGGCTACTACAACGAGCAGGACCATTTTCCGGTGTTCACCGTCGAGCGCATGACGATGCGCCGCGACCCGATCTATCACAGCACCTATACCGGCAAGCCGCCCGACGAGCCAGCGATTCTGGGCGTGGCGCTGAACGAGGTGTTCGTGCCGCTGCTGCAGAAGCAGTTTCCCGAGATCACCGATTTCTACCTGCCGCCGGAAGGCTGCAGCTACCGCATGGCGGTGGTGAGCATGAAGAAGGCCTACCCCGGCCACGCCAAGCGGGTGATGTTCGGCGTGTGGAGCTTCCTGCGGCAGTTCATGTATACCAAATTCATCCTCGTCACCGACGACGATGTCGACGTGCGCGACTGGAAGGAAGTCATCTGGGCGCTGACCACGCGGGTCGATCCGGCGCGTGACACCCTGCTGGTGGAAAACACGCCGATCGACTACCTTGACTTCGCCAGCCCGGTCTCCGGGCTCGGCAGCAAGATGGGCATCGATGCCACCAACAAGTGGCCGGGCGAAACCAGCCGCGAGTGGGGTACGCCGATCGTCATGGATGCAGAAGTCAAGACGCGGGTCGATGCCATGTGGCAGAGCCTGGGTCTCTGAGGCGGCGACGATGGACAGGCCCGAGGGTCGCCGCACCTGTCTCTACGACACGGCACAGCTGGAGGGCATCGTCGACGACATGGCGCGACAGGCGGCCGGGCTGCTGACCGGACGCATGCGCGTGGCAGTGGTCGGCATCCTGCGCCGTGGCGCGCCGCTGGCCGACCGGCTGCATCAGCGTCTGCTCGAGGTTTACGGCCTGGGCGATTGCCTGCGGCTCGACCTGCAGATCAAACGCTACGCCGACGACCTGTCCCTGCTCTACCCGGAAACCCGGCTGACGGAAAATCCCGCGCAGGCCGATCTCGATCTCAAGGACTACACCGTGCTGGTGGTGGATGACGTGATGTATGGCGGCCATTCGCTGCTGCGTGCCGTCGAGTACCTGGCGTGCCGGCAGCCTGCCGAAATTCGCACCGTGGTGCTGGTCGATCGTGGCGCCGCGAAACTGCCGGTGCGCACCGACATCGTCGGCGTGCGTCTCGACGTCGCGCCATCCGACATCATCGAATGCAACGTGCCGCCCTACGAGGACAGCTTCAGGATCGACCTGCTGCAACCGCACGCCGTTTCGGGCTGAGACCAAAGCTTTCAGCGCGGGCGTTTCAACAGCATCATCTGCCAGTCCTCGGGCGGCGCAGTCTTGCCCACGCGCAGGATGCGTCCGACCTCGTTCTCGTACCAGCCGCGATCCTGCTGGTTGGGTTCAGCCTCATAGCCCCAGAGCGTGGCTGTTGCCGCTTTAGCGGCCTTAGAGCGAGGTTGTTGCAGCTTTAGCTGCTATACAACCACGGCCTCCTCCTCTCGAGGACAGCCACGGCCTACCCCTTGCGGGTGCCAGGTGCCGTCGGCATCCTGCGCCAGCCATTCCACCCATTCGGGCAAATCAGCGAAGTTCATCATCTTTCGGGCACTGGCGGCAGCCGAGGATGCTGAAGTAGCGCAGGTACAGCCACAGCGCGATGGGCAGCACCGCCAGCCGCATCCAGCCCGCAAGCGAACCCGGCCATTGACCCGCCTGCCAGGCTGCGACCGCAACAGGCAGCCCCTGGAACAGGGCGACCAGCACCAGGAACAACGCGAGCACGCGCCCGGAGCAGTACTTCTGGTTCCACCGGCGCTGGAAGACGCGGCCGCGGAACGGCGGGACGCCGGCGGAGGTAGACGATGACGGGCGGACCGGTCCGGCCCGGCCCGACGGAACCGACACGCGAGAGGAGGCGGTCGCGAGGTGATCTGGGTGACGCTGCCGATCTACAACGAGAAGCACACCGCGGGGGTCCTGCTGTGGCGCCTGCGGCAGGTGTTCGGCGAGCTGGAGCGCGACTTCCGGATCCTCGCGATCGACGACGCCTCGACCGACGACACGGCCGGGGTGCTGGAGCCCTACGCCCGCGTCCTGCCCCTGACGGTGATCCGGAACGAGCGCCGGCTGGGCCACGCGCGCTCGCTCGAGCGGCTGATCCGCGAGGCCGTGGCGCAGTCGCGCTACCCGAAGCGGGACGGCCTGTTCGTGATGCAGGCCGACTTCACGGACGGGCCCGAGGCGATTCCCGAGATGATGCGGCACTTCCAGGGCGGGGCCGACATGGTCGTCGCTCGGCCGCGGGGCGCGCGGGGCGCGCCCCGCGGTCTGCGTGCGGCGCGGGCGGGCGCGGGCGTGCTCACCCGGTCGCTGCCCCTGCCGGCGGGGATCGAGGACCCGCTCGCGGGCTTCCGGCTCTACCGGCTGATCGTGCTGAAGCGGGCGCTCGAGCGGCTGGCGCCCGGCGAGCCCCTGATCCGGCGGGACGGCTGGGGCGGGCACCTCGAGCTGCTCTCCGCCGTCGCGCCGCACCTCCGTCGCTGCGAGCAGGTGGACGTGCCCGTCACCTGGGGCCGCCGCTACCGGGCGAGCCGGTTCCGGCCGCTCTCGAGCCTGTGGTCCGTGTTCCTCGCCTCCCGCTCGGTGCGCCGCCCGGACGCCGGAGCGGCCGAAGCGGCCGGAGACGCCCGATGAGGCGGCCGGGCGCACTCCTCGCCGCGGTCCCGTTCGTCCTCGGACTGGCGGCGCTCGGCCCCCGGCCCGCGGTCCCCGACCGGTCCGCGCTCCCCGACCGGCCCGCGCTCCCCGACCGGCCCGGAGCGTCGCGGACGGTCCGCGTCGACCCGGACACGCTCCTGCCGTGGCGGTTCCCGGTGGGCGAGCGCATGGAGTACTCGGTCACGTGGGGCGGGATCCGGCTCGGCACCGGCTCGCTCACGGTCGAGGCGGTCGACACGGCCTTCGCGCGGCAGGTCTACCGTGTCGCGATGACGATCGAGGGCGGACCGCCGTTCTACCGGGTCGAGGACCGGATGGCGAGCTGGATCCTGCCCGAGCCCTTCACCTCGCTGCGGTTCGAGCAGCGCCAGCGCGAGGGCGACTACCGCCGCGACCGGCGGATCGAGCTCGACCCGGAGGCGCTGACCTACACCCGCCGCGACCTGAAGGAGGGCGAGTGGCGGCTGCACCCCGACGAGGTCGACGTTCCGATCCCGGACGGGGCGCTCGACGAGATCTCGTACCTCTACTTCGCCCGGCTGCTCCCGCTGGAGCCCGGGGTGCGCTACGAGTTCGAGCGCTACTTCAAGGAGCAGGGGAACCCGGTCGTCGTCGAGGTGCTGCGCCGCGAGGAGATCCGGGTCCCGGCCGGGAAGTTCCGGACCCTGGTCCTGCGTCCCGAGATCCGGACGAGCGGCATCTTCAGGGAGGGCGGCGAGGCGGAGCTCTACATCACGGACGACGAGCGGCGCATCCCGGTCCGGGTCAGGACCTCGATGGCGATCGGGTCGGGCAACTTCTTCCTCACCGGCTACGAGCCGGGGGAGGGGGGCGCGCTGATCGCGCCGCCCGCCGACGGCCGGTGACGGCGCCCGACGAGCGCTCCTCGCTCCGACGGGTGCCGGTGGCCGAGCGCCCGGACAAGGTCCGGTCGGGCGACTTCGCGGGCCCGCCGGCGCCCGGCGGCTCCTTCCGCGACTTCCTCGACTCGCTCCCCCGCATCCTCCAGGCCGACGCGTTCCGGGCCGTGGCCCGCGGGGTGGCGTCCGCGGCGACGGAGGGCCGGGCCTGCGTCTGGATGCTCGGCGGCCACGTCGTGAAGACCGGCCTGAGCCGGGTGCTGATCGCCCTGATGGAGCGGGGCGCGGTGACCCACATCGCGGTGAACGGCTCGACGGTGATCCACGACTACGAGGCGGCCCGCTTCGGGGGGACCTCGGAGGACGTCGAGGCGGGGCTGGCGGACGGCACGTTCGGGATGGCCCTCGAGACGGGGCGCGACATGAACCTCGCGATCCGGCGCGGACGCGAGGCGGGGCTGGGACTCGGGGCGGCGCTCGCCGAGGACCTCGCGGCGCGCTCCGACGCGGCGCACCCGGAGCTCTCCCTCCTGCTCGCGGCGCGGCGCCACGGGGTGCAGGTCACCGTGCACGCCGCGATCGGGGCGGAGATCCTGCACCAGCACCCGGAGGCGGACGGGGCCGCGATCGGGGAGACGTCGTACCGGGACTTTCTCGCGCTCTCCCGCGCGCTGGAGGGGCTCGACGGGGGCGGCGCCGTTCTCAACGTGGGGTCCGCCGTGCTGCTGCCGGAAGTCTTCCTCAAGGCGCTCACCGTGCGCCGGAACCTGACGGGCGGTCGCCCGCGGGGCTTCCTGGCGGCCGACTTCGACATGATCCGCCACTACCGGCCGCGGGTGAACGTCGTCGAGAGGCCGACCCGCACGGGCGGCGGCGCCGGCTACCAGATCACCGGGCACCACGAGATCATGATCCCGCTCCTCGCGTGGGCGATCGTCGAGGAGATCGCGGCCGGCGCGCGCTGACCGGAGGCCGCGCGGACCCGGCTCCGGGCCCGCGCGGCACGCCTCCCGGCCGCCCGGGCGGGGCGCGGAGCCGCTTTGCGCCCCCCCCAGCCGCCCCGTATATTCCGCCCGTCAAGGAAGATCGCCGTGACTGGAAGGACGCCGGCCGTCCGGATCCCGGGCGTGCGCGGCGGCTTGCGAACGGACAGACAGGAGCAGATGCCCCTTGGGTGCTTCGAAGTACAAGCCGACCACTCTCGAGCTCGCGCGTGACGAGCTCTTCAGCCATATCCAGCGCTGCGGAGTCCTCGAGGCCGAGGAGAAGGAGCGCGGCGAGTGGATGACGGACACCGTCGGGTATCTCGGCGAGCGGTATCCCGACCTGAGCGCGGAGCAGCTCACGGAGCTCGCCGCGATCGGGCACCGCTACTGCCAGCCCGCGATTCCGCACGGCAAGGTGACCGCGCGCCAGCAGAACGACGGCGCCTGACCCACGGGGTTGAAGCGGAACTGGAACCTCCGTCACCGCGGCCGGAGCTGACGGCCGCAGCAACCGCCCGCCCGTCCTCGCGACGGGGTCGGCACGGCCGAGCCCGGACCGGGCTCCGACCCGGGCCCGGCCCCCGCGTCGCGCCGGGAGCCCCGCGACACCCCTCGTCCCGCCCCCCGTGCTGACGCTCGGCGCAGGACTCGTCCTGCTGGCGGCGGGCGCCCTGTTCGTCGCCGCCGAGCACTCGCTCGTCGCCGTGCGACGGCCGCGGCTCGAGGAGCTGGCCGAGGCGGGAGGCCGGGCGGCGCGTCGCGCCGTCGCCGCCCGCCGCGACCTCGACCACTCGCTGCGCGGGGCTCGCCTCGGCTCCGTGCTCGCCGGGCTCGCGTTCGGCGCGGTGATCGTCCCGCCGCTGGCCGTCGCGCTCGGCCGCCGGGCCTACGGGCTCGGCCTGCCGACCGGTCCCGCCGCGGCCCTCGGCGCCCTGCTCGGGTTCGCCGCCGCGGCGCTCGCGTTCCTCCTCCTCGCTCGCGCCCTCCCGCGGTCCTCCGCGCTCGCGCGCCCCGAGCGGACCGTGCTCGCGACGGCGGGCCCGCTGGCCGCCTTCTGCTTCGCCGCCCGCCCGCTGCTCGATCTCGCGGCGAACATCGAGCTGCGGCGGAAGGGGGAGGAGGGCCGCGACCGGCCCGGGGCGGAGGAACTCGAGGCGCTGCTTCACGGGGCCCGGACGGACGGGGTCGAGCGCGACGAGGAGGCGATGATCCACGGCGTGTTCGAGCTGAACCGGACGATCGCCCGGGAGGTGATGACGCCGCGCCCCGACATCGTCGCGTTCGCCGAGGACGCGCCGCTCGAGGAGGTCCTGCGGGTGGTCGCGGAGTCCGGCTTCAGCCGGTTCCCGGTCTATCTGGGGTCGATCGACGACGTGACGGGCGTCGTCATCGCGAAGGACCTCCTGGGCTGGATGCGCCGGGAGGACCGCGGGGACTTCCGCCTGCCGGGGGTGATGCGCGAGCCGTTCTTCGTGCCGGACTCGAAGCCGGTGGACGACCTGCTGGCGGCGTTCCGGCGGCAGAAGGTCCACATGGCGATCGTGGTGGACGAGTTCGGGGGCACGGACGGCGTGGTGACGCTCGAGGACCTCGTCGAGGAGATCGTGGGCGACATCTTCGACGAGCACGACGTGGCCGAGCAGGAGATCGAGCGGCTGCCGGACGGGCGCATCCTCCTCGACGGCGGCGCCGCGCTGGCGGACGTGGTCGACGAGCTCGACCTCGAGAACGTGGAGGACCTCGAGGAGTACGACACGGTCGCCGGATGGGTGATCGGGCGGCTGGGGCGGATTCCGGCCGCGGGCGAGAAGGTCCGGATGGGACAGGCCGAACTGGAGGTGATCGAGACGCAGGAGCAGCGGGTGACCCGGCTGGAGCTCCGGCTCGAGCCAGCGGCGAGCGGCCGGGTCTCGGAGCCGATCCTCGAAGGAGAACGGGATTCGCGATGACTCCGGACTTCCAGACGCCCGAGGAATTCGACGAACTGGCCCAGCGGCACTACGAGGCGGGCGAGTACGACGCCGCGGTCCGGGTCCTCCGGGGCGCGGTGGGGGCGTACCCCGACGCGGCGGAGCTGCGCGTGTCGCTCGGCTACGCGGAGCTGGCCCGGGAGGAGTACGCCTGGGCGCGCCGCGCCTTCGAGCAGGCGCTCGGCCTCGAGCCGGACCACGAGGACGCCCTGGTCGGGCTCGGCGAGACGCTGCTCCGGATGGGCGAGCGTGGCCGGGCCTTCCGGGCCTTCGACCGGGTGATCGAGCTCGGGTTCGCCGCGGAAGTCGACCTCACGCTGGCGATGGGGCGAGCCCTGTTCCGGGAGGAGCTCTGCGAGCGGGCGGAGAAGATGTTCCGGCTCGCCGTGGAGGCCGGTCCGGAGAGCGGGGAGGCCGCCGCGGACCTCGGCTTCGTCCTCCACCGGCTGGAGCGCCCGGCGGAGGCGCGGAAGTGGCTGGCCCGCTCGCTCCGGCTCGACCCGTCGAACCACGACGCGCGCGCCCTGCTCGGAAACCTGCTGTTCGAGGCCGGAGACCCGCGCACCGCGCTTCGCCACTTTGAGCGGATCCCGATCGAGGCGCTCTGGGACTCGCTCACGATCTCGCGGATCGTCGAGCTCGAGCGCGCGTACGGGGAGGACCGGGGCGACGAGCGGATCGACGCCTGCGTGCAGCGGCTCGACCGGATGCTCTCCTCGACGACGGCGGAGGACCGGCTGCTCGAAGACCTCGAGGCCCGCCTCGACGACGCGGCGGGCCGGGAGCCGCCGGGCCAGCTGGACCTGTTCCGGCCCGGCGCGGACCGCCTTCCCGGGCCGCCCGAGGACGGGCGGCGCGACTGGGTCGGGATCGTCCAGGCGATGTGCCGGAGCTCCGCGGACCCGGAGCGCACGGTCGAGCAGTACATGCGGGACACGGCCCGTCGGATTCGGGACCGGACGGGCATCCGGATCCCCGACGACGATCCCGAGGAGTTCCTGAAGGCGACCGCGCGGGCGGGCGTCCTCTCCATTCCGGACTGATCCGACGACGGACGCGCATTCGACGGGGGACCCACGGATGACGGACCACGCGCTGTACGACCTGCTGATGCGCCGCCTCGAGGAGACCGGCGTCCCGCCGGAAGCCGGAATCGGCGTGGCGGAGCTCCACAGGCGGCTGATCCCCTATTCCCTCTGCCGCGAGTCGCTGGCGCTCGCCACCAAGGCCGAGTACGACCTCGCGCTGCTCCGCCTGCTCGCCGACGAGTCGCGGATCCGGGTGCCCGAACTCGCGCTGCGGGAGGCGGTCCGGCGCGAGCTCGAGACGCCGGAGCCGGCGCTCGGGATCCTGCACCGCTTCGCCGCCTCGGAGGTCCGGCCGGCCGGGGCCCCGAGGCCGACGCCCGCGCCGCCGCCCGCCGCGCATCCCGGGCAGGCCGCGACGGCGGCGCCCCGGGAGCGGCGGCCGCCGGCCGCGGACCTCGAGACGGAGCGCCGGTCGACCGACCGGATTCCCGGACTGGACGACCTCGAGCTCCTGCCCGACCCGCCCGGGGAGCGCCGGACCCGCGAGCCGGTCGCCGGCGCGGCTGCGGCCGCGGCCCCGGCGTCGTCCGACGCGGCGGCCGGCCGCTGCCGCGCCTGCCGCGCCTCGCTGCCCTCCCGGGACGGCCTTCGGTTCTGTCCGGGGTGCGGGGCGGACCAGGACCGCTGGGCCTGCCACGCGTGCGGGGCGGAGGTGGAGCGGGACTGGAGATACTGCGCGATGTGCGGTACGCTGCAGCCTCGCTGACGCCGGAAACGGCATGCGTTTCCGGGCCCGGCGCTGGAAGGACGGGCCCCGGACCGCTATGTTTCCGTCTTCACGTGATTCCGGAACGGCGCGGGGCGAGGTGCCCCGGCGTCAGCGTGAAGACGCATTCCGACTCGAAGGAGTGACACGACTATGAAGGACAGCGGGATTCGCTGGACGACGACGGGCCTGGCCCTCGCGCTCGCGTTCGGGCTCGTGGCCTGCGGCGGCGACGCGAACGGCAGCGACGCGGAGCGGCAGGTGAGCGAGACGGCGGCCGCGGCGCAGGAGATGGCCGGCGAGGCGGTGGAAGCGGTGGGCGAGGCGGCGGAGGGGATGGCGGAGAAGGTCGGCGGGATGATGGAGCAGGAGCTGCCGGCGGGCGTGACGCCGGAGATGGTCGCCAGGGGCAAGACGGTCTACGCCGGCGCGGGGATCTGCTCCTCGTGCCACGGCCCGGCCGGCCAGGGGGTCCCGAATCTCGGCGCGCCCCTGACCGACGGCGAGTGGCTCCACTCCGACGGGAGCTACGAGGGGATCGTGAAGACCGTGATGTCCGGCGTGACGGCGCAGAAGTCGTCGTCCGGCGTCCCGATGCCGGCCAAGGGCGGCACGAACATCAGCGACGACGACGCGAAGGCGGTCGCCGCGTACGTCTGGTCGCTGGGCCACGGCGGGAAGTAAGCCTCCCTTCGATTCACGGTTCTCGGAAGAGGCCGGACGTCCCTCGGGGCTTCCGGCCTCTTTCCGTTGAGGAGGTCGCGATGGGGATCCGGATCGCGCTGATCCCGGGCGACGGGATCGGCCCCGAGGTCGTCGCCGAGGCCCGGCGCGTGCTGGAGGCCGTCGAGGCGGAGGGGCTCGCCCGGCTGTCGCTCGAGAGCTTCCCGCACGGCGCGGACCACTTCCTCGCCACCGGCGAGACGCTGTCGGACGAGACGTTCGCCCGACTGCGGGACGGGTTCGACGCGATCCTGCTCGGAGCGGTGGGCGACCCGCGGGTCCCCGACGGCCGGCACGCGCGCGACATCCTGCTCGGCCTCCGCTTCCGGCTCGACCTGTTCGTGAACCACCGTCCGGCGCGGCTGCGGCTGCCGGAACTGTCGCCGCTGCGGGACGCGGCGGATCGGGGCTTCGACGTCACGATCCTGCGGGAGAACACCGAGGGGTTCTACGCGGGGGCGGGGGGCGTGCTGCGGGAGGGCACCCCCGGCGAGGTGGCGGTCAGCGAGTCGTTCGCGACCCGCTTCGGCGTCGAGCGGATCGTTCGCTTCGCGTTCGAGCACGCGCGGTCGACGGGCCGGACCCCGGTCACGCTCGCCGACAAGGCGAACGCCGTGCCGCACGTGTACGGGCTGTGGCGGCGGGTGTTCGCGGAGGTCGCCGCGGAGTACCCGGAAGTCCAGTCGGAGGCGCGCTACGTGGACGCCGTCGCGATGCAGCTGGTCCGGGAGCCCGGGCGCTTCTCCCTCATCGTGACGGAGAACCTGCTCGGAGACATCCTTTCGGACCTCGCGGCGGAGCTGGCGGGCGGGATGGGCCTCGCGCCCTCGGCGAGCCTGAACCCCGGGCGCCACGCGCTGTACGAGCCCGTGCACGGGAGCGCCCCGGACATCGCGGGGCGGGGCGTCGCGAACCCGATGGCCGCGATCCTCAGCGCGGCGATGCTCCTGGGGAACGCGGGCGCCGCCGAGGCGGCCGCGCGGGTCGAGGCGGCCGTGGATGCCGCGCTGCGCGAGGGCGTGCGCACGCCCGACGTCGGCGGCACGGCCTCCACCGGCGAGGTGGGCCGCTGGATCGCCGCGCGCGTGAGCGCGGGCTGACGGGCGCGGCACGACGGAACCTCGAACACCAGCAACGGGAGTCGCAATGGGAACCATGGGCAGCGACCGCGAAGTCGTCTTCCTGTCGGCCGTGCGGACGCCGTTCGGGACCTTCGGCGGCAGCCTCAAGGACCTCTCGGCCACCGAGCTCGGGATCCACGCGTCGCGCGCCGCCATCGAGCGCGCGGGCGCCGACGCCTCGGAGTACGACGAGGTCTTCTTCGGCAACGTGATCCAGACCTCGGCGGACGCGGTCTACCTCGCGCGGCACGTCGGGCTCAACGCCGGCCTGCCGGACGTCGTCCCCGCCCTCACCCTGAACCGCCTGTGCGGGTCCGGCTTCCAGGCCGTGATCGACGGCGCGGAGTCGATCCTGCTCGGCGGCGCGCGGCTCTGCCTCACCGGCGGGACGGAGTCGATGAGCCAGGCGCCGCACGTGGTCCGCGGGGCCCGCTGGGGCCTCAAGCTCGGCCCGGCGCAGCCGTTCGAGGACTGCCTGTGGGAGGCGCTCACCGACACGTACTGCGGCTTCTCGATGGCCCAGACGGCGGAGAACCTCGCCGAGGAGTACGACATCTCGCGCGAGGAGGTCGACGTGTACGCGCTCCGGAGCCAGAGGCTCGCCACCGCGGCGTGGGACGAGGGGCGCCTCGCGGAGGAGGTCGTCCCCGTGCCGCTGTTGAAGCGCGGGAAGGAGGTCCCGTTCGAGCGGGACGAGCACCTGCGTCCCGACACGACGATCGAGGCGCTCGCCTCCCTGCGGCCCTACTTCAAGAAGGACGGCCTGGTCACGGCCGGGAACGCGAGCGGGATCGGGGACGGCGCCGCGGCGCTCGTGATCGCGGACGACGAGTTCGCCGCGGCCCACGGCCTGCGGCCGGTCGGAACGCTCGTGTCGTGGGGAGTGGCGGGCGTGCCGCCGCGGATCATGGGGATCGGCCCGGCGCCCGCCGCCCGGATGGCGCTCGAGCGGGCGGGCCTCGGGCTCGACGACCTCGCGCTGATCGAGGTGAACGAGGCGTTCGCCCCGCAGTACGTGGCGGTGGAGCGGGAGCTCGGGCTCGACCGCGACAAGGTGAACGTGAACGGCGGGGCGATCGCGCTCACCCACCCGCTCGGCGCGACGGGAGCGCGGATCACGACGACCCTGCTGCACGAGCTCCGCCGCCGCGGAGGCGGGTACGGCCTCGGCAGCGCCTGCATCGGCGGAGGGCAGGGGATCGCGGTGCTGGTGCGGGTAGGCGGCTGACGCGCCGCCGCGGACCCGGCGCTGTGCCGGGCCCGCGGATTCCGTATCTTTCCCCCTTCGCGCTTTGCCTCTCCAGAACCGGCTCGGAGGGCCCCATGGACCTCATTCTCGCCCTGATCGCGATCGGCGGCGCCGCCGCGCTCGCCACCAGTCTCCGGATCCTGCGGGAGTACGAGCGCGCGGTGGTGTTCCGCCTCGGCCGGGTCCGGCCCCTGCGCGGGCCCGGCCTCATCTTCCTCGTCCCGTTCGGCGTCGAGCGGATGGTGCGGGTCGGCCTCCGGATCATCGCGATGGACATCCCGCCCCAGGACGTGATCACTCGGGACAACGTCTCGGTGAAGGTGAACGCGGTCCTCTACTTCCGGGTCCGCGACCCGAGCAAGGCCGTGCTCGAGATCGAGGACTTCCTGTTCGCCACCTCCCAGCTCGCGCAGACCACGCTCCGCTCCGTGATCGGGCAGGCGGAGCTGGACGAGCTCCTCGCCGAGCGGGAGAAGTTCAACCACATCCTGCAGCAGATCATCGACGAGGGGACGGACGCCTGGGGGATCGACGTCACCGGGGTCGAGGTGAAGGACGTGGACCTGCCCCAGGAGATGAAGCGCGTGATCGCCCGACAGGCCGAGGCGGAGCGCGAGCGCCGGGCCAAGGTGATCAACGCCGAGGGCGAGCTGCAGGCCGCCTCCGTGCTGAAGGACGCCGCGCGGCTGCTCTCCGCGCAGCCGGCGTCGCTCCAGCTCCGCTTCCTGCAGACGGCCTCGGAGATCGCGGCGGAGAACAACTCGACGACGCTCTTCCCCCTCCCGCTCGACCTCGGGCCGCTGCAGCGGATCCTGCGGATGCCCGCGAGCGAGGAGGAGGAGACGGAGACGTTCGCCGAGCTCGAGGCCCGGGCCCGGAAGTCGGCCGCGGATGCGCTCAACGCCTCGGCGCGGCTGGCCGGGTCGGAGTCGGCGGCGCTGCTCGGCGAGGGAGCGCCCGAGCGGCTCGAGGAGCTCGCCCACCGGGTGCGGCGCGGCGTGGGCCAGCCCCGTCCGGGCGGGAGCCCGAGGGAGAGGGGCGAGCCGCGCGGCGGCGAGTCGAGCGAAGGGGAATGACGGACGACGGTCCCGAAGTCGCTCCCGGCGCCCGGCCGCCGGCCCGCGCCCCGGTCCGGGGCGACCAGCTCGAGCGGGTGATCCAGCGCGCCGCCGAGCTCCAGTTCGCGCGGGACGACGTTCCGGAGGACCTCACGGAGGAGGAGGTCGTCCGGATCGCGGGCGAGGTCGGCCTCGAGACGCGGCACGTGCGCCAGGCGCTGGCGGAGCTCCGGGCGAACGCGCTCGTGCCGGCGATCCCGGCGGACGCGGGCCTCGCCGCCCGCTTCCTGGGCCCCGCCCTCGTGCAGGCGAGCCGGGTGGTCCCGGGCGACCCCCCGGGCGTGCTGCGCGAGCTCTCATCGCACCTCCGGGAGCGGGAGAGCCTGCGGACCGTGCGCGAGCAGCCCGGACGCCAGCTGTGGGAGCCGGCGGCCGACCTGATGAGCAAGCTCTCCCGGTCGTTCGACTTCTCCGGGCGGGGATACGAGCTCGCCCGCTGCCGCTCGCTCGAGGTCTCGGCGGAGCCGCTGGAGTCCGGCCGCAGCCTGCTGACGCTGACCGCGGACCTGCGGAACCAGCGGACCGAGCACGCGGTCGTGTGGCTGTCGTGCCTCGGCGCCGCGGGCGCCGGCGCCTCCGCGGCTCTCGTGTTCGGCTTCCTCGCACCGCCGCTCCTGGCCCTCCCCGCGGTCGGCGCGGCGGTCGTGGCCGCCGGGGGGTACGGCGCGTCGAGGACCGTCGCGCGGCGGCGCGCCCGGGTCGAGCTCGCGCTGCTCGGCATCCTGGACCGGCTGGAGGCCGGCGGGGCGCTCGGGGACCCGAAGCCGAGCCTGCGGGACCGGCTGCACGGACTGCTCGAGGAGGGCTGAGGGAGGCCGGGCCCCGGATCACCGGATCATCACGCGGGTCCCCCGCGATCACACGGGCGGGCGGGGCCGTGCACGGAAAGGAGCCGGACATGAAGGAGATCTCGAAGGTGGGCGTGGTCGGCTGCGGCCTGATGGGCCGCGGGATCGCCCAGGTGTGCGCCGCCGCGGGGTACGAGACGGTGGTGCGGGAGGTGAACGACGAGCTGCTCGCGAAGGGCCTCGGCGCGATCCGGACGGGACTCGACAGGGCGGTCGAAAAGGGGAAGCTGGAGGCGTCCGGGCGCGACGCGACGCTCGGGCGGCTGCGCGGCACGGTGGATCTCGCCGACCTCGCCGACCGGGACCTCATCGTCGAGGCGATCGTCGAGAACATCGACGCGAAGAAGGACCTGCTGGGCGTGCTGGACCTGCAGTGCCCGCCGCACGCGATCTTCGCCTCGAACACGTCGAGCCTGACGATCACGGAAATGGGCGCCGCCACCGGACGGCCGGACCGGCTCGTCGGGCTCCACTTCTTCAACCCCGTGCCGGTGATGAAGCTGGTCGAGGTCGTGCGCACGGGCGCCACCTCCCGGGAGACGTTCGAGCGCGCCATCGCGTTCGCGAAGTCGCTCGGCAAGGTCCCCGTCGCCTGCCGCGACAACTCGGGCTTCATCGTGAACCGCCTGCTCGTTCCCTACATGCTCGACGCGATCCGCGGCTACGAGGAGGGGATCGGCTCGATCGAGGACATCGACGTCGCCATGCAGCTCGGCACGGGCTACCCGATGGGCCCGTTCACGCTCGGCGACTTCGTGGGCCTCGACACGCTCTACTACATCGCCGAGATCATGTTCGACGAGTATCGCGAGAGGCGGTTCGCCCCCCCGCCGCTGCTCAAGCGGATGCACATGGCCGGGCACTACGGCCGCAAGGCCGGCCGCGGCTTCTACGACTACTCCGGGCCGGAGCCCGTCGTCAGCGACTTCGTGCGGCGCTGACCCGGTCCCGCCGCCGGCGCGGCGCGGCAGGTCCGCCCGGGGGGACGGGCGGAGCCCGCCCCGTCGCGCCCGTTCCGACCCCGCGGATGGGCCGTTCCGAAGGGGCTTTCCGAGGTTGCCCGGAGTCACCGGAACAGGCTATTTTTCACCGGTTATGCAGAGCGCGATGCGGGCCCCGGCCGAGGTGCCCGGGCGGCCGGTTCCGGTGACGCTCGGAGGCCTCCACCTCCGGAACTTCCGGAACTTCGCGGAGCTCCGGTGCGAGTTCCCGGCGGCGGGCGCGATGATCACCGGCCCGAACGGATCCGGGAAGACGAACCTGCTCGAGGCGATCTACTACCTCGAGGTGTTCCGCTCCTTCCGGGGGGCGCCCGACGCCGAGCTCGTGCGCTTCGGCGAGGACGTGTTCCGGATCGAGGCCGGGCTGGAGGGAGACCCGGAGCGGGTCGGAATCGCTGCGGCGTACCAGCGGGCGACGCGCCGGAAGAAGGTGGAGCTGGACGGGCGCGAGCCCGGGCGGATCTCCGACGCGTTCGGCGCGTTCGGCGCGGTGGTGTTCCACCTCGACGACGCGGAGCTGGTCTCGGGGTCGCCGGGCCACAGGCGGCGCTACCTCGACATCCTGCTGTCGATCGCGGAGCCGGGCTACCTGGCCGACCTGCAGCGCTACCGCGCGGTGCTCTCGCAGCGGAACGAGGCGCTGCGCTCGGGCCGGACGGCGGTGATCGACGCCTGGACGCCCGGCCTCGTCGGGCCCGGGGCGCGGCTGATGGCCGCGCGGAGCCGATGGACGGCCGCCCGCTCGGACGATTTCCGCGCCTACCACGCGGGGGTGGCGGGGGGGGCGGGGGCGTCGCTCCGGTACGAGCCGGGGCTCGGCGGGCGGGCGGCCCCCGGGGAGCCGTCGGCGGAGGCGGCCGGCGACCCGGACCCGGTCGAGGCGTGGGGCGCGCGCCTCGCGCGCGGGCTCGAGGCGGGCGCGGACCGGGACCGCCGTCGCGGCTTCACGACGGTCGGACCGCATCGGGACGACCTGGAGATCCGGGCCCGGCTGGACGCGGCCGAGGTCGAGCGGGACCTGCGGAGCTTCGGCTCCGGGGGCCAGAGGCGGACCGCGGCGGTCGCCCTCCGCCTGGTCGAGGCGGACAGCCTGCGGGACGCGCGCGGCCGGGAACCCGTGTACCTGCTCGACGACGTGTTCGCCGAGCTCGACCGGGAGCGGGCCGACCGGGTGTTCCGGCTGCTCGAGGACGGCCGGACCGGACAGGTGTTCTTCACGGCCCCGAAGCCGTCGGACGTGCCGCTCCGCGACGGCGGGCTCGCCCGCTGGCGGATCCGGGACGGCGCCCTCGTGGCGGACGGCTGAGCGCGGGGATGACGGAGCGGAGAGGCCGGCGCTCCAAGCCGGAGCCGGTCGGGGGCCTGGTGGGCGGCCTGCTGGCACGGCTCGGGATCGCCGACAAGGTCGAGCGCGCGTCGGCGATCGCCGACTGGGAGGAGCTGGTCGGGCCCCACATCGCCCGCGTCTCGCGGCCGGTGCGGATCCGGGACGAGACGCTGTTCGTGGAAGTCGAGAGCGCAGCGTGGCGGAACGAGCTGAGCCTCCTCCGTCCGCGCCTGATGCGGAAGCTGAACGCCGGCAAGCGGGCCGGACGTATCGAGAAGATCGTGTTCCTGCAGTCGGACGGCAGGATCGTGGAGGAGAGGGATGGCGAAGACGAACGGTAAGGCCGGGGCGGGCGACGGCTACACGTCCAGACACCTGCAGGTCCTCAAGGGCCTGGAGGCGGTGCGCAAGCGCCCCGGGATGTACGTCGGGTCCACGTCGGCCCGCGGCCTGCACCACCTCGTGTACGAGGTCGTGGACAACTCCATCGACGAGGCGATGGCGGGCTACTGCACGGTGATCGAGGTCGCGATCCACGAGGACGACTCGATCACGGTCACGGACGACGGGCGCGGCATCCCGGTGGACCTCCATCCCACCGAGAAGATCCCCGGCGTCGAGCTCGCGCTGACCCGCCTGCACGCCGGCGGGAAGTTCGACAAGGACAGCTACAAGGTCTCGGGCGGCCTGCACGGCGTCGGCGTCTCCGTCGTCAACGCGCTCTCCGAGTCGCTCGTGGTCGACGTGCAGCGCGACGGCTTCTCCTGGCACCAGGAGTTCGGGCGCGGGCTCAAGAAGACCGAGCTCGAGCAGCGCGGGAAGACGAAGGAGACGGGCACGACGGTCCACTTCAAGCCCGACCCCGAGATCTTCACCGAGCTGCGGTACCAGTGGGACACGCTCGCGACACGGCTCCGGGAGCTGGCCTACCTGAACGGCGGCGTCGTGATCACGCTCCGCGACGAGCGCGAGGAGGAGCGGGAGGAGCGGTTCCACTTCGAAGGCGGCATCGTCCAGTACGTCGAGTACCTGCGCGGCAAGAAGAACCCGCTGCACGACGCGGTGGTGTACGTCGCGGGCGAGCAGGAGGGCACCGCGATCGAGCTGGCCATGCAGTACACGGACGGCTACAACGAGGACACCTTCACCTTCGTCAACAACATCAACACGCACGAGGGCGGGACGCACCTCAGCGGCTTCAAGGCGGCGCTCACGCGGACGATCAACGCCTACGCGGCCAGGTCGACCGCCCAGAAGAAGGGCGACCCGACCCTCTCCGGCGACGACGTGCGCGAGGGCCTCGTCGCCGTCCTCTCGGTGAAGGTCCTCGAGCCGCAGTTCGAGGGCCAGACGAAGACGAAGCTCGGCAACAGCGAGGTCCGGGGCATCGTCGAGAGCCTGGTGAACGAGAAGCTCGGCACCTGGCTGGAGGAGAACCCGTCGTCGGCGCGCCGGATCATCGAGAAGGCGGTCCAGGCGGCGCGGGCGCGCGAGACGGCCCGCAAGGCGCGCGACCTGACGCGGAAGAAGTCGGCGCTCGAGACGGGGATCCTCCCCGGCAAGCTCGCCGACTGCGCGAGCCGCGACGCGGCGATGTCCGAGCTCTACCTGGTCGAGGGCGACAGCGCCGGCGGCTCGGCGAAGCAGGGCCGCGACCGGGAGTACCAGGCGATCCTCCCGCTGAAGGGGAAGATCCTCAACGTCGAGCGGGCTCGGATCGACAGGATCCTCTCGAACGACGAGATCCGGGCGATGATCACGGCGATCGGCGCGGGAATCGGCGAGGAATTCGACCTCGACGCGACCCGCTACCACAAGATCGTGATCATGACGGACGCCGACGTGGACGGCGCCCACATCCGCACGCTGCTCCTGACTTTCTTCTTCCGGCAGATGCAGGAGCTGATCGAGGCGGGCTACGTCTACATCGCGCAGCCCCCGCTGTACCGCGTCCACAAGGGGAAGCAGGAATTCTACTGCTACACCGAGGCGGAGCGGGAGCAGATCGTCGAGCAGCTCAAGAACGGGAAGGGGAGCGGCACCGTCCAGGTCCAGCGCTACAAGGGGCTGGGCGAGATGAACCCCGACCAGCTCTGGAGCACGACGATGAACCCGGAGAACCGCACGCTGCTCCAGGTGACGATCGACGAGGCGACGGAGGCGTCGCTGCTGTTCGAGCGCCTGATGGGCGACGACGTGGAGCCGCGTCGCGAGTTCATCGAGCAGAACGCGAAGTTCGTGCGGAACCTGGACATCTGATGGAAACGCGCCGACCGACGATCCCGGAGGCCGAGGAGATCCTCGGCGGCTACTTCCCGGTGCTCGACCACGGCTTCGTGTCGCTCATCGACTACATGGGCGGGGACGAGGCGATCGAGCGGGCCGCGCGGGTCAGCTACGGCTACGGCACGCGGTCGCGCAGCGCCACGCGCGGCCTCGTGCGCTACCTGCGCCGCCACCGTCATACGACACCCAGCGAGATGGTCGAGCTCAAGTTCCACTGCGCGATGCCGATCTTCGTAGCGCGCCAGTGGATCCGGCATCGCACGGCGTGCCTCGCCGCGG
>JAWOIN010000063.1:0-9402 GCA_046484665.1 Gemmatimonadota bacterium
GGCCCCACACGCCGCCCGACACGCCGGCGTCGACGAAGCCGATGCCCCGCTCCGCCAGCTGCGCGGCGTGGCGCCGGGAGTCGCGGAAGTTCGAGTTGCCGCCGTCGATCACGAGGTCCCCCACCGACAGCAGCTCCCCCAGTTCCTCGACGGTCGCGTCGGTGGGCGCGCCGGCCGGCACCATCACCCACACGACCCGGCGCGGCTCGCCGTCGAGCGCCGCCACCGCTTCCTGCAGCGAGCCGACGTCCGTCCTGTCGGGGTCGCGGTCGTAACCGACCACGTCGTGGCCGGCGCCCCGCAGCCGCTCCGCCATGTTTCCGCCCATCCTGCCGAGTCCCACGATCGCGAGCTTCATCGCCGTGCCGCCTTCCCGAGGTCTTCGAGCTCGACCGGGCCGGCGCGCCGGCCGCGGCCGCGCAACGCTCCGAGGTCGCCCGCCGTCCGGACCGCCGTCGTGGAGCTGCCCGGTGGAGTGAAGATAGCGGGGGCCGATGCCGAGCGTAGTCGTCGGGCACGACGACGGCCGGCGTAAGGGCCGGCCGGCCCGGCGTTTTCCACGACGCCTTGCATTGCCGTCCGAATCCGCCAGCGGCACATTCGCCGAATGAAGAACCTCCTTCAGGAGATCCACGACAGGTCGATGTGGCAGATCCTGGGCATCTACCTCGGGTCCTCGTGGCTCGTGCTCCAGGTCGTGGACACGCTGAACTCGATCGTCGGGATGCCCTGGTGGGTGATCCGGGCGGCGTTCGTCCTCCTGATCATCGGTCTGCCGATCGTCATGGTCACCGCCTTCGTCCAGCGCGGCTGGGCGGGCGGCTGGGCCGGCCGCACCGGTTCGGACGCGGAAGGCGCCGCGGCCCGGAGACGTCGCCTCTGGAGCTGGCGCAACGCGCTCCTGGGAGGTGTCGGCGCGTTCGCGCTGCTCGGGATCGGTACGACGGGGTGGCTCGTCATGCGGACGGCCGGGCTCGGGCCCGTCGGCACGCTCGTCGCCCGGGGCGTGCTCGATGAGAAGGACCGCATCCTCCTGGCCGACTTCGAGAATTCGACCGACGACCCCACGCTCGGCGACGTGGTGACCGAGGCCCTTCGCGTGGACCTGTCCCAGTCCGAGGCGGTCGAGCTCGCCGACCGCAGGTTCGTGATCGCCGCGCTCGAGCGCATGGCGCGTCCGGCGGATTCGCGACTCACCGAGGAGCTGGCGCTCGAGGTCGCCGAACGGGAGGGAATCCCCGCGATCGTGATGGGCGAGATCGGGCGGGTCGGGGGCGGCTACGTGCTCTCGGTGCGCCTCGTGGCGACGGAATCCGGAGACATCCTCGTTTCGCACCGCGAGAGCGCGAGGGACTCCACGCAGCTCCTGGAAGCGATCGACGGCCTGTCCGGTCACATGCGGGAGCGCATCGGCGATCCGCTCAAGTCGATCGCCGATAGTCCGCCGCTGGCCCGGGTGACGACGCCGAACCTGGAGGCGCTCCGGGCCTACTCGGAGGCGGTTCGTCTCCCGCAGGCGGACGTGCAGCGTCGGGTCGTCCTGCTCGCGCAGGCCGTGGCACTGGACTCCTCGTTCGCCATGGGCTGGTGGGCCCTCGGAATCGCGCTCGGCAACTACGGCATGGAGCCGGGTCGCGTGATGGAGGCGCGGACGCGCGCGTTCGAGCTGCGCGATCGGCTGACCGAGGCGGAGCGGAACGCGGTCGCCAGCCAGTATTTCATGGGGGTCACGAACGAGCCGCGCCAGGCGATTCCGTACCTGGAGGCCCAGGTCGAAGCGGACTCGACCCGCCTGGGCCCGACGAACAATCTCGGCGAGGCGTACCGGAACCTGGGCGAGCTGGAACGAGCGCTCGTGCTCTACCACCGGGCGGTGGCCCTGGACTCGGCGGAAAGCGCGATCCCGCTCATGAACATCGCCCAGGTGAGCGCCACGCGGGGCGACTGGGAGACGCTCGACACGGCGAACCGTCTTCTCGACACGGTGGCCCCGCCCTTCGGAGACTGGCATCGGGCGATGGGCCACGGCGCCCGCCGTGAGTACGGGCCGGCCGAGGAGCGGATGCGCAGCGCCCGCGACGAGGTGACCGGCAGCACCTTCCTGCTCGCCCGGACGACCGCGTGGCTGGGGGCCATCGTCACCGTCCGCGGACGGATCGCCGAGGCCGAGGAGATCTGGGAGGCGGCCGCCGCGCTCGAAGAGGAGAACGGGTCGGACGTCGAGGCGCTCCGCGACCTGGCGCTCGGGATCACCGGGGCGAGCCTGGCCCGCGGCGCGGGAGGACCGGAGGACCTGGACCGGGCGCTCGAGCGCCATCCGCTCGAGGAGATGGACCCCGTCGCCCGCCCCTACCTCGATGTCGCGGCGGCATACGCCGCGGTCGGAGATCCCGCCGCGGCCAGGAGGTTCGTGGAGGAGTTCGAGCGGACGACGCCCGACAACCACCAGCGCGGCCTTCGCTACCAGTACCACAGCGTCCGCGGGGAGATCGCGCTGGCCGAGCGGCGCTACGACGAGGCGGTCGCCGAGTTCCGACGGAGCTCGTCGCGTCCCCAGGAGATCCTGCCGATGGTCGGTCTCGCCCGGGCGTTCGATGCGGCCGGACAGGCGGACTCGGCGATCGTTCACTACCGGCGCTTTCTCGGGCAGCCCCACTGGCTGGCCCTGTTTCCTTCCCACACCTGGTACCTGGCCGGGTCGCTCGAGCGGCTCGCGCAGCTCGAACACGGAGCGGGCGACCCGGAGGCCGCCGCGACGCTCTACGCCGAGTTCGTCAGCTTGTGGGAAGACGCCGACCCCGAGCTTCGGCCGCGTGTCGAAGAGGCACGGCGGCGACTGCAGGCGATCCTGGCCGAGCGGGGATGATCGAGCTGGAATGATCGAGCGCAGGGGCGGCGCCGGAGGTCTCCCGGGCCGGACGCCGGGAGAGCCGGGCGCGCAGCGGGGGCCCGACTCGGCCACGTAGCCCGCCGCCCGAGTGCAGGGGTGTGTGCGCGTCTCCTCCAGGTGTACAGCTGTACATGCAGAGGGTCTCGCAGCGTGTAGAGCGTCTCGCAGCCCACCGGCCGGATTCGACTCCCTGCAACGATCCCGTCTGAGGACAGTCGGCAGCCGCCGGCGCCGGTGCCGGCCTGCTCCCTCGCCCGCCCCCCTCCGACGATCCGCGAACTGTCCGATGCCCCCTTGACGGATTCTCGATCGGGGTTCGCGCGAAGTCCGGGATCGCCCTCCCGCGTCTCCTTCCACCCGCCTGCCGTCGCGCGTGCCCGCCGTTCCCTCCTCGATCCGCTTTCGATGGTCTCGAGGAACGTCAACACCGGGCCCCGACGCGCTCCGGAAGCCGAGAAACCCCCTGTTATATTCCGGGAGCGGTTACGGTGTTTGTTCGGTCCCATGCCGCACCGCCGAGATCGTGACTGGCCGACCGGCGACCGGCGCCCCCCAGGGAACAGACGGGCGACGGCCGGGCGACGGGACGCCGACGACACCGCCGCCGGCACGAACGAGTCACGAGGAGGGAAGATCCATGATCCACGCCGCCTTCGACGTTCCCTGCTACGGCACCGTCCGCGTCGCCTGGCGCGTCCGCGAGACCGCCTCCCCCGTCCCGGGCCGGGCGCCTGAGGTCCGGGTCCCCGGCCCGATGGCCGCCTCCGTCCCCGACACCCCCGACCCCTCCGCCCCGGCGCCCGACCCGTTCGAGGACGCCGACGCGCTGGAGGCGCTGGAGGAGGAGATCGCGGTGCTCGCCGCCCACATCCACGCGGCCACGCACCGCCTGCTCGAGCTGGTCGCCGAGTTCGACCGGCGGCGGGGCTGGGAGCTGGGCGGACACCGGAGCTGCGCCCACTGGCTCGCCTTCCGCACCGGGATCGACCTGGGGACGGCGCGGGAGAAGGTGCGGGCCGCCCGCGCGCTGGCCTCCCTTCCCGCCACCTCGGCCGCGATGCGACGGGGCGAGCTCTCGTTCTCGGCGGTCCGGGCGCTCACCCGCGTGGCCACGCCGGCGACGGAGGGCAACCTGCTGGAGCTGGCCCGGGGCGCCACGACGGCGGAGCTCGAGCGCATGGTGCGCGGCTGGCGGCTCGGTTCCCGCGCCGACGAGCTCGAGCGGGAGCGGAAGCGCCACGACGCCCGCTGCTTCTCGGTGTTTCTGGACGCGGACGGTACCTGCGTCGTGCAGGGCCGGCTCGCGCCGGAGGTGGGAGCGCTCCTGATGCGGGCGCTCGAGGCGGCGGGCGACGCGCTCTTCCGGGAGAAGGGGCCGCCCGGAATCGAACGAACGTCCGGAAACGTTTCACCTGAAACGTCCCGCGAGGCCGCGGCGCGGCGCCGGGCCGACGCGCTCGCCCTGGTCGCCGAGCGGGCGCTCGCGGCCGGGTTCGGGGGGACGGAGGTCCGGCCCGGGGACGAGGCCCGGCCCGAGGACCTCCCGGAAGACGTTTCAGCTGAAACATCCCCGGCGCGGGAGGGGCGGCTCCGGGTCCCGGTCAGCGGTAGCCGCGCCGAGCGCTACCAGGTCCTCCTCCACGTCGACGCGGCGACGCTCGCGGCGGACGGCGGACACGGCCGCTCCGAGCTCGGCGACGGGACGCGCGTTTCAGCTGAAACGTCCCGGCGGCTCGGCTGCGACGCGGCGGTGGTCGCGGTCGGGCACGGCCCGGACGGCTCGGTGCTGGACGTCGGCCGCCGCACCCGCACGGTCCCGCCCGCCCTCCGGCGCGCCCTGGAGGCCCGCGACGGGGGCTGCCGCTTCCCGGGCTGCGGGCTCCGGTTCACCGACGCGCACCACGTGCGCCACTGGGCCGACGGCGGCGAGACGGCGCTCGGCAACCTCCTGCTGCTCTGCGCCCACCACCACCGGCTCGTCCACGAGGGAGGCTGGAAGGTCGCGTGGTGGGCCGGCGGGCGGCCCGCGTTCACCGACCCCCGCGGACAGGTGCACGCGAGCGGGCGCGGGCGGCCGGCGACCCACCTCCCGCGCGACCCCGTGGGCGCGCTCGTGGGTCAGGCGCGACGGCGCGGCGCGGACCCGGACGGGCACACGGCAGGCGCCCGCTGGAAGCGCGAGGCGGACATCCCGGACGAGGTGTGGTTCCGGGCCATGGAAGCGGTGACCGCTGCGGGGGGCTGAGGCGGGCGAGGCGGATCGTCGGACGTCTCAGTCGGCGTCCGGGCCGGCCTCCCGGTCGCGCCGCTCGAGTCGCCGCACCTGCTCGAGGCTCTCGACGTCGGCCATGTCCTGGAACGCGCCGGTCCGCTTGCTCCGGATCAACGTGTCCAGGTCGGCGAAGGGGATCTCCACCCCCTCGATCTCGACCTGCCGCATCGTGGGCGCGGCGTCCGCGTATCGGACGCTCCACGCGAGGGAGAGGAGATCGACGCGGGGGTCGTCGCCGATGACCGTGATGGGATTGGCCACCACGTCGGCAGGATCGACCTTCCGCGACACGCCCCAGGCGAGGCCTTCCAGCGCTCGCAGCACGCGCCGCGCGTTCTCGAGCGTCGGCTCGATCAGGATGTCGATGTCCTTCGTCGCCCGGACGACGCCGTGCAGGGCGACGGCGAACCCGCCGACGACGACGTACGCCGCTCCCGCCTCGTTGAGCAGGCGGCACACCGTGACGAGCCGGGAGCCGGAGGCGGTCACTCGCCCTCCCCGCCGCGCTCGTCCTCCCCGCCGCGCTCGCGTCGCCACCGCTCGTAGTCGTCGAACGTGGCGAAGGTGGCCGTCCACGGCCGCGTCGTGCGCCGTCCACGAGCGAGTTCCTGCCAGAGCTCCTCGGCGAGCCGGAGGCGGCCGGCGGGCGTGAGCGCGAGACCCTCGCGCAACGTGCGCCGCCGCGCGTCGGCGAAGGCGTCCCGCTCGCGCCGCTCCAGGTACTCCCGGACGGCCTCGCGCACGACGAAGCTGCGGGAGCGCCTCTGGCGCGCCGCCTCCGAATCGAGCGCCGATCGAAGGTCGGCCGGCACCGAGATCGACAGGATGGTCGTCATTCTCTTCCTCCCACCGCATCGCACGGGGCTGCCGGTCACGCTCTATTAACAGTTATTAACCTAACCGGTCATCGTCTCTCGGCAAGCACGTCCGGGGAACGCGCCCGGCGCCCGGGCCCGCAACCGGCGCCGTCCCCCCCTTCACAGCCGGGGATCGCGGGGCGATATTAGGGATTGGCCGTGGCTGCGGCCCCATCCCTACATCGGAGGTACCCATGCGAGCTCCGGCTCGCGTTCTCGGCGCGATCGGGCTGATCGCGCTGCCGTTATTCGCCGCCCCGGCCGCCGCGCGGGCGCAGGCGCGCTGGACCCCCAGGCTCGGCATCGGACTCACCCGGTGGCTGGGCGACGTCGGCGAGGAGTCACCGCCGCTCGCGCTCGCGGCCCGGGCCCAGCTGCTCCGCTCGGCGGAGGGGAGCTTCGCCTGGGGCCCGGAGGTCGCCTGCTACACGTTCGGGACGTACGACACGAGTCCCGGCCTGTTCGTCGAGCTCCGCGGTCACGGCGCCCTCGTGGAGGACGACGGATTCGTCGGCGGAGGCGCGTTCCTGTCGCTCATGGGGGGCGTATCGCACTGAGACAGGTCCGCCCCGACACGTCGGGCCCGCCTCCCGAGCCGACCCGTCCGCCGCCCTTCCGCGGACGGGCCCGCGGCCCGATCTTCCGGCCATGACCCACGACCCGTCCCCGATCACGCGCTTCCTCGCGGAAATGAAGCGCCGGAAGGTGTTCCGCGCGACGGCCCTGTACGGGGCCGGATCGTTCGGGCTCCTGCAGGGAGCCGACATCGTGTTCCCGGCGATCGGCCTGCCCGAGCGCGCCGTCACCTGGCTCGTGATCGCCGTCATCGCCGGCCTCCCGGTCGCGGTGCTCGTGGCGTGGAAGTTCGACCTCACCACGGGGGGCATGCGGAGGACGGGGATCGCGGCGACCGGCGAGATCGACGCGATCCTGGCCCAGCCCCGGGGGCAGCGGTGGCTGGCCGGAATCCTGGGAATCGTCGGGATCGCCCTCCTCATGCTCGGCGCCTGGTGGGCCGGCACGCGGACGGCCGGCGCGCGGGCGGAGGCGCCGGCGGAGCAGGCGGCGAGCGCGGCCCTCGAGTCCGTCGCCGTGCTGCCGTTCGTGAACTTCGGCGACCCGGAGGACGAGCCGTTCGTCGACGGGCTCGCCGAGGAGCTGGGGAACGTGCTGGCCCAGATCGAGGGGCTGCGGGTGGCGGCCCGCAGCTCGGCGTTCGCGTTCAAGGGGCGGGACGTCGGCGCGCGGCAGATCGGCCGGGAGCTCGGGGTCGCCTCGATCGTCGAGGGGAGCGTCCGGCGCGCCGGCGGGACGGTCCGGGTCTCGGCCCAGCTCAGCCGCACGAGCGACGGCTTCCGGCTATGGTCGGAGACGTGGGAGCGCAAGCTCACGGCCGCCAACGTGTTCGCGATCCAGGACGAGATCACGGCGGACATCGCCCTCGCGCTCACCCGCGAGCTCCGGCCCGGGGCGCGGGCGAGGATCGCGGGGCGCCGGACCGCGAACCTGGAGGCGTACGACCTCTACCTGCTGGGGCGACACCGGTGGGCGACGCGGGGCGTGGACGCGGTGCGGGAGGCGATCGACCACTACGAGGAGGCGATCGCCCTCGACTCGACGTACGCGCTCGCGTGGGCCGGGCTCGCGGACGCGTGGAGCGTGCTTCCGTTCTACGACGGCAGGGTCCAGGGCCGCGTGGCGTATCCGCAGGCCGTGCGGGCGGCGGACCGGGCGCTCGCGCTGGCGCCCGGCCTCGCCGAGGCGAGCGCCTCGCGCGGCATCATCGCCTCGGAGTACGAGCACGACCTCGCGCGCGGGGAGCGCCTGCTGGAGACGGCGGTCGACCGGAACCCGAGCTACGCGCAGGCCTGGGCCTGGCTGTGCGAGACGCGGGCCGTCGCCGGGCGGGATGCGGACGCGCTCCCCGCCTGCGAGCGGGCGGTGGACCTGGACCCGCTCGGGGTGATCCCGAACCTCCTGCTCACGATCCCGCTCGCGGGCCTCGGCCGCACCGAGGACGCGCTCGCCCAGCAGAAGCGGGCCCTGGCGATCTTCCCCGACGTGACGTTCTCGCAGTTCCTGTACGCCGGGCTCCTGCTCCAGCTGGGGCGGCCCGGGGAGGCGGAGGACAACCTCGAGCAGCTGGGCCGGATCGAGGGCGCCCGCGACCCGGCCTCGCTGCGGCGGGTGGCCCGGGCCTGGCCCGGAGCGGTCCCCTCCCCCGCGGCGATCGAGGCGGTGCGGGCGCTCGAGGACGAGACCGGGCCCGGCCTGTTCTTCCTCGCCGCGCTCTACGACTGGGCCGGATCGGAGGAGGACGCCCTGCGGGTGGTCCGGGACGCCGTCGCCGCCCGGAACCCCTGGCTCGGGATCGCCGCCGTGTTCCCGATGTTCGACGGACTGCGGGAGAACCCGGAGTTCGCGCGGATCCTGGCCGAGCACGGCCTGCCGAACGGGAACACGGCGTACCGGGAGAGCACGGGAAGACTCTGACCCGGGGACGACGTCGTCATTCGCACCTCACCGCATCAGCGTCCCGCGCACGAGGAATCCGTCCACGAGGCCGCCATCCCGGCGCTCCGCGGGGCCCACCACATTCTGCACTCTCCGCCCCATCTGCCACGGAAATCCGCCGCGTCCGTCCGCCGGCCCCGC
Source organism: Gemmatimonadota bacterium (assembly GCA_046484665.1). Taxonomy (GTDB): domain Bacteria; phylum Gemmatimonadota; class Gemmatimonadetes; order Palauibacterales; family Palauibacteraceae; genus Carthagonibacter. The sequence continues at coordinate 8,675 of JAWOIN010000063.1, forward strand.
AGACGGATGTGCGGCAAGCGACTGCTCTGCGGCAAGCTACGGGCGCGCGCAGACACGGGCACGCGGCTTGCGGCCCTGGAGCCATGTTCGACGGGAGGATCGGCTCATTCGGAGAAGAGGAACCAACGGATGCCCCGGACACGCAGAGCAGCACTCAGGACATGGATCATCATGCTGATGGTCCCCGCCCTCGCCCATTGCGGCGACGACGACACGACCGCACCCCAGCCGCCGCAGGTCGAGTTCGGCACGACGACGATCGTCATGATCGTGAACCCTGCGATCAACGACGTGAACACGACGAGCGTCCCGAGCCCGGGCACGGTGCGGGCCGGCGTGACGGTGACGGCCGACGACGGCGTCTCGGCCGTGACGGACGCCTCGGGCATCGCCGTGCTCGCCGACGTGACGGCAGGAATCCGGACGCTGTCGCTCGACGAGGGCTCGAACACGGGACAGGTCACGGTGAGCATCGCCGAGGGCGACCTGCGGGAAGTAGCAGTCGCGTTCGACGCGGGGGGCGCCGCGATCATGCAGAATCTTCTCTACGAGCTCAGCGGCCAGGTGACGGTCGTGGATCCCTCGATGTCGGCCGCCGCCGTGAACGACGCGCTCGCGCAGAGCAACACGATCGTCTTCTTCGACAGCGGCGTGTACGAGGGCGACCTCCAGTTCAGCGGCAGCAGCCTGACGTTGTTCGGCGAGGGCAGCACGGGCGGCCAGGTGAC
>JAWOIN010000103.1:0-13493 GCA_046484665.1 Gemmatimonadota bacterium
CTTCCGGCCGGCGCCGAGACGGACCCTGCTCGTGAGCTGGATCACGAGCTTCTGATCCGCGCGGCCGTATCGGCAGGTGGAGGGGAGGGCGTCCCGGGTCCCGGGGGACGCCCTCTCGCGAGAGGTGAAGCGCGGGCCGCGGCTCCGGGCCGCCCGCCGGGGCAGACGAGGGGACCTTCGTGCGCAGCTTCGTTCACTACGTTCCGATCGCGACGAGCGTCTTCGCCACGTGGTTCGGCGTCGTCCTCATGCGCCGCTACCGCACGCGGGGCGGACTTCACCACCTGTGGTGGGGAATCGGCGCCTTCGCCTACGCGGCGGGGACGATCACCGAGTCGCTCACGACCCTCCTCGGCTGGCAGGAGCCCCTGTTCCGGGCGTGGTACATCAGCGGCGCCCTGCTCGGCGGCTTCCCGCTCGCGCAGGGGACCGTCTACCTGCTGTTCGACCGGAGGAAGGCGCACCGGATGGCGGCCGGGATTCTCGGCGTGGTGGCGGTCGCCTCCGTCTTCGTCCTCCTCACGCCGATCGATCGCTCCCTCGTAGAGCCGCACCGCCTGTCCGGGAACGTGATGGAGTGGACCTGGGTGCGCGCGTTCAGTCCCTTCATCAACCTCTACGCGGCGACCTTCCTCATCGGCGGGGCCGTGTACTCCGCTCTCAGGTACCGGAAGCTGCCGGGAATGCGGAACCGGACCGTCGGAAACTGGTTCATCGCGGTCGGCGCGCTGCTGCCGGGCATCGGAGGCTCGTTCACGCGGATGGGCCACGTCGAGGTCCTCTACGTGACCGAGCTGATCGGGATCTTCCTCATCTACGTCGGTTTCCGGTTCGCCACCAGACCGGTCGCGGCGCCTGCCGCCGGCTCGGAGCGCGCGGCCGCCTGACGGTGCGGGGGGGCCGTTTGACGATCGCCGTCGCCGTCCCGTAGAGTGCGGCGCCGGCCTCGCGAGGACGCCGGCACGGTCGAGGCAGCGATGCACGGGGCAGCCTCCGCCCCCGTCCCCGAGAGAGTCCGACGTGAGTTCGAAGCCGGGTACCGAGAGCCGTCCCCTGCACGTGGCCGTCGTCGGCGCCGGACCGGCCGGGCTCTACACGGCCGAGGCGCTCAGCCGGCGCGAGGACCTCTGCGTCCGCGTCGACGTGTTCGACCGCTGGCCGACTCCCTATGGACTCGTCCGCGAGGGGGTGGCCCCGGACCACCAGTCGATCAAGGCCGTCGTCCGGGTGCTCGAGCGCGTGCTCGAGGACCCGCGCGTGCGGTTCTTCGGGAACGTCTCCTTCGGCGAGGACGTCTCTCGCGCCGACCTCCAGCGGCTCTATGACCAGATCGTCTACGCCGTGGGGGCCCAGACCGACCGCCGGATGGGGATCCCCGGGGAGGACCTCGCCGGAAGCTGGCCGGCCACGGACTTCGTCCGCTGGTACAACGGCCATCCCGAGCGCGCGGACTTCGCGTTCGACCTGTCGGCGGAGCGCGCCGTCGTCGTCGGAAACGGCAACGTCGCGGTGGACGTGGCCCGCATTCTCGTCACCGATCCCGACGTCCTCGCGAAGACGGACATCGCCGACCACGCGCTGGAGGCGCTCCGCGGGAGCCGGATCCGGGAGGTCGCGATGCTGGGGCGTCGCGGACCCGCCCAGGCGAAGTTCACGAACACGGAGCTCAAGGAGCTGGGCCGGATCGAGGGCGTCGACGTCCGGGTGGATCCGACCGATCTCGCGCTCGATCCGGACAGCGCGGCCTCGGCGGCGGCGGACCGGAGGGCGACGCGGAACCTCGAGATCCTCTCGGAGTTCGCGCAGCGCGCGCCGACCGGCGCCGGTCGGCGGATCGTCTTCCGGTTCCTCGTCTCCCCGGTGGAGCTGGTCGGCGCGGCGGGACGCATGGAGTCCGTCCTGCTGGAGCGGAACCGGCTGGCCCGGCAGCCGAACGGGTACCTGGCCGCGGTCGGGACCGGGGAGCTCGAGACGCTCGAGGCGGGCCTGGTCCTGCGCTCGGTCGGGTACCGCGGGGTCGCCCTGCCGGACGTGCCGTTCGACGAGCGACGGGGCGTCATCCCGAACGCCGGCGGGCGGGTGCTCTCCGGCCCGGGCGGCGACGTGGTGCCCCGCGAGTACGTCGCCGGCTGGATCAAGCGCGGGCCGACGGGCATCATAGGTACGAACAAGGCGTGCGGCGCGGAGACGGCGGCGGCGATGGCCGAGGATGCGGCCGGGCTGTCCGCGGACGAGGCCGGGCCGGCCCGCGACCCGGCGGCTGTCGAGGCGCTTCTGGCCGGGCGCTGTCCGGACTGCGTGCGGCTCGAGGACTGGCGGCGGCTCGACCGGGCCGAGACGGAGCGGGGCGCGGAGCTGGGGCGCCCGCGGGTCAAGGTCGTCCGGGTCGAGGAGATGCTCAGGATCATGGGAAAGCGAGGAGGAGCCGGATGAACGGAGCGAGAATCGGCGCTGCGCTCGTCGCCTTCGCGGCGGCGGGTTCTCTGGTCGGCTGCGCCGGAAACCCGGAGCCGGGCGAGAAGGGGTACCCTTACAACCTGAACGGCGAGTACGACACGGTGTTCCTGGTCCAGGGCATGCCGTACTCGGGAACGATCTCCCTGAGCACGGGCCCCGGCGGCGCCGTGACCGGGGACGTGCGATTCGACAGCCCGGTCGAGGTCACGGGCAGCCTCGACGGGAGCGTGAGGGACAGCACGCTGCTGTTCGAGTCGCTCTACGAGCGCGACATGGGCTGCCGGGGCACCGTGATCGGCGAGGGAACAGTGGCTCCGGGGGGAGCCGCCGCGTCGGGCGCGATCGAGGTGGCGGACGCGTGCGGGGGCGGCGTGATGGAGGGCACGTTCGAGGCCTCGAGGCCAGACGCCCCGTGACCGACGCCCGGTCCGGCGGCTCGCTCCGGGGCCGTCGGGCGCTCGTCGGAGGGGCATCGCGCGGCATCGGCCGGGCCTGCGCCCTCGAGCTTGCGGAACGCGGCGCCTCCGTCACCCTGACCGCCCGCGACGGGGAGGCGCTCCGCGCGGTGCGCGCCGACCTGCCCGTCGCGGAGGGGGCGGAGCACCACGTCCTGCCCGCCGACTTCTCCCGTCCCGATGAGCTCGCGGCCCGCGTCCGCGCGCACCTCGAGGCCACCGGGCCGCACGAGATTCTCGTCCACAACACGGGCGGGCCGCCGGCGGGACCGCTGATCGACGCGGAGCCGGGAGAGTTCGAGCGCGCGATCGCGATGCACGTGGGAGCGGGGCAGCGCCTCGTGCAGGAGCTGCTCGCCGGCATGCGGAGCCGGGGATACGGCCGGGTGATCAACATCATCTCCACCTCCGTGATCGCCCCGATCCCCGGGCTGGGGGTCTCGAACACGACCCGCGCGGCGGTGGCGAACTGGGCCCGGACGCTCGCGAACGAGCTCGGGCCGGTCGGCGTCACGGTGAACAACGTGCTTCCCGGCTACACGGACACGGAGCGACTGCGCGAGCTCATCGACGTGGTGGCGGTGCGGGAGGGAGCGGGCGCGGAGGAAGTGGCGGAGCGCTGGGCCCGGGGGATCCCGCTCGGCCGGTTCGCGGGGCCGGAGGAGATCGCGGCCGTCGTCGGCTTCCTGGCATCGCCGGCCGCGTCCTACGTCACGGGGGCGAACCTGCCCGTGGATGGCGGCCGGACCGCCGCGCAGTGAGGAGGGTCGGGACGCGCGGACCCTCACGCCCGCCCTGCGGGAGCGGCGTCGCGTTCAGATCGGCCGCAGCGCGGCCCGGACCGGGCTCGCGTCGAACCCCTCGAGCCGGAGGGGCAGGGCGATCAGCTCGTAGTCTCCCTCCGGAACGTCCCGCAGCACGATCCCCTCGAGAATCGCCACGCCGGCCGCGAGGCAGGCCGCGTGCGCCGGCAGCTCCTTCGAGTCGGAGGGGTCGACGCTCGGGGTGTCGATCCCGATCAGGCGCACGCCGAGGCCGGCGAGCCAGCGGACGAGCTCCGGCTCGAGCGCCGCGAAGTCGGGCGTGAATCGGGTCGGGTCCGGATAGCTCCCCGTCGCGAGGAGGAGCCGTGTGCCCGGCTCGCGCCCGCCGAGCGCCCGCTCGGCCTCCCGGACCCCGATGAGGTCGCCGCGTCCGACGGCGACGCGGACGACCCGGCACTGACCCAGGAACGTCTCGAGCGGCATCCGGTCGATCGACGGGGCACCGGCGCCGTAGTGGACGGGAGCGTCCACGTGGGCCCCAAGGTGCACGGTGGCACGCAGCGTCGAGAGGGTGATGGCGTCGCCGCGCGCCGTGTCGAGCAGCATCTCGCGCGACAGCGGCGTGTCGCCCGGGAACACGGCGAGGTCCGGCCCGAGCGGCGGCGAGATGTCGAGCAGGCCGCGGCGGGACTCAGGCACGGGAACCCTCCTCCGCGGCGGCCGCCGCGGAGGGCCGCCCGGCATCGTCCGCGAGGGCGGCGATCGCCTCGGCCGCCCGCCACGCGTCGTGAAACCCGTTGAACAGGGGCGCCGGCGCCAGGCGCAGCACGTCGGGCGCGCGGAAGTCCCCGACCACGCCCGCCCGCAGGAGGCGCGCCTGGAGCGCACGCGCGTCGCCCCGCACCCGGAGCGACAGCTGGGCGCCCCTCCGCTCGGGATCGGCGGGTGTGAGGAGCTCGACGGAGCCCGCCGGGCGCCGCCGCAGCAGCCACTCGAGATACGCGGTGAGGCGGACCGACTTCGCCCGGAGCGCCTCGAGCCCGGCTTCCTCGAACAGGGCGAGCGCGGGTCCGAGCGGCGCCATCGCGAGCGCGGGCGGGCAGCTGAGCTGCCAGCCGGCCGCGTCCGCGCGCGGGTGGAAGCGGGGGTCGAGCTGCATTCGGAAGCGGGTCCGCGGGTCGTTTCCCCACCAGCCGCCGAGCCGGGGCGTCTCCCGGCGGCCCGCGTGGCGCTCGTGGACGAAGATCCCGGCCGGGGCCCCGGGGCCGGCGTTCGCGTACTTGTAGTGGCACCACGCGGCGAAGTCGACGTCCCACTCGTGGAGGCGGAGCGGCACGTTGCCGACCGCGTGCGCGAGGTCGACGCCGAGCACGGCGCCCGCCGCGCGGGCCGCGCGGGCCAGCCGGGCGAGGTCCAGGCGCCGCCCGGTCAGGAAGTTCACCCCGCCGACCAGCGCGAGCGCGATCTCCCCGCCGCGCTCCGCGAGGACGCGCTCGATCGCCTCCTCGTCGGCGCCGTCCCCCCGCTCCGCGCCGACCTCCAGCAGGGCGACGGCCGGGTCGAGGCCGTGCCAGCGAAGCTGCGTCTCGACCGCGAACCGGTCGCTCGGGAAGCAGGGTGCGTCGACGAGGATCCCGCGGCGCTCCCCCGCGGGCCGGAAGAAGGAGGCGAGCAGGAGGTGGAGGTTCACCGTGAGGCCGTTCAGCACGGCCACCTCGGAGCACGCCGCGCCGACCAGGGCGGCGAGCGGCGGGAGGAAGCGCTCGTCGATCCCGTACCACCCGTCGTCGTCGAACCAGCCGTCGACGCCCCGGCGTGACCAGCGTGTCAGCTCCGTTTCGACCGCGCGGCGGGCCGCCCGGGGGAGGGGACCGAGGGAGTTCCCGGCCAGGTAGACGGCGGGCGCGCCGTCGTCGCCGACCGGAAGCTCGAACCGATTCCGGAACTCCGCCAGCGGGTCCGCCTCGTCGAGCGCCCGCGCGAACGCCTCGTCGGCGCTCAGGTCGGGGCCGAACAGCGTCCCCGCGGCCGGGTTCACTCCCCGTCCCGCCCCGTCCAGCCGGGCCCCCGCACGACCCTGCCGGCAAGGGCGCCCGTGTGCTCGCCGTCGCGGATCGTCGGGACACCGTTCACGACCACGTGGAGCACGCCCTCGGCGTACTGGTGGGGCTCGGCGAACGTGGCGCGGTCGACGATCCGGTCGGGGTCGAACACGACCACGTCGGCGAAGAACCCCGGCTCGAGGGCCCCTCGCCGGCGGATCCCGAACGTCTCGGCCGGAAACGACGTGAGCCGGCGGACCGCCTCCTCGAGCGAAAGCAGGCCTTCCTCCCGCACGTAGTGCCCGAGCAGCCGGGCGAAGCTCCCGTAGGCGCGCGGGTGCGGGTTCGAGTCGAGGAAGACCCCCTCCGGCGCGAGCGCCGCCTCGTCCGAGTCGAAGCTCACCCACGGGAGCGCGACCTTCCGGCGGACGTTCTCCTCGGACATCAGGAAGTAGACCGTCCCGACGTCGTTTCCGTTCTCGATCACGAGGTCCATCGCCGTCTCCTCCGGCGACAACCCCCGCGCGCTCGCGACCTCCGCCAGCGTCATCCCGGTCAGCGGCTTCAGGGAGTCGGCGGTGAAGCCGACGAGCAGGATGTTGTCGGGCGTTCCCGCCGCGACGAAGAAGTTCTCCCATTCGTCCGTGGGCGTCCGCATCTCCTCCGCCACCCGGGCCCGGGTGGCCGGGTCGCGGAGACGCTCCGCCCAGGCGTCGTGCCCGCCCTCCTGCACCCAGGGAGGCATGGCGGCGTCGAGCCCGGTGGCTCCCGCGGTGTAGGTGTACATGTCCGCCGTGATCCGGAGTCCTCCGGCACGGGCGGCCTCGATCCGGGCGATCGCCGAGTCGAGCTTCGGCCAGTTCGCCCTCCCGGCCGCCTTGAGGTGATAGACTTGTGCCGGGACCCCGGCGCGTCGGGAGATCTCGATCAGCTCGTCGAGCGCCTCGAGCAGGCGCGCTCCCTCGCTGCGGATGTGCGAGATGTAGATCCCCCCCGTCTCGCCGGCGGCCGAGGCGAGGGCGACGAGCTCGTCCGTGTCCGCGTAGAACGCCGGGGCGTAGATGAGGGAGGAGCCGACGCCGAGCGCGCCCTCCCCCATCGCCTCGCGCACGAGCTCCCGCATGCGATCCAGCTCCTCGCCGGAGGGAGGGCGGTCGTGGTATCCGAGCTCGTGGACGCGCACCGTGGTCGCGCCCACGAACGAGGCGACGTTCGGGGAGACGCCGCGCTCGACGAGGTGGTCCAGGTACTCGCCGAGCGTCGTCCAGGCGACGTCGAAGCGGATGTCGCCCTGTCGGCGGACCTGCTCCCGCTTCATCTCCTCGGAGAGCGGGCCCATCGACCAGCCCTCTCCCATCACCTCGAGGGTCACGCCCTGGCGAAGGTCGCTCTGCCCACGCCCGTCGTGGAGGAGGGACTCGTTGGCCCAGCTGAGGACGTTGATGAAGCCCGGAGTTACGGCGAGGCCTTCCGCATCGATCTCATCGCGCGCCTTCGCGACGCCGGGCGGCGTGATCGCGGCGATCGTGTCGCCCGCGATCACCACGTCCGCCGGCCGCGGCGGACCGCCGCGGCCGTCGTACACGGTCCCTCCGCGGATCACGAGGTCGTAGGTCGGTCCGTCGACCGCACAGGCGGCGAGGAGCGGGAGAACGGCGGCCAGCGCGAGCGCGGATCGGGGCATCGGGATTCTGTTCATGATCGTATGCGTGCGGCCTCGGGCTCTCCCGCGCAACGGGCGGCGGCGCGCGCCGCCGCGCGACGCGTCGCAGACAGCGCGACGGCTGGACGCCGTCCCCGTGCCGGGCCTATTGTCACGGTTCGTGTTCCGCGCGCTCCGCCGCGCCACGCGCCAACCCCCTGATCACGGGTGTCCCGCGATGATCTCCACGCGATGTCTTCGTTCCGCCGGGGCTTTCATCCTGCTCCCGGTGATTCTCCACACCCCTCCCGCGGCGGCCCAGGAGCTGCCCGTGGAAGACCCGGTCCTGCGCGCGATCTGGGCCGAGGGAATGGATGCCTCCCGGGCCATCGACCTCGGCCAGGCGCTGTTCGACTCGATCGGTCCGAGGCTCACCGGCACGCCCGATGCCGAGCGCGCCAACGCCTGGGCCGTGGCCGTCCTCGAGGACTGGGGCGTCGAGGCGCGCCAGGAAGCTTACGGGACCTGGAAAGGGTGGGAGCGCGGCGCCGCGCACGTCGACCTGCTCGATCCACGCGTCCGGACCCTCGATGGGACCCTGATGGCCTGGAGCCCGGGGACGGAAGGCCCGGTGGAGGGGAGCGTCGTGGTGATCCCGGAGCTCGACGGCCGCGCCGCGACCGAGGCCTGGCTTTCGGGTGTGGCGGGGCAGTTCGTCGCCCTCGCGGAGCCGCAGCCGAGCTGCCGACCGGTCGTGAGCTTCGAGGAGCACGGCGTGCAGGGTGTCGCCGATGAGGTCCGTCTGGAGCGCCGGGCCTCCGCCGAAGCCTGGACGAAGCGGCTGGAAGCGACGGGCTTCGAGTCGCAGGAGCTGGTCGACGCGATCGAACGGGCGGGCGCCGCCGGCGTCCTGTGGTCCGACTGGTCGGGCGGCTGGGGGACGCGGCGCGTGTTCGCGCTCAACACCCGCCTGGGCGCGGCTACCCGCACGGTCCCGGCGATCGACCTCTCCTGCGAGGACTACGGGCTCGTGGCGCGGCTCGCGGAGCGCGGGCAGGGGCCGAGACTCCGGGTGGACGCGCGCGCGGAGTTCCGGGGCGACGTGCCGGTAGCGAACGTGATCGGAATGATCCGCGGAGCCGAGTTGCCGGACGAGTACGTGGTGCTGTCCGCCCACTTCGATTCGTGGGACGGCGCCTCCGGCGCCACGGACAACGGGACGGGGTCCATCACGATGCTCGAGGCGATGCGCATTCTGTCCGAAACGTATCCGGAGCCGCGGCGCACGATCGTGATCGGCCTGTGGGCGAGCGAGGAGCAGGGGCTGAACGGATCGCGGGCCTTCGTCGCGGACCACCCGGAAGTGATCGAGGGACTCCAGGCCGCGTTCAACCAGGACAACGGGACGGGCCGAGTTTCCCGCGCGTCTGCGATGGGGCTGGTCGGGGCGTCGGAGAACCTCGCCGCATGGGTGGCGCGGCTGCCGACCGAGATCGCGCGCCACATCGACCTCACGCTGCCCGGGGGACCGAGCGGCGGCGGGAGCGACCACGCCTCGTTCATATGCGCGGGGGCTCCGACCTTCGGACTGGGCTCGAACAGCTGGGACTACTTCACCTACACGTGGCACACGAACATCGACAGCTTCGACAAGGTCGTGTGGAGCGAAGTCCGCAACAACGCGACGCTCGTCGCGATGCTCGCCTACCTCGCCTCGGAGGACGCGAGAGTCCCGCGCGACCGTCGGGTCATGCCGGCGGACCGGGAGACGGGCGAGCCCCGCGCGTGGCCCTCCTGCGAACTTCCGGACCGTTCGACGAGCGAGCGGTACCAGTAGGAGGACCCGCCCGATGGACGAGGAACGCAGCGTCCGGTTTCACGAGGAACTGGCCCGCTTTCCGGCCGAGCTCTTTCAGTTCGATCCGCGCATCCGCGAGGGGTGGCTGACCGACCGCTACTTCGTGCGGACCGAGCGGACGCTGCGGCACGCGGGCCTGGACCCCGTGGTGACGCTTCAGTTCTTTTCCAAGAAGCCGGGCGTGGTGGCCGGGCTGTTCGAGTGCGTGCGCATGCTCCAGACGCAGCTCCGCGAGGGCTACGACGTCCGGGAGCTCGAGGTGTGGACGCTCGAGGACGGCGACCGGGTCGAACCGTGGGACGTGTCGTTCCGGATCACCGGGCGCTACCGGGGTTTCGCCCATCTCGAGACGCCGCTCGACGGAGTGCTCGCCCGCCGGAGCCTGATCGCGACGAACGCGAGGCGCGCCGCCGAAGCGGCGGGGGACGTCCCCGTCATCTACTTCGCCCCCCGGCACGACGACTGGCGGATCCAGACCCCGGACGGCTACGCCGCCCGGGTGGGCGGAGGGCGTGGCGTGTCGAGCAACGCGGGGGCCTCCTGGTGGGGCGGGGAGGGCGTCGGGACGATGCCGCACGCCCTGATCGCCGCCTGCGGGGGGGATGTCGTCGAGGCGACGCTCGCCTTCGCGCGCTACGTGCGTGACGAGGAGCCGGAGACGCCGATCGTCAGCCTCGTCGACTACCGCAACGACTGCGTGGCGGACTCGCTGGCGGTGGCGCGCGCGATGCGCCGGGAGTTCGGGGACGGCGTGCTGTTCGGGGTCCGCATCGACACGAGCGAGCGGCTGATCGACCGGTCGCTGATCGGGGACCCCGTCCTCTGGGGCCGCGAGGACCTGCGCGGCGTCAACCCGCATCTCGTGCGGAAGGTGCGGGCCGCGCTCGACGCAGAGGGGTACGACTACGTCGGGATCATGGTGAGCGGCGGGTTCACGCCCCGGAAGATCCGCCGCTTCGCGGCGCTCGAGCTGCCGATCGCGGCGTACGGCGTGGGCAGCAGCATCCTCGGGCACGGCACGGACGAGGACGGAGTCGTCACCAGCTTCGACTTCACGGCGGACATCGTGGAGCTCGAGGGAAGTCCCGAGTCGAAGGTCGGGAGGCGGCGGTGGGAGAATCCCCGGCTGATGCGGGTCGACTGGGACCTGCTCGCCGGGCTGGATGGGGGAGGTGCGGCATGACCGGCACGGGCACGGAGGGACCGGGCCGCCCGCCCAGGGTCGGCTGGGTCGTGGACGTCCAGAACGACTTCATGCTCCCGCCGGACCAGGGCGGGCGGCTCTACGTCGTCGACCTGTTCGACGCGGATGACGACGGGGCCGTGCTCGCGCGGCCGGCGATCGAGGCCGCGGTCGACTGGATGCGGGAGCACTGCGATGCGCTCGTCTACACCGGCGACTGGCACGGCTACGACGACGAGGAGATCGACCCGGAGCGCCCCGACCCGTCGAGCGGGACCTACCCGCCGCACTGCATGGGGCGGTCGGACGACCCCGAGGAGCGGGAGGGAGCCCGCATCCTCGTCTCGGTCCGGCCCGAGGACCCGGTGATCCTCGGGCGGGAGGGCTCGGAGGATGACGCCCGCGCGGCGGCGCGCGCGGCGGTCCGTGACGGACGCCCGGTGTGGATCCGCAAGAATCGGTTCGACGTGTTCGAGGGGAACCCGGTCGCCGGGAGCTTCATCGAGGCCCTCTCCGCGGAGCTCGGCGGCGAGCCCGAGTTCGTCGTCGCCGGCGTCTCGCGCGACGTCTGCGTGACGAAGGCGGTGGATGGGCTCCAGCAGCGGGGCTTCCGGACGGTCGCGCTGCGCGACGCGACGTGGGGGCTCGGCCTCGAGCCGGAGGAGGAGACGCTCGCCCGCTGGCGCCGCGGCGGGCGGGTGGCGACCGTCGACGAGCTGCGCTCCGAGACGCCGTGACTCTGCGCGTCCGGTCCGTCCCGTCGTCCTCTCCCGGCGTCCTGCTCGCCGTCGAGGAGGCTGGCCCGCCCGGCGCTCCCGCGGTCGTCCTCCTGCACGGCTTTCCCCTTTCGCGCTCGATGTGGGAGCCGCAGCTCGCGGCGCTCTCCGGCGCGCGCCGCCTGATCGCTCCGGACGCGCGGGGGGTCGGGGCGAGCGACGTCGGGGACGGCCAGGCGACGATGGAGCTGCTGGTGGACGACCTGTTCGCGCTCCTCGACGCGATCCAGCCGGGCCCGGTGGTCGGCTGCGGGCTCTCGATGGGGGGATACGTGCTGCTGCGGGCGCTCGAGCGGGAGCCGGAGCGCTTCCGGGCGGCCGTGCTGTGCGACACGCGGAGCGAGGCGGACAGCGACGAGGGGAGGCTCTCCCGCGCCGCGGCGATCCGGCGGATCCGGGAGGACGGCGTCGGGCCGTTCGCCGACGGATTCCTCGGACAGGTCCTCGCGCCCGGGACGGCCGCCCGGGACCCGGAGCTCGTGGCACGCCTTCGGCGCCTCATCCTGGCGAACCCGCCGTCGGGCCTGCGCGCCTTGCTTCTGGCGATGGCGACCCGCACGGACACGACTCCGTCGTTGTCGCGCATCGCGGTTCCGGTCCTCGTGCTCGTCGGGTCCGAGGACGCCCTCACCCCCCCGGCCGGGGCCCGCGCGATGGCGGCGCGGATCCCGGGCGCCCGGTTCGAGGAGATCCCGGGCGCCGGACACCTGAGCAACGTGGAGGCGCCCGCCGCGTTCGGCCGGGCGCTCGAGGCGTTCCTCGCATCTCTGGATGCAAGCTGAGAATCAAGACTCGAGACGGGAGGAGACGATGCCCGGAAGGAAGCTCCTGATGATCGTGGGCGACTTCGTGGAGGACTACGAGGTCATGGTCCCGTTCCAGGCCCTGCAGGCCGTCGGACACACCGTCCACGCCGTCTGCCCCGGGAAGAAGCGCGGCGACAGCGTGGCGACCGCGGTGCACGACTTCGAGGGCCACCAGACGTACAGCGAGAAACCCGGCCACCGGTTCGCCCTCAACTACGACTTCGACGCCGTGAAGGCCGACGACTACGACGCCCTGGTGGTGCCCGGCGGCCGGGCGCCCGAGTACCTGCGGCTCGACGACCGGGTGATCGCCCTCGTGCGGCACTTTCACGAGACCGGCAAGCCGATCGCGGCGATCTGTCACGGCCTGCAGCTCCTAGCCGCCGCCGGAGCGCTCGAAGGCCGACGCTGCACGGCCTATCCCGCGTGCGGACCCGAGATGCGCGCGGCCGGCGGGGAGTACGTCGAGGTCCCGGTCAGCGAAGCCGTCGTGGACGGGACGCTCGTCAGCGCGCCGGCCTGGCCGGCGCACCCGGAGTGGATCGCGAAATTCCTGGAGGTGCTCGGAACCCGGATCGAGCACGGGGAGCCGGCGATCTACGCCTGAGCCCCCGCCGCCTCGAGCCGGATGGGCGTCCGCCGACCGCCCCACGAGCCGGGCCGGTCCTCCCACACGCCGGGGCAGGGCGCCCCGCAGCACGGGCAGCGCCCGCCCGGCCGGAGGCTCCAGGCGATGACCTCGTAGCCGCGGCGCGCGACCAGCAGCCGGCCGCAGGCGTGGCAGCGCGTCGCGGCCCCCTCGGGGTCCACGACGTTCCCCGTGTAGACGTAGCGCAGGCCGGCCCGGTGCGCGATCAGCCGGGCGCGAGACAACGTGGACGGAGGGGTCGGTTTCCGGTCGGTCAGCCGCCAGGCGGGGTGGAAGGCCGTGAGGTGGAGCGGCACGTCCGCGCCCAGCTCGTCGGCCACCCAGCGTGACAGCGCCTCGATCTCGCGGTCCCCGTCGTTCTCGCCCGGGATGAGCAGCGTCGTGATCTCGAGCCAGACGTCCGTCTCGCGACGGATCCAGCGCAGCGTGTCCAGCACGGGCGCCAGCGAGCCCGTCGCCATCCGTCGGTAGAACCCCTCGCTGAACGCCTTGAGATCCACGTTCGCGGCGTCCATCCAGCGGAACAGCTCCGCGCGCGGCTCCGGCTCCACGTAGCCCGCCGTCACCGCGACCGTCCGGATCCCGCGCTCCCGGCAGGCCCGCGCGACGTCGACCGCCCACTCGAGGAAGACGACCGGGTCGTTGTAGGTGAAGGAGACGGAGCGGCAGCCGAGCTCCTCCGCCGCCGCGGCGATCGTCTCCGGCGAGGCGGCGTCGCTCAGGGCCTCGGTCTCCCGCGCCTTCGAGATCGACCAGTTCTGGCAGAAGCGGCAGGTGAGGTTGCAGCCCGCCGTCCCGAACGAGAGGGTGGGCGTCCCGGGCAGGAAGTGGTGGAGGGGTTTCTTCTCGATCGGGTCCACG
>JAWOIN010000167.1:0-17858 GCA_046484665.1 Gemmatimonadota bacterium
CTCGACCTGGAGGTCCCGACCGGGCGGACCATCGCCGTGCTCGGGCGCTCGGGCTCGGGCAAGTCGGTCCTCCTCAAGCACGTGGCCCGGCTCCTGCGCCCGGACTCGGGCGTGGTGCGGGTCGGCGACCTCGAGATCTCGTCGGCGAGCGAGGCGAAGGTGAAGGCGGCCCGACGGTCCATGGGCTACGTGTTCCAGTTCGCGGCGCTGTTCGACTCGATGACGATCGGCGAGAACGTGGGGCTGCCGCTGCGCCGGACGGGCATCGGCCGCGCCGAGGCCGAGGAGCGCGTCGCCGAGGTGCTGGAGACGGTCGGGCTGGCCGGCCGGCAGGCGAAGTACCCGGCGGAGCTCTCCGGAGGGATGCGCAAGCGCGCCGGCATCGCCCGCGCGGTCGTCGCCCGGCCGAGCTACCTTCTGTACGACGAGCCGACGACGGGGCTCGATCCGGTGACGACGTCCGTGATCGACGAGCTCATCCTCCGCCTCAAGGAGGAGATCCGGGCGACGGGCATCGTCGTCACGCACGACATCCAGAGCGCGTTCCGCGTCGCGGACCGGGTGGCGCTGCTCCACGAGGGCCGGGTGTGGGCGGAGGGGACGCCCGACGAGTTCCGCGGCTCCGAGGAGCGGGTGGTCCGCGCCTTCGTGGACGGCCGGCAGGACCTGTGGCCGGAGGTATCGTGACGAGGAAGAACGAGATCATCACGGGGCTGTTCGTGCTGGTCGGCGTGGCCGTCGTCGCGGTCGCCGGCATCTGGCTGTCGGGAGGCGCGTGGCGGGGGCAGGGACACATCGTCAGCGCGCGGTTCCGCGACGTGGGCCAGCTGAAGGTCGGGAACCGGGTCGCGACGCGGGGGGTCGGCGTGGGGGTGGTGGAGGCGATCCGCTTCGCGGACGATGCGACCGTGATCGTGCAGATGCGGATCCGTCCCGACGTGCCGATCCCGGAGCGGCCGGTGGCCCTGCTCGAGCCCTCCTCGCTGTTCGGCGACTGGGAGGCGACCCTGATCCCGGCCGAGGAGAGGCCCTCCGTCGCGTCCGACACGGTCGGGCTGCCCGAGGGGATGATCCCGGGTGGGGCGATCCCGGAGTTCTCCGAGCTCACCGACCACACGGCGCAGATCGCCGGGAACCTGCGCGACATCACGGACAGGCTCGACCGCGTCCTGAGCGACGACGTGGCGGAGCAGCTGCGGATCGCGCTCGGCAACGTCGGAACGGCGAGCGCCGAGATGCTCGAGATCCTCAGGGCCCAGCGGGTCGCGTTCGACACGCTCGCGACCGACATCGCGGAGACGGGCCGCACCGTTCGCGAGGCGTCGACCGCCCTGGCCGGGGTCGTGGCGCGCCTCGACACCGCGACCTCCGGCGAGCGCCTCGGGACGATCCTCGCGGACGCCGAGAGCTCGGCGGCGAGCCTCCGGCAGCTCACGGCCGAATGGCGCGATGCCGGAGACAGGGCGAACCTCGTCCTCGCCCGGGCGGACACCGCGCTAGCGGAGGCCTCGGTCGTGATCGACCGGCTCCGTCGCGGGGAGGGAAGCCTGGGCCGGCTCGCCGCGGACACGGTGCTCTACGAGAACACGGCGGCCGCCCTCGCCGAGCTGCGGGCGCTCCTGCACGAGATCAAGACGAACCCCGACCGGTACTTCAGCTTCTCCATCTTCTGACCCGGCGCCCGGCGCCCGGCGGCCGTCCCGACCGGCGCCCGGCGACCGTTCTCCCCGGGCCGGACGGTCGACGAACCGTCCGGCGCCCCGTTCCGCCCCGGCCCCGATCCCGGCATCCACGGGGGCGAGTCCCGCGGGCGGGAGCCTCCCGCCCGCGAACCTCGGCGCGAGCGAGGGGAGGGGAGATGAGCAGATCTGTGAACCGCGTGATCCTCGTCGGCAACGTCGGCGCGGACCCCGACGTGCGGCGGACCGCGTCGGGACGGACGGTGGCGCACCTGTCGCTGGCCACGAACCGGGTCTTCACCCGGGACGGCGAGGAGCGGCGCCGGACGGACTGGCACCGCCTCACCTTCTGGCAGGGGGCGGCCGAGACGATCGAGCGTCTCGTGCGGCGGGGTCAGAAGCTCTACGTCGAGGGGAGGATCGAGTACGGCGCCTACGACCGTGAGGGCGTCTCGATCCCCACCGCCGACGTCGTGGTGCAGGAGTTCGTAATTCTCGACGGCCGCAACGGGGACGGAGGTCGCGCGGACGACGGAACCGGCTCCGGAGAGGCGGAAGACGAGGGTGCGGACGCGGACGCTGATCCGGACTGACGGCCAGTCGCGCCGTTGCGCCCCGGCGGGATGCCGCCGAAACTTCCGGGACGAACGAGGCGGCCCCCCTGCAGCTCCGAGGAGCGTGGATGATCCCAGGCCCTGTGCCCCGGCCCGGAGGGCGCGAGGAGGCGGGAGGCTCCGGAAAGCTCGCGATCGAGCCGCGGCCGGAGCCCGTGGGCGTCGAGCCCGCGTCTCCGCTCCGGGTCCTGGTCACGGGCGCCGGCGGCTTCATCGGGCGTCACCTCGTGCCCCGCCTCCTCTCGAGGGGCCACCGGGTGCGGGCCGTGGTGCGGAAGGACCCGCGCGAGGCGACGCGCGAGGCGCCGGGAGAGCACGTCCCGGTCCCGCGGGCCGGGGAGCTCGCCGTCGAGTGGCGGACGGCCGATCTCACGGAGCGTCGGACCCTGGAGGGGATCGCGGAGGGCTGCGACGCCGTGGTGCACCTCGCCGGCCGGTTCGAGCCCGAAGGCGAGGTCGGCCTCGGCCGGATCCACGGCACCGGCACCCGGAACCTCGTGTGGGCGGCCGGGCGCTCGGGAGTGGACCGCGTGGTGCTCGTCAGCACGGTCGGCGCGAGACCGGACGGCGGCGAGTTCTTCCGCACGAAGTTCGAGGCCGAGGACGCGGTGATGGCCTCCGGGATCGACTACGTGATCCTCCGGCCCACGATCGTCTACGGTCCGGGAGACCACTTCACGTCGGCCCTGGTCCGCCTGCTGCGCGCGCTCCCGGTGTTCCCGATGCTCGGCGACGGGACCGTCCCGCTCCAGCCGCTCGCGGTGGAGGACATGGCCGACGCCCTGGCGCAGACGATCGAGCGACCCGACCTCGCGCGCCGCTGCCTGGAGGTCGCCGGCCCGGAGCGCCTCAGCTTCGTGCGGATCGTCCGGATCCTCGGAACGACGATCGGTCGGCCGCGGCCGGTGGTGCCGCTCCCGCGGTGGCTCGCCCGTCCGGCCTCGCGCCTCTCGGAGCTGCTCGGCCTGCCGTCCCCGTTCGGGTCCGCCCAGCTGGACATCCTGCGCTGGGGAAGCGTGATCGAGGAGGGACGGAACCCCCTGCGGGACGTGTTCCGGCTGAAGCCGCTGCCGTTCGAGGACGCGGTGGCGGACTACCTGGGGGCGGCGTGAGCGACGCGGCCGGAGCGACGGGCGCCGCCGGGCGGGGGGCAGGGGACGCGGGGTTCCTCACCCCCTCGAACATCCTCTCCCTGACGCGGATCCCGCTGGGACTCGCCTTCCTCGCCTTCGACGACACCGCCGCGCTCGCGACGATCGTCGCGATCGGGGCCGTCACCGACCTGCTGGACGGGCTGCTCGCCCGGTGGACGCGGACGCAGTCGCAGATCGGAGCGCTGCTCGACCCGTTCTGCGACCGCGTGTTCGTGTTCCTCGGGCTCGTGTCGTTCCTGCCGGGCGGCAACCTGGACTGGGCGGGGTTCGTGATCCTGATCCTGCGGGACATCTTCACCGGCGGCGTGTTCGTCGTCGCCCGGCTGGCGGGCGAGCCGATGCCCTTCCACTCGCGCCAGGGAGGGCGGATCACCACCGCGCTCCAGGTGCTGGCGCTGTTCACGCTGATCTTC
Source organism: Gemmatimonadota bacterium (assembly GCA_046484665.1). Lineage (GTDB taxonomy): Bacteria > Gemmatimonadota > Gemmatimonadetes > Palauibacterales > Palauibacteraceae > Carthagonibacter. Next base: position 3,861 of record JAWOIN010000167.1, read on the forward strand.
GCGCCGGAGTACGTGAAGGTTCCGGTGCTGCTGGTCGGCGCCGCGTCCGTGTACGCGATCCTCGACTACGGGACGGCCGCGATCCGGAAGCGCGCCGACGGGGCCCCGGTCGCCCGGGCCTGATCCCGCTCGCGGCGGCCCGGAGTCAGTCCTCCGACCTGTCGACCGGGTTCGCGGCGACCGGAGCCCCCTCGCCGAGCCGCTCGACGCCCCCGACCACGACCCGGGCTCCCGGCTCGATCCCGCTGCGGATCTCCACCGAGCCCGAAGTCCGGACGCCGATCTCCACCTGGCGACGGGAGGCGGTGCCCTCCGGCGTCACCACCCAGACGTAGTCGGCCCCGGCCAGCGGCAGGATCGCGTCCTCGGGCACGATCACCGCATCCGGGTTCACCCCGGTGACGAGTCTCGCCTCGATGAACATCCCGGGACGGAGGATGCGATCCGGGTCGGGGACTCGCGCCTTGACCAGGATCGTCCGCCCGGGGAGCTGGACGCGCGGGTCGACGAAGTCCACCGTGCCCGTGAACGCCCGGCCCGGCACGGAGGCGACCTCGAAGTCGACGTCCTGGCCCAGGGCCAGCCGTTCCGCGTAGCGCTCCGGCACCTGGAAGGCGATCCGCTGCGGGTCGACCGTCTGCAGGGTCGTCAGCGGCTCCTGCGGCGTCACGTAGTCGCCGACGCTCACCATGCGCTCCCCGACCACCCCGGCGAACGGCGCGCGGACGACCGTGCGCTCGAGCCGCGTCCGCTGCAGCTGGAGCTGGGCGCGAGCGCTCCGGGCGTTCGCCTCCGCCTGCTCGAGGTCCGCCTCCGAGGAGGCGTTCCGCTGGATCAGCTCGCGCGTCCGCCGCAGCGCCTGCTCGGCGAGGTCCGTCTCCGCCTCGAGCCGGTCCACCTGCGCCGCCAGCTCCGCGTCGTCCACCTTGAACAGCGGCGTGCCCCGGCCCACCTCGCGTCCCTCGGAGACGTAGATCCCGTCGAGGCGACCGGACACCTCGGGACGCAGCTCGATGGCCTGCACGGCCTCGACCTGTCCGTTCGCGCGGATCACCTCGACCACGGTGTCGGTCCGGGCCGTCGCCACGTCCACGGGAGTGGGGGGCGGCCCGCCGCCCGCCGCGCCCGCCGCTCCGCCGCCTCCGTCGCCCCCGCATGCCGCGGCCGCCGCCAGAACCGCCGCGGCCACGAAGGTCCTCCAGGATCGATGCGCGCCCGTCACGGGATCCTCCTCCCGGGTCACTTGTCGTACAGGCGACGGCCGAGGATCGCCTCGACCCCCGCCAAGGCGAGGCGGGTGGTGTACCGCGCCTGCACGAGGCCCGCCTCGGCCTCGGCCAGGTCCACCTGGGCGGTGATCAGGTCGATGATCGTCGTCGCCCCGACCCGGTACCGCTCGTCCTGCACCCGCAGGTTCTCCCGGGCCACGGCCACGGCCCTCTCCGCGAGGTCGGCGCTCGCGCTCGCCGTGAGGAAGGCCTGGTAGGCCTCCGTCATGTCGCGGGCCACGCCGAGCTCCGCGTCCAGCCGTGCCGCCTCCGCCACCTGCCGCACCGTGTTCGCGCGGTAGAGGCGGATCTCCCGCTGGGCGCCGTCCCAGATCGGGAAGTTCAGCTGGACGCCGAACGACCCGCGGGTCGTCGCGTCCGGGATGAACCGGTCGCCGAAGCCGGTCCAGCTCCCGAACAGGTTCACGGAGGGGAGATACGCTCCCCGCTCCGACTTGAACAGCGCGTCGGTCCGGCGCTCCTCGGCCCGCGCGACCTCGGTGAGCGGGCTGCGCTCGACCGCCTCCCGCACCGCGTCCCCCTCCGTGAGCGGCAGCCCGATGCTCGGAAGCGTGTCGAGCGGCGCCGCGTCCACCGGCCCCGCCACTCCGATCCGCCGGCCGAGCTGGAGCCTCGCCACCTTGAACGCGGTCTCCTGGCGGAGCCGGTCGACCTGCGCGCGGGTCAGCTCGAGCAGGAGCTGGAGCGAGTCCGTCTGCACGGCGGCACCGGTGAGGACGCGCGCCCGCGCCACTCCGAACTGCTCCTCCGCCCGGCGCTCGCGCTCGGCCGCGACGCGCAGGAGCTCCTCCTGGAGCAGCACCTCGTAGTAGTCCGCCTCCGTCTGGAGCGCCGTCGCGAACCGCTGCCGCTGCTCGTCGGCCTCGGCGCGGTCGATTCCGGCGGAGGCCGCCTTCAGGTCGAAGATCCGCGAGCCGCCCTGGAACAGCGGGAGGGAGCCCCGCAGGGCGAACTGCGTGAGCTCGTCGGTCAGCCCGCCCGTCCCGAGGTTGAAGAACGGGCTCGACCCCTTCGTCCACGACCAGGAGAAGTCGACCACCGGCAGCAGGAACGCCGACCAGGCGGAGCGCCGGACCCAGTCCGCGTCTCCGACCTGGCGCAGCGCGGCCACGTAGTCCGGGTCGACGTTCGCCGAGCGGGACAGGGCCTCGGCCAGGGTGACGGTGGCCACGGGCGGGTCGAGCCGGACGGCGGGCGTGACCCGCTGCTCCTGGCCCCGGACCGGCCCGGCGGCCACGAGGAGCGCCACGGTCGCGCCCGTCAGCCCGCGCCGCATCACGCCTCCACCTCCGCCGGCTCGAAGGCCCGCTTTCGCCCGGCCGCCCTCTCCCGCGCCCCGGCCAGCAGGATGTAGACGACCGGAACGAGGTAGAGGGTGAGCGCGGTCGAGAACACGAGTCCGCCCACGACCGCGTACCCGAGCGGGCGGCGGCTCGCCGACCCGGCGCCGAGCCCGAGCGCGATCGGGAGCAGGGCGATGACGGTGGCGACCGAGGTCATCATGATCGGGCGGAGCCGGATGCGACCCGACTCCAGCATCGCCTCCACCGTGTCGAGTCCCTTCCTCCGCAGCTGGTTCGCGTACTCGACGAGCAGGATCGAGTTCTTCGTCACGATCCCGATCAGCAGGATCATGCCGATCTGGCTGAACAGGTTCAGCGTGGATCCCGCCACGAGCAGCGTCACGAGCGCCCCCGTCACCGCGAGCGGGACCGACAGCAGCACCGTGAACGGGTGGACCAGGGACTCGAACTGCGCCGCCAGCACCATGAACACGACGACGAGCGCGAGGATGAACGCGAAGTAGAGCGCGTTCCCGCTCTCCTGCAGCTCGCGCGACTCGCCGGCCAGCGCCGTGCTGCTGCCGGGGGGAAGCGTCTCCGCGGCGATCGCGTCGAGCGAGTCGAGCGCGGCGCCGAGCGAGAACCCGTCGGCGAGGCTCGCCGTCAGCGTGAACGAACGCACGCGCTCGTAGTGGTTCAGCTGCCGGGGCCCGACCGTCTCCGCGATCCGGGCGACGGCGTCGACCGGGACCAGGGCCCCGTCGCGGCCGCGCAGGTAGATCCCCGTCACGTCGCTCGGCGTGGCCCGTTCCGTCGCCTCGAGCTGGACGATCACGTCGTACAGCTTGTTGTCCCGGGTGAAGGTGCTCACGCGCTGGCCTCCGAGCAGTGCCTGGAGCGCGCCCGAGATGTCGGCGATCGGGATCCCGAGGTCCTCGGCGCGGTCGCGCTCGTATTCGATCGTGATCTCCGGCTTGTTGACGCGGAGGTTCGTGTCGAGGTTGATCAGCCCCGGGACCTGACGGGCGCGCGCCGTCATCCGGTCCATCCCCGCGGCGAGCGAGTCGAAGTCGGGGTTCCGGACCACGTACTGGACGGGGCTCCCGAACCCGATCGCGGGCGGCGTGCTGGCGAAGGCGAAGATGCCCGGGATCGCGAACAGCCGCGGCCGGACCTCGTTCGCCACCTCCTGCACGCTCCGGGACCGGTCGCCCCAGTCCTTGAGCCTCGCGAAGATGATTCCCCGGTTCACGTTGCCGAGGAAGCCGCCCACGATGCTGAAGTAGCTGTCGATCTCGGGCACGCTCCCGAGGATCTCCTCGACCTGACGCTGGTAGCCGTCCGTGTACTCGAGCGAGGCGCCCTCGGGGGCGACCACGAAGGTCACGATCGCACCGCGGTCCTCCGGCGGCAGGAACTCGCGGTCCAGGCGCGTGAACACGACCACGGCGAGCAGGACGGCGGCGACCGCGCCGGCCATCACGAACGTCCGGTGCCGGACGGCCACCTCGAGGCTGCGCTGGTAGATGTGCGCGATGCCGAGGAAGGTGTTCTCGAACGCGAGGAACAGTTTCCCGTGCGACTTCGGGACGCGCAGGATCTTCGCGCACAGCATCGGCGTCAGGGTGAGCGCGATGAAGCTGGACACGATCACGGCTCCCGCCAGCGCGATCCCGAACTCGTTGAACAGCCGCCCGGTCGTGCCCTGGATGAAGGCGAGCGGCGTGAACACGGCCACGAGGGCCACCGTGGTCGCGATCACGGCGAACGCGATCTCGCTCGTGCCGCGCTGCGCCGCCTCCTCGGGGCCCTCGCCCAGCTCCTCCTGGTGGCGGTACGCGTTCTCCATCACGATGATCGCGTCGTCCACCACGATCCCGATCCCGAGGATGAGGGCGAGCAGCGTGAAGTTGTTGATGCTGAACCCGAGCGCGTAGAGGACCGCGAACGCCGCGACGATCGAGGTCGGGATCGCGAGCCCGGGGATGATCGTGGCCCGCAGGTTCCGCAGGAACACGAAGATGATCACGACCACGAGAATCGCCGCGAGGACCAGGGTCTCCTGCGCCTCCTGGATCGAGCGCCGCACGAACGTGGACTGGTCGAAGCCGACGCGGATCGTGACGCCCGGGGGCAGCGCCGCCTCGATCAGCGGCAGCTCCTCCTGCACCGCGTCGGAGACCTCGATCAGGTTCGCCTTCGACTGTCGGATCACGCCGATCGCGATCGCAGGCCTCCCGTTGAAGCGCAGCTGCGACCGCAGGTCCTCCGGGCCCAGCTCGACCCTCCCGAGGTCGCGCAGCCGCACGATCTGGCCGTCGCGGGAGGAGACGACCATGGCGCCGAACTCCTCCGGCGTCTTGAGCTCGCCCATCGAACGGACCGTGAACTCCCGGCGCTCCGACTCGATCCGTCCGGCCGGGATCTCCACGTTCCGGGTCCGGATCGCGGCCTGGACGTCCTGCACCGTGAGGCCGCGCGCGGCGAGCTCGCTCGCCGACAGCCAGATCCGCATCGAGTAACGGCGCTCCCCGGCGATCAGCGCGCGTCCGACCCCGTCCAGCGACTGGAGGCGCCGCTTCACCTCCCGGTCCGCGATGTCCGAGAGCTCGAGGAGGTCGTAGTTCTCCGCCGACAGCGCGAGCCACATGAACGGCTGCGCGTCCGACTCCTGCTTCGCGACGACGGGGTCGAGGACGTCCTGCGGGAGCCGGCCCCGGACCCGGGAGACGACGTCGCGGACGTCCTGCGCCGCGAGCTCGATGTCGCGATCGAGCTGGAACTCGAGGCTGATGTTCGACGACTGCTCCGCGGACGTGCTCGTGAGCGTCCGCACCCCCGGAATCGTGCTCGAGGAGGAGCTGAGCACGTCCGTGACCGTCGACTCCATGACCCGCGGGTTCGCGCCGCGCAGAAAGACGGAGACCGAGACGTTCGGCGTGTCGACGTCGGGGAGCTCGCGCACGGAGAGGCGCGTGAAGCTGATCGCGCCGAACAGGACGAGCGCCACCGCCACCATGGATGTGAGCACCGGCCTGCGGATGCTCGTGTCTGACAGGAACAACCGGACCTCCCCCGGATTCGGATCCCCTTCACCCCGCCACGGCCCCGACGGAACACCCCGAGAGGGGTTTCCGTTGGGAATGCGCGCCGCGCCGGACCGGGAGCGACGGGCGCCTCCCGGTCCGGCGCGGCGCCTCGACCATTATAATGAGGCCGGTCGCGAAGCGAGATGGGGCCGGGCCGCGTCGGCCGCCGCGGGAGGGAAGCGCCGATGGGACTTCAAGTGTATCGGAGGTCGAGCCGCCTTCCCGACCCGGCGGAGCGCGTCTACGGCTGGCACGCCCGACCGGGGGCGCTCGAGCGGCTCTCCCCGCCGTGGGAGCCGATCGGGATCGTCCGGCGGAGCGATGGGATCGGGGACGGAGCGCGCGCCGTGCTGCGGCTCGGTCTCGGCCCGTTCGGCGTGACCTGGGTCGCGGAGCACCGCGACGACGTGCCCGGGCGCCAGTTCCGCGACGTGCAGGTCGAAGGCCCGTTCGACCGCTGGGAGCACGTCCACCGATTCGACCCGGTCGAGGGGGGAGGGTCGGTGCTGGAGGACCGGGTCGAGTACGCCCTGCCGCTGGAGCCGGTCTCGGACTGGCTGGCGGCCAGGTGCGTCCGCGACCGTCTCGAGCGGACGTTCGCCTACCGGCACCGGGTGCTCGCCCGGGACCTGGCCCTCCACCGGCGGTACGACTTCGGCGGCCCGCGCACGTTCGTCGTGAGCGGGGCGGGGGGCGGCATCGGCTCCTCCCTCTGCGCCATCCTGTCGACGGGGGGCCACGAGCCGGTCGCGCTCAGCCGGTCCGCCTCCGGCCGGCCCGACGCGGCCGTCCGGAGGACGGTCGGCTGGAGCCCCTCCGCCGGGGAGATCGACGCCGCGGGCCTCGAGGGCGCGGACTTCGTCGTCCACCTGGCGGGCGAGTCGATCGGGGTCGACCGCTGGGACGAGGAGACGAAGCGCCGCATCCGGGACAGCCGCGTGGACGGCACCCGCCTCCTGTCGAAGACGCTCGCCGGGCTCGCGCGGAAGCCGGAGGCCCTGGTCTGCGCCTCCGCGATCGGGTACTACGGCGACCGCGGCGACGACGTCCTGGACGAGTCCTCCGGGCCCGGCGACGGCTTCCTGGCGGATGTCTGCCGGGAATGGGAGGCCGCCGCCGACCCCGCCAGGGCGGCGGGGATCCGGGTGGTGCACCTGCGGTTCGGGATCGTGCTGTGGCCGGCCCACGGTGCGCTCGAGCGCATGCTGACCCCGTTCCGGCTGGGGGCGGGCGGGCCAATGGGCGACGGTCGGCAGTTCTGGAGCTGGGTGTCGCTCGACGACGTGATCGGCGCGATCCTGCACGCGGCGGCGACGCCGGGGCTGGAAGGCCCGGCGAACGTGACCGCCCCGCGGCCGGTCCGGAACCGGGCGTTCGCGCGCACGCTCGGCCGGGTGCTGGGCCGGCCGAGCCTGCTCGCGGCCCCCGCTCCGGTCCTGAGGATCGCGCTCGGAGAGATGGCCGACCCGCTCCTGCTCGCCAGCGCCCGGGTCGTGCCGGACCGGCTGCGACGGACCGGCTACGAGTTCCTGGACCCGGAGCTCGAGGCCGCGCTCGGACACATGCTCGGACGGAGGTCCCGGTCGTGATCGAGTGGCGGCGGGACGCGACGGAGCCCCTGCGGCTGGGCATCTCCTCGTGCCTGCTCGGCCAGAAGGTCCGCTACGACGGCGGTCACAAGCACGACCGGTTCATGACGGACGTCCTCGGGCCGTACGTGAAGTGGGTCCCGGTCTGTCCCGAGGTCGAGATCGGGCTGGGGACGCCGCGGCCGACGATCCGTCTCGAGGCCGACGGCGAAGGCGGGGTTCGGCTCGTGATGCCCTCGACGGGGGAGGACCTGACCGGGCGGATGGCCGGGTACGCCGAGGAGCGGGTGCGCCGTCTCGCCGACGCCGGGCTCAGCGGCTACGTCCTGAAGAAGGACTCGCCGAGCTGCGGGATGGAGCGGGTGAAGGTGTGGGACCCGAACGGCGTCCCGGCCCGGAACGGCGTCGGCGTGTACGCGGAGGCCCTGCTGCGCCTGCTGCCGGAGCTCCCGGTCGAGGAGGAGGGCCGGCTGAACGACGCGCGGCTCCGCGAGAACTTCATCACCCGGATCTTCGCGTACCGGCGCTGGCAGGTGCTCGTCCGCGCGGGCCCGGAGCGCGGCCGGCTGATGGAGTTCCACGCCGCGCACAAGTTCCTGCTGATGTCGCGGAGCCAGGCGGGCATGCGGCGCCTGGGCCGGCTGCTCGGCGACTGGCCGAGGGGGAAGCCGGCGCGCGAGGTGGCCCGGGAGTACGTGGCGGGGTTCACGGAGGTGATGGGTCGCGTCGCGACGCGCAGGAACCACACGAACGCGCTCCGGCACCTCGCCGGGTACGTGTCGGAGGCGATCGACGCGGGCGACCGGGCCGAGCTCACGGAGGCGATCGACGACTACCACGCCGGGCTCGTGCCGCTGATCGTCCCGATCGCGCTGCTCCGGCACTACGTCCGGAAGCAGCAGGTGGAGTACCTGGAGGACCAGGTCTACCTCTGGCCCCATCCCCACGAGATGATGCTGCTGAACCACGTCTGAGGTGAGGCCGTCAGGTCTCCTCTGCCGCCGGCTCCGGTTCCGTGCTCCCGGAGAAGAAGCGGCGGACCCGGAGCCAGCTCCGCTCGGCGTCGCGCTCTCCCAGCCGCACGAGCTCGCGAAGGTACTCCGACTCGAACAGGATGTAGGACAGGAGGTCCGGGCTCGCGACGCGGCGGGTCCCGAGGCCTCGGGCGAGATGGCGGAGCGCCTTCGGCATCCGGGCCTCGTGCCGGGCCGCGATGCGGCCGATGTCCTCCGATGGACGCAGGACGAGCAGCCGGATCCGGCGCTCGGACAGCAGCCACGCCCGCTCCTCGGGCACCCGCGACACGAGCCGGTTGATCCGCTGGAGCCGCTCGGCGTCCACGTCGAGGTTGTCGAGGAAGATCGAGTTCAGCATCAGCCCCACGACGTGGGCGGGCGGCGGGTAGCCTTCCACCTCGGACCCGCGCGACGCGCCTCCCTGGAAGCGGAAGCGGGCGGACACGGCGAGGATCCGGTCGGCGCCGAGGATCTGCGCCGGGGCGAGGGGATTCCCCTGCCGGATGCCGCCGTCTCCGAACCACTCGCCGTCCACCTCCCAGGCGGGGAAGAACAGCGGGATCGCCGCGGAGGCCATCACGTGGTCGGCGGTCACGGATCCCGGGACCGATCGGTGCCGCGCCCGGTCCCAGCTCGGCGCCCCGGGCGCCGCCTGGACGAAGGTCAGGGTGCGCCCGCTGCGGTACGAGGTGGCCGACACGGCCACGGCGCGGAGCCGCCCCTCACGGATGTTGAGCGCGGTCCTCTCCGGCCGGACGATCTCCTCGAGCAGCGAGCGGAGCGGCGAGGTGTCGACGAGCCCGCGCACCCGGGGCGCCAGCCGGCCGCCGCCCGAGGCGACGCGGAGCAGCACCCGGATCGCGTTGCCGAACAGCGATCCGACGTCCGTGCGGAGGATCCGCTCCGTCTCGAGCCCGGTCCAGAGGTCGACGAGCCGCTCGATCGCCTCAGGGATCGGCTCGGGGCGGCTGGCGAGGAAGGCGGCGTTGATCGCGCCGGCGGAGACGCCGGTGAGGATCGGGAGGCGGAGGTCCGGCACCTGCCGCGCGATGCCCCGGAGGACACCGGCCTGGTAGGCGCCGCGGGCGCCGCCGCCGGAGAGGACGAGCGCCGTCCGCGCGTCGGGACCTTCGCGCCGGGGATCTCCCGGCCGCCGGATCATCGCCCCGCCGCGCTCACGGCTCGACACGGCTCAGAGCAGTCTCGCGTGCCACGACTCCCGGGCGGGCTTCTCCATCCGGCCGGCGCGGAGATCCCCGAGACGCGCCACGGTCAGGTCGAATACCGTCGTGTCCGGCCCGACCTCGCCCCGGCCGGCCATCTCCCGGAACGCCTCGCGCGGAACCGCCCGGATCGTCCCCGAGCCGTCGCGGAACCACACGGGCGACGCATCCAGCATCGACGTCCCGAGATCGGACTCGAGCCGTCGCAGCCGGTCGGTGAGCGCGTCGATCGAGCACCCCGAGGCGCCGGCCCCGGACTCGTCCACGGCGACGCAGAGGAAGCGGTGGAGGCGCCAGTCGAGGCCCGCCCGGAGCGCCTCGCGGTGCGCGGTCCACGCCTCGACGAAGTCCCGCATCTCGTCGAGCAGCTTCGCCGCCTCGCGCGGCCCCGGCGCCGGGTCGGCGGCGAAGCACCAGACCCGGGCGTCGTCGGGAAGGCGGTCAAACGGGACGAGGCTCATTCGTAGCGCAGGGCGTCGATCGGGTTGAGCGACGCGGCGCGGCGCGCCGGCCACAGCCCGAAGAACAGGCCGACCGTCGCCGAGAACGCGACGGCCAGCATCACCGCCCGCGGGGAGACGGAGGTGTTCCAGTCCGCGAGCTCCGAGAGCGCGTACGAGGCCCCGAACCCGAGGGCGATCCCGATCAGCCCGCCCACCAGGCAGAGGACGAGCGCCTCCAGCAGGAACTGGCCGAGCACGTTGCCGCGCGTCGCGCCGAGCGCCATCCGGATCCCGATCTCGCGGGTCCGCTCGGTGACCGAGACCAGCATGATGTTCATGATCCCGATGCCGCCCACCAGGAGGCTGACGAGCGCGATCCCGGCGAGCAGGTACGTGAAGGTCTTCGTCGTCTCCTGCTGGGTGGCCATGAGCTCGGCGCGGTCCTGGATCCAGAAGTCGCTCTCCTGTCCGACCCGGAGCCGGTGCTCGCGCCGCAGGACCTCCTCGATCTGCGCCATCGCCAGCGGCTGGCTGGCGCCGCGGCGGACGACGGCGTTGAACGAGCCGATCCGCTCGGTCCCGAACAGCCGGAACTGCGCCGTCTGGACGGGCACGAACACCCGCTCGTCCATGTTGAACCAGCCCTGGCCGCCTTTCTCCTCGAGCACGCCGATGACGTCGAACGAGACGTTCTGGATCGAGATCTTACGGCCGACGATCTGCATCGCCGTGACGCCCAGCACGGCGGGGACCGCTCCGCCGAGCACGGCCACCCGGCGCCTGCCCTCGTCCTCCTGCGCGTCGAAGAAGCGGCCGAGGACCACCCGGTAGCTGTTCACCTCGTGGTAGTTCGGCGTCGTGCCCGTGATCCGGAGGTTCGCGTTCGAGCGCCCGAACTCGACCTGCGCGTTCGACACCATCTCCGGCGCGACGGCCTCGATCGCGGACGCGCCGCGCGCCACCGCCGTCGCGTCCTTCACCTCGAGTCGCGCGTCACCGCCCCGGGTGCCCCGGAACCAGGCCTGCCCGGGCCGGACCGTGAGCACGTTCGTCCCGAGCGCCTCGATCTGATCCTGCACGGCGCGCTGGGCGCCCGTTCCCAGCGCGACCATCGTGATCACGGCCGCGACGCCGATCATGATTCCGAGCATCGTGAGCACGCTGCGGAGCTTGTTCGCCCCGATCGCCTCGAGCGCGACGCGCAGGATCTCGCCGAGCAGCATGCGCCTCTCCCCCCGTCAGTTGCGGCTGACGCCGGGAATCGAGGACCGGCTCCGGATCCTCTCCAGCATCTCCTGCTGGGAGACGAGGGCCATCGGAACCTCGACGACCTGGGCCCCCTCCTCGAGCCCGGCAATCACCTCTGTGTATTCCCAGCTCGAGAGCCCGATCCGGATGGGCCTCGGCGTGAGCCCGCCCCGGCCGTCGCCGACGAACACGAAGGCCTCCTTCGGCCGGCTGGGGTCGGCGCGCTGCGCCCGTTCCTGCCGCTCGCGCAACTCCTGGAACCGCGCGAACAGCCTCTGCCGCTGCTCCGGCGTGACGGACTGCATCAGGCGCGCCCGCTCCTCCCGGGACATCGCCTCAAGCCGCGCCGCCGAGGGCAGGTCATCCTCCTCCTCCGCCGTACCTGCGGGAGCGCCGGTCGCTTCCGCGCCGCCCTCCGGCACCGCGCCGCCCTCCGGCGTCGTCCGGGCCGGCTCCTCGACCCGCGCCTCGAGCAGCTTCGGGTCGAGACCGAGCGCGGACACGAGCTGGCGCGCCTCGTCCGGCGTCCTCACCGCGGCGTTCGGGAGCGCGAGAACCTCCTCCCGCATTCCGATCATCACCTCGACGTCGGCGTTCATCCCCGGCCTCAGGAGGTCCTCCTCGTTGCGGATCCTGGTGAGGACCGCGAACAGGGTGACGTTCTGCTGCACGACGGCCTGCGGCTCGACCTTCAGCACCCGCCCCTCGAACTCGCGGTCCGGGAACGCCTCGACGCGGATCGTGGCCGAGAGCCCCGGCTCGATCGCGCCGATGTCCGTCTCGTCGACCAGGGTGCGGACCTGGACCTCGTTCAGGTCCGCCATCCGCAACAGGATGGTGCCGCCCGTCATCTCGCGCGCGGACGTGATGATCTGCCCGGCCTCGACCGTCTTCTCGATGATCGTGCCCGTGATCGGCGAGCGCACGGTCACGTCCTTCAGCTTGTCCTGGGCCAGCTGGAGGTTCGTCTGCGCCTTCACCAGTGCCGCCTTCGCGTTCGCCGCCTCCAGCAGGCGGGTCTCGTACTCCTCCTCCGTGACCACCTGCGAGTCCCGCAACGCCGCCGTCCGCTCCAGCTGCCGCTGGGCGATCGTCTGGCGCGCGCGCGCGACCTCGAGGTCGGCCTCCGCCTGCTCGAACGAGTTCCGCACGTCGCGCGGGTCGATCCGGACCAGCAGGTCGCCCTTTTCGACCTTCTCGCCGAGCTCGACCGGCACCTCGAGGACCTCCCCGGATGCCTGCGACTTCACGTCGATCACGATGATCGGCTCCACGGTCCCGGTCGCCGCCACGCTGGAGGTGACGGAGCGCCGCTCCACCGTCGCGGACTCGAGGCCGAGCGAGGTCTCGTCCGCCCGGCTCTCGCCGCAGGCCGTGGCGGCGAGTACTACCGCCGGCAGCATCGCCGCGAGGAGGCCGGCGCGGAGGCCGCGGTTCCATCTATTCGTCAGGTTCGGTCCCATCGTCTCATTCGATCCGTGTCTGTCCGTGTCCGTCCGGGCGTCGGCGCCCGTCGCCGTGCCGTCCCGTGCCGGGCCGCGCCCGGGCGGTTCAGTCGCGCAGGTCGGCGCCGAGGATGGCCTCGAGCCGGGCGAGCCCGAGCTGGTAGTCGAAGCGGCGCCGGATGAGGTCGACCTCGGCGGCGCGCAGCGTGATCTGCGCGCTCTGGAGGTCGAGGATCGTGGCCAGCCCGAGCCGGTAGCGCTCCTGCGTGACCCGCAGGTCCTCGGCCGACAGCTCCACCGTCTGCTCGGCCAGCCCGATCGAGGCGAGCGCCGCCTCGATCGTCCCCAGCGCCTGGTCCAGCTCCCGCCGCAGCCCCAGCTCCTCCGCCCGCTCCGCCGACCGGCTCTGGTCCAGCGTCGCCCGCGCCCGGTACAGGTTCGCCTCCCGGCTGAACCCGTCGAACAGCGGCAGCGCCCCCGACAGCGACAGCGACCAGCTCCGGTTGCGCGGCGGAAACTCCTCCTTCGCCCACGCCCAGCCCCCCCGGAAGGACAGGCTCGGCAGGTACGCCGCCTTCGCGCTCGCCACCGCCGCCTCGTCCACCGCCGCCTGCGCCCGCAGCGCCACCAGGCTCGGCGCCCCCGCCAGCGTCAGCGCCAGCAGATCCTCCCGTCCCAGCCCCAGCGGCTCCGCCTCCAGCTCCGCCTCCGCCGCCGGCGCCAGCGGCTCCGTCACCCCCACCGCCTCCGCCAGCGCGTAGCGCGCCGTCCGCGCCGCGTTCTCCGCATTCAGCAGCGCCACCCGCGCGTTGTTCAGGTCCACCTGCGAGCGCAGCACGTCCGAGCGCGTCGCCCGCCCCAGGTCCAGCTGCTGGTCCACGAACCCCAGCTGGTCCTCCTGCCGCTTCACCCGGTCCCCCTCCACCCGCACCAGCTCCCGGTTCGCCACCGCGTTGTAGAAGGCGATCTTCACCGCCTCCGACGTCACGTACTCCGCCGCCCGCAGCCGCGCCACCGACGCGTCCACCCCCCGCTTCGAGCCCCGCAGGTCACTCAGCCGCCGGAACCCCCGGAACAGGTCCACCGACGCCCCCACCTGCGCCGAGTACGACGTCGTCGTGATCGTCTGCCCCGTCGGGTCCAGACGCCCGCTCGAGCTGTTGTTGTACTGGTAGGAGAGCGACACGTCCGGCAGAAACTGCCCCCACGCCGTCAGCTCCCCGTACCTCGCCACCTCCAGCTGCGACGCCCGCTGCTCCAGCAGCGGCGCACTCTCCCGCGCCAGCGCCAGCGCCTCCCCCAGCGTCACCTCCCGCACCGCCGCCTGGCCGAACAGCGGCCCCGCCCACACCACCAGCCACGCCGCCACGGCG
>JAWOIN010000007.1:0-14149 GCA_046484665.1 Gemmatimonadota bacterium
GGTTGAGCGGGGAGATCAGCTACCGGATCAGCCGCGGGCTGGACCTGAGCCTGTCCGGCGAGGCATCGCGGGTCAACGACGAGATCTACGTCGCGGGTCTCGACCTGGTCAGCGACCAGTCCTGCAAGAACTGCCACGGGGAGTTTGCGGGCGGGTTGACCAGCCATCACTACAACCCGTTCGAGGCGTCCAACTGCATCGCCTGCCACAGCGCGGTCAATCCGCCGGGCGGCATCGGGATGACCTACCTGACTCACGGCATCCACAACTCGCAGAACCTGCCCGGCGGCGAGATCGACATCGAAGGCCAGATCTTCAAGATCACCTACCCGACCTACATGGCCAACTGCAGCGTCTGCCATGACGAACCCGCAACGCTGGCCGCGGCGAATGCGATGCCGGCGACGGCCGAAGGCTGCTTCAGCTGCCATGGTTCAATTGAAGGCTTCGGCTTTGCGGCCGGCAACTTCCACCTGGCGCTCCCGAACGACGACTGCCTGGCCTGCCATGTCACGAATGGCGTCGGCTCGGGCGCCGGAGTCACGGTAGCCGACTTCCACAACGGCCTCCCGACCGGTAACGCCGGCCTCATCTGGGACGGCGCGGACGTCTCCGTCACTGAAGGCGAGAAGTTTGCCTGGACCATCGACGGCGTTGTCGACGACGGCACCAACCTGGCAATCTCCTGGACGGCCACCTACAACGGCGTCTCGGTCGATCCGTGCAACGCCACGGTCGGCGTCGGTGCCCCGGTGTTCCATGTGCCGGGCGGCGGCAGCGGCGGCGGCTTCAGCATGCTGCGCAGCTATGCCCAGGGGGATGACTTCATTATCGGCATGAGCACCTCAGCACCCGGCCAGGCCGAAGCGGTGAACCTCAGCGCCACCAACACGACCTGCACAGGCCTGGTCGCGACCACCATCATCCCCGTGGACGATGTGGACGCGGAAGTTGGCCGCGTGGCCCTGCAGGGCAAGCCCGGTGTGGTCAGCCCTGCCAGCGCAACCGCGTTGCTGCGCGTCCGGGTTCCGACCCCGACGTTCGACTGGCTGCTCGGCTCTGACGACCCGGCGCCCGCGCGTCGCGCCGTCGTCGACACCGGCGAGTGCCTGAAGTGCCATGTGGGTTCGCTCTACCAGCATGGCGGCAACCGGGTCGACAACGTCGACATGTGCATCCTCTGCCACAACTCTGCCTCCAACGAGCAGAGCGTCCGCGTCGGCATGGGCGTCGAAGCCTCCGAGGCGTATGACGGCAAGGTCGGCGAGACCTTCGAGATGAAGACGATGTTGCATCGTGTTCACTCGGCCGGTACTTCATCTATCGCCGGTGCTGATACGTCCCCGCTCTACGTGATCTACCGCAACCGCGGCATCTACGCCTGGGCGCCGGACGAGAGCTTCCTGCCGGCCACGTGGCCGGGCACTGGCAGCCAGATCGTGTTCGGTTCGGACAACGTGACGCAGAATCACAACTTCCATGCGCCCACGTATCCGCGTGCGCTTAACGACTGCGCCGCCTGCCATACGGAAGGCTTCGCAGTGATGCCCGACCAGACCGAGGCGATGGCGACCACGGAGGGCGCCGGCGGCGATGATGACTATGCCAACCAGCTCGACGATGTGCTCCAGGGTGCAGCGACGACGGCGTGCATCACTTGCCACTCCGGCGGCCCGGCGAAGGGTCACGCGTACCAGAACAGCTGGGTCCCGCAGGAATTCCCTGAGGGTCGCCAGACGATCATCGACGCAGTGAAGTAACAATCGGGTCGAGGGGTGGGCCTCCGGGCCCACCCCGCACCACCGAAAGCAAGAAAAAATTGCGGCCGGGAGATCACTCTCCCGGCCGTTTTTCTTTGCCGCGGCGCACCGGGGTCTCTCTCGCGAGCTCGCCGAGCGTCACGCCGACAGGGAGATCCTGTTCGGGATCGGATGACTCCCGCGCCCGCCGGGTCCGGCGACGCCGCCGACGTCGATGCCGACGTCGGCGGCGTTGACGCCGCCCCGTCGGCTCTCCTAGCTTCGCGGCGCCCGTGCTCACGACCAACCCGTCGCCTCCCGGGAGGCGTTTGCCCATGGCCGAATCGACGACGATCGGGGACCTCGCGCGCCACGTCGGCGGGACCGTCGAGATCCGCGGCTGGGTCCGGAACTTCCGGTCCAGCGGCCGGATCGCGTTCGTCATCCTCCGGGACGGAACCGGCGACGTGCAGGTCGTCGCCGCCCGCGACGACCTCGACGAGGAGAGCTGGCAGACCGTCATGAGCCGGCTCGACTACGAGGCCTCGGTTCGGGTGACCGGGACCGTCCGGCGGGACGAGCGCGCCCCCGGCGGGCACGAGATCACCGCCGCGGAGGTCGAGCTGCTCGGCGGGTCGTCGCCGGAATACCCTATCCAGCCGAAGGAGCACGGGATCGACTTCCTGCTCGCGAACCGGCACCTGTGGCTGCGCTCGCCGCGGCAGGTCGCGATCATGCGCGTTCGCGACGAAGTCGTGAAGGCGATCCGCGACTTCTTCTACGACCGGGACTTCGTGCTCGTGGACACGCCGATCCTCACCGGCGCGATCGGCGAGTCGGCCGGCACCCTGTTCGAGACGGAGTACTTCGATCTCGGGAAGGCGTACCTCGCCCAGACCGGGCAGCTCTACGTCGAGGCCGCGGCGGCGGCGCTCGGAAGGGTCTACTGCTTCGGGCCGACGTTCCGGGCGGAGAAGTCGAAGACGCGGAGGCACCTGACGGAGTTCTGGATGGTGGAGCCCGAGGTGGCGTGGCTGGACTCCGAGGGGAACATGCGCCTCCAGGAGGAGTTCGTCACCCATCTCGTCGGACGGGCGCTCGAGCGGTGCGGGCCCGAGCTCGAGACGCTCGAGCGGGACGTCGGTGCGCTCGAGGCGATCGTCCCCCCGTTCGACCGGATGAGCTACTCGGAGGCGATCGAGCTGCTCGGCTCGAAGGGAAGCGACACACGGTGGGGCAGCGACCTGGGGGCCGAGGACGAGGGGACCCTCATGGAGGGGCGGGCGAAGCCCCTGTTCGTCCACGACTACCCGAAGCGGGCGAAGGCCTTCTACATGAAGGAGAACCCCGAGGACCCGCGCACGGTGAAGTGCAACGACCTCCTCGCCCCGGAAGGGTACGGCGAGATCATCGGCGGCAGCCAGCGCGAGGACGACTTCGACCGGCTCGTGGCGCGGATCCGCGAGGAGGGACTGCCGGAGGAGTCGTATTCCTGGTACCTCGACCTCCGCCGGTACGGCTCGTTCGTCCACTCGGGGTTCGGGCTCGGGCTCGAGCGGACGGTGAGCTGGATCTGCGGGCTTCCGCATCTCCGGGAGGCGATCGCCTTTCCGCGGATGATGACGAGGATCCAGCCCTGATCGGACCGCCCGGCTGAAACCCGTTCCAGCGCCCGCGCGTACGTAGGGGCGAGAGGAGGCGAACATGATCGAGACCCTGATCGGCATGCTGGTCCTCGGCGGGACCGGGGCGGGGCTGTACGCGACCTACGTGAGGACCCGGGCCTTCGTGCGCGAGCGGCTCCGCTACGTCGACGCGGCGCAGCGGCCGTCGGCACCCTGGATCGCGGGCATCGGGGCCGGCCTCGTCGCCCTGCCGGTGTTCGGCGGGCTGCTCGCCTTTCTCCCGGCGGTGGGCGGCGCGACGGCGCTCGCCCTCGGCGTCACGATCGGCGCCGCCGTGCGGAGCGGCCAGAAGCAGGTGAAGCTCCTGACGCGCGGCTGACGTCCCGCCCGGCGTGACCGCGGATCAGCCGCCGTTCGCCTTGACTTCCTCCCACAGCGCGTCGAGCGCCTCGAGGCTCGTCCCGGTCGGGTCGATGCCGCGCTCCCTCGCCAGCTCGAGCAGGGCCCGGAAGCGGGCCGCGAACTTGGCGGAGGCCCTGTCGAGGGCCGTCGACGGGTGCAGGCCCGCGAGCCGCGCGACGTTGACGGCCGCGAACAGCAAGTCGCCCATCTCGTCCTCGATCCTGGCGTCCGGCCCCGCCGCGACCCCCGGGTCGACCTTCGCGTCCGCCACCGCGCCCTCCAGCTCCCCGGTCTCCTCGCGGAGCTTCTCGAGCGCCCCCGAGACGTCCGGCCAGTCGAAGTTGAGGGCGGCGGCCCGGTCCTGGAGCCGCAGCGCCCGGCTCAGCGGCTCGAGGCCGGAGGGGATGCCCTCGAACGGGTCCGATGCCCCGCCGGCTTCCGCGCGCTCGGACCGGGCGCGGGCCTTGAGCTCCTCCCAGTCGGGCGCCTCGGCGGCAGCGCCGTACAGGTGCGGGTGCCGCTCCCGCATCTTCGCCTCCAGCTCCCGGACGACGTCGGCCGTGCCGAAGCTCCCCCTCTCCTCGGCGAGCACGATCTGGAACGCGACGTTGAGGAGGAGGTCGCCGAGCTCCCGCGCGAGCTCGGGATCGTCGCCGTCCCGGATCGCGTCCGCGACCTCGTGCGCCTCCTCCAGCAGGTACGGCAGGAGCGTCGCTGGCGTCTGCTTCGCGTCCCACGCGCAGCGGTCGCGGAGGAATCGGACCAGGGCGAGGCTGCGTCCGAGCGCGGAGTCGGATTCGACGGCGCGGGCGAGGTGCGGCGGGGCCGCACGGAGGTCGGGCGGATCTTGTTGCTCCCCGGACATGCGGCCGGTATACTACGCCGGCCTTGAAAAACGTGTCAATCGAGCCGACGCGACGCGCCTGGGTCGAGGTCGACCCGAAGGCGCTCAGATCCAACTTCGAGTCCATCGCCGGACGGCTCCCTCCCGGCTGCGGCGTCCTTCCGATGTTGAAGGCGAACGCCTACGGCACGGGCGTGGAGCGCGCCGTGCGGGCCTTCACGCCCCTGGGGCCGTGGGGGTTCGGCGTGGCGACCACGTCCGAGGGCTCGGAGGTGCGCTCGCTCGGCTGGGTCGGGCCGGTCGTCGTGTTCTCGCCGGTCCTGGCCTCCGACGTTCCGGAGCTCCTCGACAGGCGCCTCGAGCCGGTGCTGTCCGGCCTCGAGGCGTCGGTCGCATGCGGGATCTCCGCGCGCGCGGCGGGCGGCACGCTGGCGGTCCACCTGGAGATCGACACGGGAATGGGCCGGTTCGGGCTGCCCTGGTCGGAGGTGCCACGCTGGGCGCCGGGGCTGGCGGCGCAGATCGCACGCGGCGGGCTGCGGCTGCGCGGGACGCTCACGCACTTCCACTCCGCTGAGGCGGACCCGGAGGCGACGCGCGAGCAGTGGCGGCGCTTCGGGCAGGCGCTTGACGCGCTGCGCGGGGCGGGTGTCGAGCCCGGGCTCGTGCACGCCGCGAACAGCGCGGCCGCCATGCTGTACGACGGGCTGGCGGGCGACCTCGTCCGGCCGGGGATCCGGCTGTACGGTGGTGGCGGCTGGGAGCCCCGCGCGAGAACGGTGGTCGCGGTGCGGGCGCGGGTGCTGGACGTCCGCGACGTGGCCGCGGGGACGACGGTCAGCTACGGTGCGACGTGGCGGACGGACGGTCCGGCCCGCCTCGCCACCCTGGGGATCGGATACGCCGACGGGCTGCGGCGCGAGCTCTCGAACCGGGGACGGGCGCTGCTGCGAGGACGCGACGCGCCGATCCGCGGGGTCGTGTGCATGGACACGACGGTGGTGGACGTCACGGGGCGCGAGGACGTGCGGGCCGGGGACGTCGCGACGCTGCTCGGACGGGACGGGGAGGCGGAGATCGGGCTCGCGGAGCTCGCCGGTCTCTGCGGCACGATCGACTACGAGATCCTCACGGGCTGGAGCCGGAGGCTCCCCCGCATCGACAGGCCGGCCGGGGCCGCGGGTTGACGCGGGTCCGTACGGCGGGACGGGAAGCGGATGCACCAGGACCGGACAGCCGGGTCGGAGACGCTCGAGGCGCTCGCCCGTCGGGCGAGGGCGTCCGCCTACGCGCCCTACTCGGGGTTCCGGGTGGGCGCGGCGCTCGAGGACGCGGCGGGACGGCGGTACGTGGGGTGCAACGTCGAGAACGCGTCTTATCCGGTCACGCTGTGCGCCGAGCGGGCGGCGATCGGAGCCGCGATCGCGGCCGGGGCTCGGTCGTTCACCCGGCTCCACCTCTGCTCGGACTCCGAGGGGCCGATCGCGCCGTGCGGGATGTGTCGCCAGGCGCTCGCCGAGCTCGCCCCGGACCTCGTCGTGGTGAGCGAGGGAACGGGCGGGGAGCGCCGGAGCTGGACGGTCGCCGAGCTCCTGCCGGAGCGGTTCGCGCTCCTCCCCGACCTTCCGCTCCGACCGTCGGAGGACGGGTGAGGCGCGCGATCATCGCCGCAGGGACGGACACGCGGCCGCGGCCGCGCGCCGGGCTGGTTCTCCTCGCCCTGGCGGCTGCCGCCTCGGCGGGCTGCACGGAGAGCCCGCTGGAGCAGGTCGACCCCGCGTCGGCCCCCGGCCAGTCGACGCCGACGACGGAGATCGAGATCCCCGTCGACGCGCTCCCCTCGTGGCGCGACACGACGTACGTGGGCTACGCGATCCCGTCCACCTCGTCGTTCCGGGTCCTGGCCGACTCGGCCGAGTTCGAGGCGCGGCTGCTCGGACGCGTGCTCAACCTGCCGGACTCGATCGCGGTCGCGGACACGACGCGCGGGATCGAGCGGTTCGCGGACGCCTTCTTCCGTCTCCTCGTCGACACGGGGGACACGGCCTTCGCCGCGGCCGGCGTCGAGGTGGAGGTCTACTCGCTCGGCCGGCCGTACGTGCAGCGGGAGACATCCTGGACCCTCGCCGCCGGTGGGGAGCCCTGGACGACGCCGGGAGGCGACCTCGGGGAGCTGGTCGCGGCCGCGGCCTTCGACTCGATCCGCGACACGATGTTCGTTCCCGTCGTCGTGAACGCCGACTCCCTCCTCACCGCGTGGCGGGCCACGGACGGGGAGCCCGGCTTCCTGATCCGGGTCGTGGGCCCGGGCACCTGGCTCGACGTCAGAGGCGTGGCGATCGGGTTCGACGCGGCGCTGACGGGATTGGACTCCCTCGTGACCGGCCTGCGCACCCCGGGCGGCTCGACCGTGCTGTTCGACCCGCAGACGCCCGACCCCGGCGGGACGCTCCGCCTCGGCGGCCTACCCGCGGCCAGGATCTACGCGGCCTTCGACCTTCCGGACACCTGGCAGGACCTTCCCCTGCGGGGCTCCACGATCAACCGGGCCTCGCTCGTGCTGCGGGCCGCTCCACGGGAGCCGGAGCCGTTCGCCCTGGAGAGGCGGCTCGCGGTCACGGCCGTTCAGCTCCTGGCGGACCCGTTCGAGGTCGGCGAGAAGACGCCCGTGGGGCTCCAGCTCTCGGGGAGCGTTCCGATGGGACCGGAGGAGCTGGAGGCGGCCGGGGACGAGCTCCTGGTGCCGATCACGTCCCTCATCGCCCTGTGGGCGGCGGCGGACCCCGACTCCGCCCCCGCCCTGCGGGTGGGGCTGATCGCCGATCCCGAGGGCGGCGACCCGGGGTTCCAGCGCTTCGGCTCCGGGGAGGACGCCGGCCTGCGGCCGTCGCTCCGGATTCTCGTCACCCCCCGCGTTCCGTTCCGGCTCCCGTGAGCGCGCCGGGCCTGGGCCCAGTTCGCCGCCGCCGCAGGATCGGCGCGCTCCTGGCGCCGGCGCTCCTGGCCGTCTCCTCTGGAGCCGCGCCCGCCCAGACACCGGTGACGGCGCCCGGACTCGGGCAGCCCGTCCCGTCGGTCGACGCGCGCGTGGCGGCGATGGGCGGCGCCGGTCTCGGGCTGCTCGGCGGGAGCATGTCGGTCCTCAACCCGGCCGACCTCGCAGCGGTCCCCCGCGCCGCGCTCGGGCTGACGCTCGCTCCCGAGAACGTCTCGGTGCGGGCGCCGACGGGACCGCAGGGCACGGGACGAAGCCGGGTGCCGGTCGTGCTCGCCGTCGTCCCCGTCAGGAGCTGGTCGATCGGGGCGAGCTTCGGCGCGGAGACGGACCAGGACTGGTCGATCAGCCTCCGGGACACGCTCGTCACCTCGGTCGGGACCTTCCCGTTCGAGGAGCGGCGCGAGCACGACGGGGGCCTCAGCTCGTTCAACCTGGCGGTGGCGAGGGAGTTCGGGTCCGTCGGGGCGGGTGTCGAGGTGGGGTTCCTGACGGGGAGCCTCCGCCAGACCTTCTTCCGGAACTTCGAGCCCTCGGTCGAGGATCCCGCTGTCGGAATCGGCATCGCGCGCGGAGCGGCCCGGTTCGGATACTCCGGATTCCGCATCCGGGGCGGGCTGTCGACGTCGCTCTCCTCCCGGCTCCGCGTCTCGGGGATGATGAGCTGGACCGGAGATCTCGAGGCTCGGCAGGACACGGCCGGCGTGGAGACCGGCCGCTACGAGATCTCCATGCCGGTGGAGTGGGCCGTCGGGGGCAGCTACCGGGTCGCGCCCCCGCTCCTCGTGAGCGCGGCCGGCGGGTGGTCGGGCTGGTCCGCGTCGGGCGACGACTTCATCGGCTCGGACGCCGCCGACGTCTGGTGGCTCGGGGTGGGAGCGGAATGGCTCGGATTCCGGGCGTTCGGAGCCGGGCTTCCGCTGCGGGCGGGATTCCGCCGCACGGGGCTTCCGTTTCACCCGGTCGGGAGCGATCCCCTGACCGAGACGGCCTTCACGTTCGGGGCGGGGATCGACGTGGCGGGCGGTCTCGCGACGATGGACGCCGCGCTCGAGATCGGCAACCGGGGCGACCTCGCGACCTCGGGGGCCGAGGAGAGCTTCGCGCGCTTCTCGCTTTCCCTGTCCGTGACCCAGCCCTGAGGGCTGTCGCCGAGCTCGACACCGCCGCGCGCCGGCTCCGTCCTCGCCGCGCGCCCCGGGCCCCTCACGCCTGTGCCGTCGCGCCCGCCGGAGAGGGGTGCGCTCCGGTCCCGTCCGCCAGGGCGCGCACCAGCTCCGCCTCGAGCAGGGCGGGGTGGGTGACGGGCCAGTCGTGGCCGCGCGGGATCCTGCGGACATCGATCCGGTCGGTCGCCGCCCGCGCGAGATAGCGTTCGTATTCCGCCGGGAGGTAGAGGAGGTCGCGATCCGCCAGGATCATCACGACGCGCGGCGCGACCGGCAGAAACGCCTCGAGCACGTCCCCCAGCGTCTCGGAGACGGCCGGGAAGAGAGATCCCGGTCGCCGCACCGCGGTCCGGATGTAGTCGGCCGCGATCCCGGCGGCCCACACGACGCCCCGCCACCCGTCGAGCCCCGCGTACTCCCGCAGCTGCAGCAGCACCGCCCGGGCCACCTTCGTGGGCCATCCGTGGGCGATCGGGATCATCGGAGAGAGGGCGACCGCGGGGCTCGAGCCGAGCAGGGCCATGAGGCCGCCGAACGAGTGGCCGGCCCGGGGGGCCCCGGGGGCGTAGCGCTGCGCCACCTCCTCCAGCACGGCGCGGTAGCGCACCATCCGGACCGGCAGCAGCTCGTGAGTGCGGAACGAGAGGTCGGGGATGACCACGGTGAAGTGGCGGACCAGGCGGCGCACGCCCTCCCGGTAGTACGCCGGATGGACCCCGTAGCCGGGCAGGAACAGGAGCGGTTCGTCCGGTCCGTCGTGCACCTCGACGGTCACCGACTGCCCGTCGACCCGGAGGCCGTCGCGCGTGATCATGCACCCGATCCTAGAGGAACCGGGCCGGATCGGCAAAGCCGGGGCGTCCCGCCCGGCTTTCCGGCCGGGCCGTCGGCGCCGTAACTTCGTCCGCCGCGGGTTGCGGACGTGTTGAGGACGCCGGAGCAGAGAGGGCGCGGGACCGGAATGACGACGTCGCTGATCTCCCTGAGGCGGAAGCACGCATCCGAACGGAGCGCGTCGCCGGCGCCGGTGCCGGTTCTCCGGCGGGCGTTCATCGAGTCGTACGGCTGCCAGATGAACCTGGGAGACTCGGAGATCATGGCAGGCGCCCTCGCGCGCCGCGGGTATCTGCTGGTGAACGACCCGGAGGCGGCGGACGTGATCGTGGTGAACACCTGCGCGATCCGGGAGCACGCCGAGCAGCGCGTGCTCGGACGGATCGGCCAGCTGCAGCGGCACCGGCGATCCCGGCCGGACCTCGTGCTCGCGGTGACCGGGTGCATGGCGCAGAGGCTCGGAGACGCGCTTCTGGCGCGTGGCGCCGGCGTCGACCTGGTCGCCGGTCCCGACTCCTACCGGCGGCTCGGGGAGCTCGTCGACGCGATCCGCGACGGAGGACTCGTTCGCGGGCAGCTTCTGCTCGAGCTGGACGAGCAGGAGAACTACGAGGGGATGGGGGCGATCCGGCGGGACGGCGTCACCGCCTGGATCACGGTGCAGCGCGGCTGCGACCACCGTTGCACGTTCTGCATCGTACCGTACGTGCGCGGGGCGGAGAAGAACCGGGAGCCCGGCGCGGTCCTCGCGGAGGTCCGGGCGGCGGTCGCCGCGGGCTTCTCGGAGGTCACGCTGCTCGGGCAGACGGTGAACTCCTACCGCTGCGGGGAGACGGACTTCGCGGAGCTGCTCCGGCAAGTGGCGCGGGAGCCCGGAGTCCGCCGGGTGCGGTTCACGTCTCCGCACCCGAACGACGTCGACGACCGCCTGATCGGGACGATGGCGGAAGAGCCCGCGGTGTGCCGTCAGCTTCACCTTCCCGTCCAGTCGGGCTCCGACCGGGTCCTGAAGCGGATGGTCCGGCGGTACACGCGAGAGCGCTTCCTGGACACGGTGCGCCGGGTGCGGGAGGCGATGCCCGACGTCGCCCTCAGCACGGACGTGATCGTGGGCTTCCCGGGGGAGACGGAGGCGGACTTCGTCGCCACGCTCGAGCTGATGCGCGAGGTGCGGTTCGACGACGCGTATCTCTACCGCTTCTCGGCCCGGGACGGCACGCCCGCCACTCGGCTGCCGCCGGAGGAGTTCGTCGACGACGGAGTCGCGGCGGCTCGGCTCGAGCGGCTCATCGAGCTGCAGCGCGGGATCCAGAGGGAGATCGGCGAATCGGAGCTGGGCGCGGTGCGGGAGGTGCTCGTGGAGCGGGTCGCGCGGAGCGAAGGAGACGTGCTCGGCCGCACGTCGGGGAACAAGGTCGTGGCGTTTCCCGGCGACCCCTCGTCGATCGGCTCCTATCGCCGGGTCCGGCTGCTGGCGACGACGGGCGCCACCTTCGTCGGCCGGGAAGTGACGTGAGCTCCGGACCGCGGCGTGCAACGGGCGCGAGGTGAGATGAGCGGGATATGGGCTCGAATCGGGATCGTGGCGATCTGCTCCGCGCTCGCGGCGGGCTTCGCCCTCCTCAACGCGGGGGTCCGCGTCCCGCTTCGGCTCGGACTCGTGACCTTCCGGTCGGCGCCCCTGACGTCGGTCGTGTTTCTCTCGATCCTGGTCGGGATGTCGCTCGTGTTCCTCGCGGGGCTCCGGGCCGACCTGAAGACGCGGCGGATGCTGCGCCGGTACCGCGAGGCGCTCGGGGAGGGGTGGCAGGAAGGGCGGGCGGACGCGGAGGCGGACGGCTCCTGAGCCGACGGTCCGAAGGTCCCGCCCGCGCCCGACGACCGGCCGCCGCCCGCCGCTGACCGGTCTCCGCCTCACGCCGCTCCTCGCCGCCGCCCTCGCGTACGCGGCGGGCGACGCGGTCGGTCTCCTCACGCCCGGCGTCGCGCCGGCCGCGCTCGGCCTCACGGCGGCCCTCGCCCTCCTGTTCGGCCTGTCGCCGGGTGGCGGTCGGGGCCCCGGAGGCGACCCCGCTCCGGGTCTCCTCCTCGCCCTCTGCGTCGCCGGCGGTGCGGTCGCGGGCGCCCGCGCCGGCACGGTCCTCCGGGGAGGATGCGAGGGGGAGCTCCGTACGGGCACGGCCGTCCTCGTCGAGGGTCGGCTCGACGCGGACCCGGCCGAGTCGCCGCCGACCGGCGGCTCCCGGCGCCGCCACACGCTCCGCGACGCGACGGTTCACGTCGGCGCCGGCTCGTGCCGGCTCCCGGCCCTGTCCGTCTTCGTGTCCGACGGGTCGACGCAGTCGCGCAGGGCGGGCGAGCGGGTGCGGCTCGCGGGGAGCTGGCTGCGGCTCCGCACGGAATCCGGCCGCTGGCCGGCGCCCGCCGGACGCACGGGGCTCGTCGTCGAGGCGAGGAGCGAGCCCGAGGGACGGGACACCGCTCCCGGCGCCGCCTCTCCGCGGGAGACGGACCTGTCCTGGCCGTCGCGGCTCCGGGTGCGCGCTTCGCGCCGCCTCGCCGACCGGCTTCCGGCGGACGTCCGTCCCACCGCGCGCGCCCTCCTGCTAGCCGAGCGCGACGAGCTCCCGGCGGAGTTGCGACGCCGGTTCGCGGATGCCGGCCTCGCGCACCTCCTGGCGATCTCCGGCATGCACGTCGGGATCCTCGCGGCGGTCGTGCTGGCGCTCGTCTCCACGCTCGCGCCGGGCCGGATCCGCCCCATCGTGGCCGCGGGGCTCGTGGGGACCTACGTGCTCGTGATCGGGGCGCCGGCGCCGGCCGCCCGGGCCGGGCTGCTGTTCGGCGGCTGGGCGTGGGGGCGGTCGCGCGGGCGTCCGCTCCGCCCGGGGGACCTGATCGGCGCCGCCGCGCTCGTGGCCCTGGTGTCCCGGCCCGCACTGCTCGTGGAGCCGGGGTTTCAGCTCTCGTTCGCCGGATTCGGCGGGGTGGCTCTCGGGGGAAGCGCGGTCGTTCCTCGCCGGGCGGGACCCGGGAGGCGACGGGCCCCGCGCTCCGCCTCCCGGAACGCGGGGAGGCGGCTGGCGGTCCTCGCGGCGGCCGGGACGGGCGCCTTCCTCGCCACGGCGCCGATCGCGGCCGCGCACTTCGGCCGGGTCGCTCCGGTGTCGATCCTCTCCCACTTCGCGGGCACGCCGCTCGTCGGCCTCGCGGTGGTCGGCCTCTGCGCGTCGATGCTCCCCGGCTTCGCGGCCGGGATCGGCGCCGACGCGGCGACGTGGGCGATCCGCGTCCTCCATTCGGCCGCCGGGGCGCTGGCGGACCTGCCGGGAGCGCACGGCGACGCGGCGCCGCCGGACCTCGTCCACTGGCTCGCGTGGGCGGCCGGCTGGGTCGCCGTGGCCCGCTGGTCGGGGACGGGAAGGCCGATCCGGGCGCTCGTCCCGACCGCCGTCGCCGTGTTCTCGCTCCTCTCCGGTCCGGCGGTCGCCCGCCTTCGTCCGCCCGGGCCCGTCCTGCTCTGCACGCTCGCGGTGGGGCAGGGGGACGCCGCGCTGCTCCGCACCCCCGCGCGTCGCTGGATCGTGTTCGACGGGGGACCGGCCTCGGCGCCGGGCGCCGGCCGGGAAACCCTCTCGTCGGGCCTGCTCCGCCGACGCGCGCGGTCCATCGCGCTCGCCGTCCTCTCGCACCCGGACCTCGACCACCTCGGCGGGCTCGAGTCCGTGCTCGCGGAGATGCCAGTCGGAGGCCTGCTGGACAGCGGAGATCCGCTGCCCCGGCCGGCCTACGCGCGCCTCCTCGCGACGCTCGACGCGCGCGGCATCCCCTGGGTCGAGGGACGGGCCGGCACCCGCCTCGTCGTGGACGGGGTCGACCTGCTCGTGCTCGGCCCCCCGGCGCGCGGCGGGCCGGGGGCGCGGACGGAGCCGGGCCCGCTTTCCGGCGCCGGTACCGGCGCCGGCCGGCCCGCGCCGGGCGCAGCGAACGCGACGAGTCTCGTCGTGCGGGTCGCGGTCGGAGGGTTCCGGTACCTGAACACCGGGGACGCGACCCGCGAGGAGGAGGCGGCGCTGCTGCGGGCGTGGCCCGCGGAGTCCCTCCGGGCCGACCTGCTCAAGGTGGGACACCACGGGAGTCGCACGTCGACGTCGTCGGCGTGGCTCGGCGCGGTCCGCCCCGCCCTCGCCGTGATCTCGGCGGGCCCCGGGAACCGGTACGGCCATCCGCACGCCGAGGTGCTCCGGGAGCTCGCGAGAAGCGGCGTGGCGGACGTGTGGCG
This sequence comes from Gemmatimonadota bacterium, assembly GCA_046484665.1. Lineage (GTDB taxonomy): Bacteria > Gemmatimonadota > Gemmatimonadetes > Palauibacterales > Palauibacteraceae > Carthagonibacter. The sequence continues at coordinate 13,891 of JAWOIN010000007.1, forward strand.
CACGGACCACGACGGGACGCTCTGCGTCGAGGTGGAGCCGGACGGCCGCTGGCGGAAGCGCGGAGATTCCGCGTGGCGCGAGCCGGGCGTGGTCGGGCGACGGAGCGGCACGGAGATTGAGGCGGAGTAAGTTCGGTTGACGCCGACCCCGGCCCGCGCGAGAGTCCGGCGAGCGGCCCGCGACGCGCGGCCCGCGACCCGCCGGGCTCCGGCGCTCCGTTCGAACGCACGGGAGGCAGGCATGGATCGCTACGTCGTC
>JAWOIN010000075.1:0-25808 GCA_046484665.1 Gemmatimonadota bacterium
CCTCGCGCAAGGCCACGCGCTCCTGCCGCGTGTCGAGAGCTTCGAGCTTCCGCTCCAGCGACTCCTCCCGCTCGGCGACCCGCTTCTCGAGCTTCTCGAGCTCGAGCCGACGCTCCTCGACCTCCCGGAGCTGCTCGTCCCGGAGGCGGAAGCCCTCCTCCTTCCCGGCGAGCTCCGCCGAGCGACGGAGCGTCTCGGCCTCGCGCTCGGCCCCGCTCAGGATGCCGCGCGCCGCCTCCTCCGCCGTTTCGCGCAGGCGGGCCGCCCGGCGCCGCTCCAGTCCGCGCCCGGCGGCTACGCCCGCGACGACGGCAACGAGCGACGCGATCCCACCGATGAGAAGTTCCATGGCCTCGGCTCCGTCCATCTATGCGCGCAAGGACCGCCTCGCGGCCCCTCGTCCCCGGCCGGGGCAAAAAAAACCGGCCGGCGCACCACCTGGCCCACCGGCCTCCGGCAAACGAGACTCCCTCGCGTTCCCGTTCGCGAAACTGTCGGGATCTATGCCGTACTCGGATCGTTCACACCGCCGGCGGACGGCACCGCAGCGCCGCATGTCCAAACTGCCCGCGCCATGCCGCGACCGCAAGGCGACGGGCCTGCCGGGGCCTCCGTTCCCACCTCGTCCCGACCTCAGCTCTCGGGCGTCAGGCTGCCCTGCGCCGCGTCGCCCCCGCCCGAGCTCCCGAGCGCCGTCTCGACCCGGGCCCTCAGCCCCGCCATCCGCTCCGCGACGAGCCGCGACTGCGACTGCTGCGCGGTCCGGCTCCGGAACAGCTGGTCGGTGATCTGCATCGCCGCGAGGATCGCCGCCTTGTGCGGCTCGGCGACCTTTCCGCGCACGTGCGCGTCCTGGATCAGGTCGTCCACGTGCTTCGCGCAGGCCTGCGTGTACTCGGCCCCCTTGTCGGACCGGATCGAATACTCCTCCCCGAAGATCGTGACCCGGATCGGCGTCTTGTCCGCGGACATCTCACGTCCTTTCTCCCGCGCGCCGCGCGGGCCTGGCGCCCGGCCGTCCGTCAGTCGGCGGTGTCGTCCTCGATCACGACGAGCCGCCCGCGGATCCGCTCCGCCCGCTGCCTCGCCTCGTGGAGAACCGCGCGGAGTTTCGAGTTCTCCTCCGTCAGCTCCCGCAGTCTCCGCTCGAGCGACGCCGGGTCGCCGACGTCCACCCGCGACCGACGGAGCATCTCCTCCAGCCGGCGGTGGCTCTCCTCGGCGGACTGCGCACGGCGGCGGAGGTCGGCCAGCTCGTCGAGCAGCCGGCCGACGGCCTTTTCGAGGCCGTCGAGCTCGCGCTCGACGGTCGGACGGTCAGGAGGCGCGGATCCGGACATCGAACTCCTCCTCGAGTCGGTTCACGACCGCTCCGACGGCCGCCTCGACCTCGGGATCGGTGAGAGTGCGGTCGGGGGCGCGGAACACGAGGCGCCAGGCGAGGCTTCGCCGGCCCTCCTCCACCGTCTCGCCCTCGTACACGTCGAACAGGCGCAGCGACTCGAGCAGCCTCGGCGAAGCCTCGCGGATCGTCGCCTCGACCGCGGACGCGGGGATGCTCGCTGACAGCGTGAACGCGAGGTCGCGGGCGATCGACGGGAAGGTCGGGAGCGCCCTGTACGGGGAGGCGTGCGCTTCCGACACGGCCGCGAGCCGGAACTCTCCGGCCCACGCCGGAGCGGCCCAGGGCGGGGCGTCGACGGCTTCCGCGCGCACGGAGCCGGCGAAGCCGGACAGCCCCGCGGCGCTCCGTACCGCCAGGCGCTCGCCGCCCAGCCACGCGGCCACGTCGAACGGTATGACGTCCGCAACGGTGCCGGCACCGTCGAACGGGACCGGCACGCCCACGCCGAGCGCCGCGCAGAGTTCCTCGACCACGCCCTTGCAGTCCCAGAGATCGAAGTCCCTCGCTTCCCCGGACCAGTGAACGGGTCGCTCCGCGCCCGTGAGGACGAAGGCGAACCGCAGCTCCTCGAAGGGGCCTTCCGCTCGCTCCGCCCCGTCGGACGGTCGCGCGAACACGGTCCCCACCTCGAACAGCCGGACGTCCCGCCGTCCGCGCGACCAGTTGTGCTCCAGCCGCGCCAGGAGCACGGGGACGAGGTCGGTCCGCAGGAATCCCTCGGCCGCGGAGAGCGGCCTGAGCAGCGGCACGCGGAGCGCGCCGGCGCGCTCCGCCGGAACGAACGGGACGCTCCGGGCCTCGAGGAATCCCCGTCCGGCCAGGAGCTGCCGGACCCGGGCGGCGCTTCTGTGCTCCGGGCTGTCCGGGACGACGCTCGGCCGGAACCTCCGGGGCTCGTCGGGGAATGCGTCGTAGCCGTGGAGGCGCGCGATCTCCTCGAGCAGGTCGGCTTCCGTCGCGACGTCCCCGCGCCATCCCGGGATCAGGAGCCGGAGCGCCTCCCCCTCGCCGGCGCCGGCGGCGGGCTCGAACCCGATCGGCGTCAGCAGGTCGACGATCCCGCCCGTCGCGAGCCGGAGCCCCAGCACCTGCCGGACCCGGGACGGGCGGAGATCCACCGTGCGCCGCTCCGGGGCGGGTCGGCCGACACGGATCCAGGACCCGTCCGCCCGCCCGCCTGCCGTCGCGAGGATCAGCCCCACGCATCGCCGGATCGCGGCCTCCATCCCGCGCTCGTCGATGCCCCGCTCGAACCGGTAGGAGGCGTCGGTGGCGAGGCCCGTCGAGCGGGCCGTGTGCCGCGCGTGCCGCGGGTCGAACGAGGCGCACTCGAGGAGGAGGTCCGTCGTCGTCTCCGAGACCTCGCTCTCCTCCCCGCCCATCACGCCCGCGAGGGCGATCGGCCGATCGGCATCGGCGATCACGGTCGCCTCCGCGGACAGCGTGCGCTCGACCCCGTCCAGCGTCCGCAGCGTCTCGCCCGCGCGTGCCGCGCGCACGCGCACCCCGCCTCCTCCGACCCGGTCGAGGTCGAACGCGTGAAGCGGCTGATTCAGCTCCAGCAGAACGTAGTTCGTCGCGTCGACCACGTTGTTGATCGGCCGCGCCCCTGCGCCGCGCAGGCGCGCCTGCAGCCAGTCGGGCGAGGGACCGACGCGGACGCCGCGGACGACGGCGCCCAGGTACCGGAAGCACCGGTCCGGGTCGTCGATCGCGATCCGCACGCCGCCGGCCCCGGCCGCGCTCACTCCGTCGGCCCAGGCGGGCTCGGGCTCGGGCGCCCCGATGTCCGGGAGCGCCGGCGGGCCGGTCTCCTCCGTGGCCAGCTCCCGTGCCACGCCGAGGTGGCAGGCGAGGTCGATCCGGTTCGGCGTGAGGTCGAGCTCGAGCCGGGCGTCGGGCAGTCCCATCGCGACGGCGAACGGCTGGCCCGGAACGAACTCCCCGCGCAGCCGGAGGATCCCCGCGGCGTCCCGACCGAGCCCGAGCTCCTTCTCCGAGCAGAGCATGCCGTGGCTCATCTCGCCCCGGATCCGGCGCGACTCGATGCGGAAACCGCCCGGAAGCTCCGCGCCCGTAGGCACGTACGGATAGAGGGCGCCCGTCTCGACGCTCGGGGCGCCGCACACGACGTCGATCGTCTCGTCACCGCCGGCGTCCACCCGACACAGGGTGAGCCGGTCCGCGTTCGGATGCGGGCGCGTCTCGAGCACGCGGGCCACGACGATCCCGCCGAGGCCTTCGCCGACGGCGACGGCCCGGTCCACCGGGATCGCCCGCATGCTCAGCCGGTCGGCGAGCTCGAAAGGCGTTCCGTCGAGGCCGGGGAGGAGTGCGCGCAGCCAGTTGACGCTGATGTCCACGCGCGCGCCTCAGCGGAACTGTTCGAGGAACCCGGCATCGCCCTCGTACAGGAGGCGGATGTCCGGGATTCGGTACCGGAGCATGGCGATCCGGGCCGGTCCCATTCCGAACGCGTAGCCGGTGTACGTCTCGGGGTCGTAGCCGACGGCCTCGAACACGGCGGGGTTCACCATGCCGCTGCCCATGATCTCGACCCAGCCCGTTCCCTTGCAGGTCGGGCAGCCCGGGCCGCCGCACAGGAGACAGGTCACGTCCACCTCGGCCGACGGCTCGGTGAACGGGAAGTACGACGGACGAAACCGGGTCCGGGCGGATGGTCCGAAGAAGCGGTGCACGAAAAAGTCGATCGCCGCGCGGAACTCGACGAAGTCGATTCCCTCGTCTACCGCGAGGCCCTCGATCTGCTCGAACGCGGGGGCGTGGGAGGCGTCCCAGGGATCGCGCCGGAAGACGAGGCCGGGCGCGAGGATCCGGATCGGAGGCCGGTGCGCGAGCATGATGCGAGCCTGGACCGGCGAGGTGTGTGTGCGGAGGAGCACGCTCTCGCCCAGGTAGAACGTGTCGTGCATGTCCGCCGCGGGGTGGTCCAGCGGGATGTTCAGGGCCGTGAAGTTGTGCCAGTCGGTCTCCACCTCGGGGCCGGTGGCCACGGTGAAGCCGATCTCCCGGAAGATCTCGCAGACCTCGTCGATCACGCGGGTCACCGGATGCACGCCCCCCCGCCACGCCCGTCTTCCCGGCAGGGTGACGTCGTGCGCCGGAACCGCCCCTTCGCCGCCTCCGCCGACCGCCTCGAGTCGGCGCTCGAGCGCCTCCTCGAGCTCCCGCTTGACGCGGTTCGCCGTCCTGCCGGTGTCCCGCTTCTCGTCGGCCGGGATCTCGCGGAGCGCGGACAGGGCCCCCGAGAGGAGCCCGTTCCGGCCGAGGAAGCGCACGCGCGCCTCCTCTAGCGCGGGCTCGTCAGCGGCCGCGTCGATCGCTTCGAGCCCCCGTCGCAGGATCTCTTCGAGCCGGTCCCTGAGTGCGCCGCCCTCGATCGCCATTCGCCGTCAGTGGCGGCTCAGTCCGCGTGCTCCCGGGCGATCCGCGCCAGCTCCGCGAACGCCTCCGGCTCCCGGACGGCGAGGTCCGCGAGCGCCTTTCGGTTCAGCTCGACCCCCGCGCTCCGCAGGCCGTGGATGAAGCGCGAGTAGGTGATGTCGTGCTGCCGGGCGCCCGCGTTGATCCGGGCGATCCACAGCCGTCGGAAGTCGCGCTTCCGCCGGCGACGGTCGCGGTACGAGTACGCCCAGCCCCGCTCCACCGCGTTCTTCGCGGTCCGGTAGAGCTTCGACCGCGCGCCGAACTGCCCGCGCGCCTCCTTGAGGACCTTCTTCTTCCGCTTGTTCCGTGCGACGCTGCTCGTGGCTCGCGGCATCCTTCCACTCTCTTTCCGTCACGCCCGCGGGCGGACCGGTGTCCCCTCGCCCGAAGGCGGATCTCCTCGCGACGACGCTCCCGGCAGGGGAGTCGCGCCGACCCGTTCGTCCGGCCCGCTCAATCGCCGGCCAGCAGCCGCTTCACCCGTCTCTCGTCCGCCTTGGCGACGAGGGTCGGTCTGCGGAGGTGACGCTTCCGCTTCGCGGACTTCTTCGTGAGGATGTGACTGCGATACGCCTTGTTCCGCTTGTACTTTCCCGTGCCGGTCTTCTTGAAGCGCTTCGCGGCGGACCGGTTCGTCTTCTGCTTGGGCATCGTCCGATGTCCTCTCTCTAGCCTCTCGGCGCCATCAGCATCGTCATCTGGCGCCCTTCCATCCGGATGTCGGTCTCGATCGTCGCGATCTCGCCGAGCTCCTGCTTCACCTTGTTGAGCACCCGCTCGCCGAGCTCGGGGTGCGTCATCTCCCTGCCCCGGAAGCGGAGGGTGAACTTCACCTTGTCCCCCTCCTCCAGGAACCGGCGCGCGTGGCGGAGCTTGAACCCGTAGTCGTGCTCCTCGATCTTCGGCCGCATCTTGATCTCCTTCACGGTGATCGTGTGCTGCCGCTTCCTCGCCTCGCGGGCCTTCCGCGCCTGCTCGTACTTGTACTTCCCGTAGTCCATGATCCGGCAGACGGGGGGACGGGAGTTCGGGGCGACCTCGACGAGGTCCAGCCCCCTTTCCGCCGCCATCGATCGCGCCTCGTCCGTCGGCACGATCCCGACCTGCTCTCCGGTCTCGTCGATGAGCCTGACGGGACTGATTCGAATCCGCTCGTTTACGCGCAGGTCTTCCTGGCTCACATCACCTCTTCCGGGGCCGCTCCTCCCGATCGCCGGCCGGCACGGCCCGGGGCCGGACGGCGAACACGAAAAAGCCCGGCGCGGCAAGCGCCGCCCGGGCCTGAGACGTGAGGGGACGCGCCCTCGGGGGGTGTCGCCCTCACTTCTCTGACCCGGCGGCAGTCTCCCGCTCCGCGGGACGCCGAAAGGTGGGGAGCCTCCCGCCCCCGCTTCCGCGTTTACGGGCGCGAACATAGGCCGCGGCGCGGCGGGTGTCAACGCGCGCGGGGCGCGGGCCGGCCGGCGCCCGCCTGTCGTGCGGAGCGATGGGACTTCCGTTCCGGCGAACGCTCGTTCCCCCATTGAGTTCCGCCGGGCGATGCGCCAGATTCCCACCCGCGGCCGGAGCGCGTTCCGGTCGCCGTCCCCCCATCCGCGTTTCACGGGGCCCCGGCCGGGCTCCGAAAGGAGAGCCTCAACATGCGAAGATTCACTTTCGTCCTGTCCCTCGTGGCAGGACTCGCGCTGCTCGCGCCGCGGACCTCTTCCGCGCAGGTCGCCATCGATCTGGGCGTGAAGGGCGGCCTCGCGATCTCGGACCTCGACGTCGAGGACGACGAGGGGATCGACAGCCGGACCGGGCTCGTGGGCGGCGGGTTCGCCACGTTCGGCATCGGGAACAACTTCTTCATCCAGCCCGAGCTCCTTTACTCGATGAAGGGCGCGAAGGGAGACGTCGAGGGCGTCGACGCGACGTTCAAGCTCGATTACTTCGAGATCCCGGTCCTGTTCGGGGCGCGGTTCCCGATCGCGAACAGCCCGATCGAGCCGCGCGTGTTCGCAGGGCCGGCCGTGGCGTTCGAGATGAGCTGTAAGATCGACGGCGAGGAAGGCGGCGTCTCGGTCTCCGTCGACTGCGAGGACCTCGGACTCGACACCAAGTCGGTAGATTTCGGAGTGGCGTTCGGCGCCGGCTTCGGGTACGCCCTCGAGAAGCTCAGCATCATCGTGGACGGCCGCTACGACCTCGGCATCGCGAACATCGACGACTCCGGATTCGACACGGGGGACGTGAAGAACCGCGCCTGGCAGTTCATGGCCGGCGTGGCGTTTCCGCTGAACTGACACCTTTTCTCGCGCCCGCCCCGCGCCGGAAGCGACCGGTCGCGGGGTGGTCGCCTCGAGCGAGGGGCCCGGAGCGGATCGGGCTCCTCGCGTCATCTCCACTCCGTCGACACCGCGACCCGGGCCTGTTCGTCCTTCCCGCGTCCCGCCATCCTCGTCGGGGAGGCCCGCCAGACGTCGGGGGCCCGCACCGCCCGAACAGGAGGGAGCCGCATGACGCGACAGCGCGGGGCGTTCGCGATCGGGGTGGCGGCGATGGCGCTGACGGCGCTCGCGCACCTCGCGGCCGTGGCGACCGGGCTCCCGGAGCCGGCGAACGAGGCCGAGGCCACGCTGTTCCAGCTCCTGAACGGCTACGAGTTCGAGGGACTCCCCGTCCTCACGCTGGGCGAAGTGCTCCGGGGACTCAGTCTCGCCTTCTCCGTCTTCCTCCTCGGCCTCGCCTCGATCGGGCTCGTCCTCCTCCGGTCGCGGACCGCCGCAACCGAGCTGCGCGCGCAGGCCGTGGTCCTCGCCGGCGTGCTCGGCATCCTCACGGCGGTCGGGATCGGGCATTACCCGCTTCCCGCGACCGCGCTGCTCGGGACGGCCTTCCTGGCTTTCGTCGTGTCGATCGCCTTCGCGCGCGCCGTCCCGGGAGACGCCTGAGATGGACGCCCGGATCCGTCCCCTGACGTTGCAGCTGGGTCTCAACGCGAGCCTGATCCGGCGCGCGCTCGAACTGCTGCGCACGGACGACTGGCTCCGGCGGCCGGTCGCCGAGGGGAGCAACGCCGCGTTCGTCGCCGCGCACCTGCTCGAGGCCCGCGCGTCGCTCGTCCGCATCCTGGGAGGGAATCCGCTCCACGCGTGGAGCGCGACGCTGGAGCGGGCCCGGTCGGTCGAGGACCTCGGCGCGCGCCCCTCGCCCGCGGAGGTCGCGGAGGCCTTCGACCTGATCACGGCGCGACTCGAGGAGCGGCTCTCCGCCGCGACGGCGGAGGATCTCGAGGCGCCGTCGGGCCACGACTTCCCGACCGGCGACGGCACCGTCCTCGGCGCCGCGGCGTTCCTGTCCCTGCACGAGAGCTACCACGTCGGCCAGCTCGCGCTGCTCGTTCGCGCGCTCGGCCGTGGAAGCCTGACGGGCCGCTGACCGGGAGGGGCTGCCGGGCGAGCGCGGCCCGCACCTCATCCTCGCGCCGCGCGACGGGATTCCGACCGTGTCGGGCGGCCGTGCCCGAGGCGACGCCAGGCCCTAGATTGGACCATATGCGTACGGCACTCGCCGCCTGCCCGCCGCTGCACGGAATCGCGCACGTCCCCGGCATTCTCGTGTCCCGACGGATCCTGGCGCCGCGGGACCTTCCCTGCCACACACGGCTCCCCAGCGGACGATCGGAGGTCGGCGACGTCGGGATACGGCCCGCCGGCGTCTTCCGGCTCCCGGTCGCGCTCGCCGCGGCGGGCTGAGGAGGCTCTCATGCACGTCATCGTCCAGGCGACCGGCGCTCTCGTCGCTTGCGCCGCTCTCGCGCTCGTCGCGTGGCCTGGCCTGCTCCGTCCCGCCGTCCGCCGGTTCACGACGTGGCCCGGGATCCTCGCGGCTTCCGCGTTCCGGATCCTGCTCGGGATCGCCTTTCTCGTCGCCGCCCCAGGGGTTCGGGGGACCGTCCTGATCGGGGCGATGGGAGGGTTCCTCGTCCTCGCCGGAATCGCGCTCCCGCTGATCGGGCGCGAACGGGTCGAGCGGGTCGCGGCCCGGGGCCTGTCGCTGCCGCCGGCGCTGGTCAGGCTCTGGGCGCTCGGGGCGGTCTTCCTCGGCGTCGCCCTGTTCCTCGCGGGATCCCGCGCATGAGCCCCGGGCGCCTCCTTCGCGTCTCGGCGGCTTTTCTCGCGCTGAGCTCTCCGGCCTCCGCCCAGAATTCCCAGCTCGGCCCGCCCGCCGACCTCGACTCCCTCGTCACGGAGACGATGGAGGCGTTCGAGGTGCCCGGCCTCGCCCTCGCCGTCGTCCACGACGGCCGCGTCGTCGCGACACGGGGCTACGGGGTCCGCGAGCTCGGCCGGCCCGGGCCGGTCGACCTCCGCACGCGCTTCGGGATCGCGTCGAACACGAAGGCGTTCACGGCGACCGCCGTCGCGCTCCTCGTCGAGGAGGGCCGGCTGGAGTGGGACGCGCCGGTGATCCAGTACCTGCCCTGGTTCCGGATGTGGGACGCGTGGGTCACCCGCGAGATCACCGTGCGCGACCTGCTGGTCCACCGCAGCGGACTCGGGCTCGGACAGGGCGACCTGCTCGGGTGGCCGCCCTCCGACCGGACCCGAGAGGAGATCGTCCGGGCGATCCGCTGGCTCGAGCCGAAGACGAGCTTCCGGAGCGCCTACGCCTACGACAACGTCCTCTACCACGCCGCCGCGCTGGTGATCGAGGAGGCGAGCGGGCTGACCTGGGAGGAGTTCGTCGCGTCGCGGATCGTCGAGCCGCTCGGGATGTCCGACACCCGGGTGTCGCGCGCCTCCACCCGCGAGCCCGGCAACGTCGCACGACCGCACGCGCGGGTCGACGGCGTCGTGCGGCCGGTCCGCCCGTTCGACGCGACGAACACGAACGCCTCGGGAGGGATCAACGCGAGCGCCGCGGACATGGCCCGGTGGATGCTCGTGCAGCTCGACTCGGGACGCGTCGCCGGCGCCGACCCTATCTTTTCGCCGGCCACGACGCGGGAGCTGTGGGGGCTCGTGACCCCGATTCCGACGGGTGCGCCGCCTTCCGGCCTCGAGCCGCTCCGCTCGAGCTTCAACGGCTACGGGCTCGGCTTCTTCGTCCGCGACTACCGCGGGCACCAGATGGTCACGCACACCGGGGGCCTTCCCGGCTACGTCTCGCGCCTCACGATGATCCCCGACGAGCGCCTCGGGATCGTCGTCCTCACGAACGCGGAGGAGGGGGCCGCGTTCTCGGCGATCACGCACCACGTCCTCGACCACTACCTCGGCGCGCCGGCGCACGACTGGCTCGGGGCGTACCTGGCGCTGGCGGCCCTGCGCGACTCCGCCCTGGCCGCCTCGCAACGGGAGAGCGGCGCCGCGCGCGACTCGACTTCCCGACCATCTCTGTCGCTCGCGTCCTACGCGGGCACCTACGCGGACCCGTGGTACGGGGACGTGGCGGTGACGCTCGACGATGGCAGTCTCGTGATCCGCTTCACGCGGACCCCCGCACTCGTCGGCGACCTCGTCCACTGGCGGCACGACACGTTCCTCGTCCGCTGGCGGGACCGGGATCTCAGGGCCGACGCGTTCCTCACCTTCGACCTGACCCCGGACGCCAGGGTGCACGAGGCCCGGATGGTCCCCGCATCGGCGGACGTGGATTTCAGCTACGACTTCCAGGACCTCTCACTCGTCCCGAAAGCGGAAGTGCCATGAAGATCCCGCGCCTCGTTCCCGCCGGCCCATGGGTCGTCGCCACGCTCGTTCTCGCGGCCGCGCCCGCGGAGGCCCAGGTGGAGCCGGCCGCGCCGCCGCCGGAACTCGACCGGCTCGTGACGGAGGTGATGCGGAGCTTCGAGGTCCCCGGACTCGCTCTCGCGATCGTGAAGGACGGCGAGGTCGTCGTCTCGAAGGGATACGGAGTTCGGGACCTCGGGCGGCCGGAGCCAGTCGACGGGCACACCCTGTTCGGGATCGCCTCGAACACGAAGGCGTTCACGGCGACCGCCCTCGCCCTCCTCGCCGAGGAGGGCCGGATCGAGTGGGACGCCCCCGTCATCCGATACCTGCCCTGGTTCCGGATGTCGGACCCGTTCGTGACCGCGGAGATCACGGTCCGCGACCTGCTCGTGCATCGGAGCGGGCTCGGGCTCGGCGCCGGCGACCTGCTTCTGTGGCCGGCCACGACATACACGAGCGAGGAGATCGTCCGACGGCTCGCGGAAGTCCCGCTCTCGACCAGTTTCCGGAGCGCCTACGCCTACGACAACGTCCTGTACGTGGTCGCGGGCGCGCTGATCGAGGAGGTGAGCGGCCTCTCCTGGGACGAGTTCATCACGACCCGCATTCTGCGCCGGATCGGGATGCCCGACGCGGTGACCGACTACGAGGAGGCGCGGGTGGGCGGAAATCTGGCGGCGACGCACGCGCGGATCGAAGGCCGGGTGCGGCGCGTGACGGCCCACCCGAGTCACAACGACAAGCCGGCGGGCGGCATCCTGGCCAGCGCGGCCGACATGGCCCGCTGGATGATCGTTCAGCTGGACTCGGGACGGGTCGCCGGCGGCGAGCCCCTGTTCGACCCGGCCACGACCCGTGAGCTGTGGACCCTGGTGACGCCGATCCCGACCCGTCCGCCTCCGCCCGAGGCGGCCCCGCTCCGGGCCGACTTCAACGGCTACGCGCTCGGCTTCTTCGTGCGAGACTACCGGGGCCACAAGCTCGTCACGCACACGGGCGGGCTGCAGGGCTACGTGTCGCGCCTGACGATCGTACCGGAGCTCGATCTCGGGATCGCCGTGCTCACGAACGCCGAGGAGGGAGGCGCGTTCCAGGCGATCACGCAGGAACTGCTCGACCACTACATGGGGGCCCCGGACCACGATTGGCTCGAGGCGTACCGCGTGCTGGGCGCGCTGCGGGACTCGGCCGCCGCCGCCGCGGAGCGGTCGGCCGCCGTCGAGCGGGACACGGCATCGCGCCCCTCCCTCCCGCTCTCCGAGTACGCCGGCACATTCTCCGACCCCTGGTACGGAGACGTCTCGATCGGCCTCGAGAGCCGCGGCCTCGTGCTCCGGTTCGGCGCCACGCCCTCCCTCGTGGGCGACCTCGAGCACTGGCAGCACGACACGTTCGTCGCGCGCTGGCGGGACCGCGAGCTGCGCGCCGACGCGTTCGTGACCTTCGACCTCGAGCCCGACGGCTCGATCCAGGAGGTCCGAATGGTCCCCGCGTCGCCGTCCGTGGACTTCAGCTACGACTTCCAGGACCTGGTCCTGACTCCGAACCGGAACGGACGGGACGGCCCCTGAACGCCGGGCCGCGGGCGGGCGCCCCGGTCAAGCCTGCTCCTCGCACCACTCCCGTGCGTTCGTGAACATCCTGAACCACGGCGAGGGCGCGGCCTCGCCGCGCGTGCCCGCCGCGCGCATCTCCGCGCGCATCTCCGCCGGCAGCCACGGCCACTGCCAGAGGCGGAACGCCCGCTCGGGGTGCGGCATGATGGCGAGGTGCCGTCCGTCGGGAGAGCAGAGCGCCGCGATTCCCCTCGCCGATCCGTTCGGGTTGAACGGGTACCGCTCCGTCACCGTCCCGGCGTCGTCCACGAAGCGGACGGGCGCCAGGCCCTCCGCTTCCACCCGCCCGAGGATCTCCGGCTCGGGGAAGTGCGCGCGCCCCTCCCCGTGCACGCTCCAGATCCCGAGCGTCGCGCCCTCCATTCCGCGCAGCAGGATCGACGGGCTCCGCTCCACGCGGACCGACACGAAGCGCGACTCGAAGCGCCCGGAGGCGTTCCGGATGAACCGCGGCTGCCGCGTCATCTCGATCCCGCGCCAGGGCACCCAGCCGAGCAGCGCGGACAGCTGGCAGCCGTTGCACACGCCGAGGGTGAAGGTGTCCGGGCGCCCGTAGAAGGCGTCGAACTGCGCCGCGACCTCCTCGTGGAACCGGATCACGCCCGCCCACCCCTTCGCCGAGTCGAGCACGTCGCCGAACGAGAACCCGCCCACGAACACGACTCCGCGGAAGCTCTCGAGCCGGACGCGGCCCGCCAGCAGGTCCGTCATCGTCACGTCCCACGGCTCGAGGCCCGCTGCGAAGAATGCGGACGCCATCTCCCGGTCCGAGTTCGATCCCTCCTCCCGCACGATCGCGACGCGCGGCTTCCCGGGCGCCGTGAGCACGGCGGCCCCGGGGGGGCCGTAGGCGAACCCGGCCCGCCAGTCGGGACCCGTCCTCGCCCGCAGCCCGTCGCGTTCCTGCGCGACGAGCGCCGGGTCCGCCTGGAGCGCGTCGAGCGCGAAGCTCGTGGACTCCCAGGCGTCGCGGAGGTCCCGCAGGTCCGCGGAGAGGACCGGGGCGCCGGTCATCCGGATCTCGACCCGGTTCCCTCCGGTCACGCGGCCGATCTCGAGACACGGCACGCGGGCCTCCGCGAAGCCGGCGAGCGCACCCGGGACGTCGTCGGAATCCACCTCCATCACGAGTCCGAGCTCCTCGGAGAACAGGACCGCGATCGCGTCGACCGGATCGAAGGGAAGGTCGACTTCGATCCCCACGTTCCCCGCGAACGCCATCTCCAGCAGCGTCGTGACGAGACCGCCGTCGCTCCGGTCGTGGCCGGCCGCGATCGTCCCTCCCCGCAGGAGCTCCTGCACGACCCCGAGCGCGCGCGCGAGCGCGCGGGAGTCCTCGAGGTCGGGACTCACTTCGCCCACCTGACCGAAGCACTGGGCGAGCGCCGACCCGCCGAGCCGGTGCCGCCCGCCTCCGAGGTCCACGTAGAGGAGCCGACCGCGCCCGGGAAGCGCGAGATCGGGCGTGACGGTGACGGTGACGTCGGGACACGGGGCGTACGCGCTCATCACGAGAGCCCCCGGCGCCTTGACGGTCTCGTCGACTCCGTCCGGTCCGGGCGCGAGGGCGGCCATCGAGAGGGAGTCCTTCCCGCCGTCGATCGCCACTCCGAGGTCCTCGAGCAGCGCGGCCAGCGCGACCGCCGCGTCGGCCAGGGCCGCGCCCTCGCCCGGGAGCTTGGCCGCCCACATCCAGTTCCCCGAGAACTTCACGTCCTCGAGCTCCGTCACCCGGGCCCAGACGAGATTCGTGAGGGCCTCTCCGACGCTGAGCCGGGCCATCGCCCGCGGGTCGAGGAACGTCTTGATGGGCTGTTCTCCGATCGCCGTCGCCCCGCCCGTCACGCCGAAGTGGCTCTGCGCGATGACCGCGACGTCGGCCACCGTGAGCTGGAGGGGCCCCGCCGTCTGCTGACGCGCGACGAGGCCGGTCACGCTCCGGTCCACCTTCGTCGTGAGGAAGCGCTTCGAGCCCACGGACAGGAGCCGGAGGACGCGGTCCAGAGCCTCCGGCACGGTGAGGCCGGCGGGCAGACGGAGCGGCTCGAGCCGCGGCTCGGCCCTGTCCAGCTCGAACCTCTTGCGCGGCATGTCGCCGAGGACGTCCTCGAGGGCGAGGTTCACGGGCGTCGTGCCGTCGCGCTCGTCGTGCAGCACGATCCTGCCGTCCCCCGTCACGCGTCCGACCACGGCCCACGGGACCTTCTCCCGCACGCAGAGGGCTCCGAACCGCGCCTCGTCGCCCGGCCGCAGGAGGAGCGCGTCGTTCTCCTGGTACTCGGCGCCCCAGATCTCGAGGACGCTGAGGGTTTCGTCGCCGACCGGGATCGCGCGGACCTCGATCCGGGCCCCCGCCGGATCCACGATCTCCTTGAGAACGTTGCAGTTGCCCCCCGCTCCCTGATCGTGAATCGAGACGATCGGGTTCCCCTCCCCGAGCTCTACGCAGGCGCGCAGCACCCGGTTCACTTTCTGCTCCATCTCCGCGTCGCCGCGCTGCACCGCGTTGAAGTCGAGCTCGGCGACGTTCTCGCCCTGCACCATGCTCGAGGCCGCCCCACCACCCATCCCGATCCGGTAGGCCGGCCCGCCGATCTTGACGACGCCCATCCCCGGCTCCGGCACGCCCTTCTCGACGTGCCGGGCGTCGATCTGGCCGATTCCACCGCTGAACATGATCGGCTTGATCCACTCCCTGCGCTCTCCGCCGGGTAGCCGGAGTCCGAAGGACCTGGTGAACCCCTGAATCAGGGGCTCTCCGAACTTGTTCCCGTAGTCGGACGCCCCGTCCGATGCCTCGATCTCGATCTCCAGCGGCGACGCGAGATTCGCGGGATAGCGGAAGGAGGGGTCCTCCCACGGCGCCGCGTTTCCCGGCACGCGGAGGTTCCCCACGCAGTAGCCGGCCGTGCCCGCCACGACGAGGCTTCCCCGCCCCGTCGCGTGCACGTCGCGGATCCGGCCGCCGGACCCGGTCTCGGCGCCCGGAAACGGCGCCACGCCGCTCGGGAAGTTGTGCGTCTCGGCCGTGAACAGGAGATGGTAGTCCACCTCCTCGGCGCGCAGTGCGCAGGGCCCGCCGGGCCGCTCCGGCAGGATCGTCCGGATCCGGTATCCCCCGATCGCGCTCGAGTTGTCCCGGAACGCGATCACGCTGTTCCGCGGGTTCGCGTCGAGCGGGGCCTTCAGGACCCGCATCAGCGAGCCCGGCAGCTCGCGACCGTCGACGACCAGCCGTCCCTTGAAGAACCAGTGCCTCGAGTGCTCGCTGTTCGACTGCGCAACGTCGAACAGCTCGACATCCGTCGGGTTCCGACCGACCCGGTCCCGGAACAGCCGCAGGTAGTAGTCGAGGTCCCAGTCGTCGAACGCGAGCCCCATCTCCCGGTTCACCCGTTCCAGAGCGGTCCTTCCCTGCTCGAGCACAGGGATCGTCCGAACCGGCTCCGGCTCGACGCCGGTCTCGAAGCCGGCCAACGACTCCGGATAGGGACACTCCGTCATCCGGTCGTGGACGAGCGCCAGGAAGGCGGTCCTCTCGGCCTCCGAGAGCGGCGCCGACCGCTCGAGCAGGTACCGTCGGGAGCGCTCGATCCGGCGCACCGCGTCCAGCCCGCAGGCGTGGCAGACCGACACCGCATTCGTCGACCAGGCGGTCGTGAAGGTGAGCCGCGGCCCGACCTCCAGGATCTCGGGCGGGACGGCGAGCGGTCCCCCGGCCCCCGCGGCAGGTCCCGCGGCCCGCACCGCGAGGAAGCTCCGGGACGCGAAGCGCTCCGGCTCGAACGTCTCGGCGAGCAGCCAGGCGAGCGTTCTCAGGTTCGGGTCGTCGAGCGCCCTCGACACCTCGACGTTGAAGCAGTGCTCCGTCTCGAGGCGGAGGAGCCCCGGGACCGCGCGGCCGCGGGCCCGCTCCAGCAGCGAGGCGGTCGCCGCCTCGGAGAGGGCGGGTGTCCGGTAGAAGTGCAGGAGGCTCATGTCGTCGGGTCGGTTGGGACGCCGTCGGGCGCCGCTCGGACCGCTCGTCGGACCGGCGCGCCGCGACGAGCGGAGTATAGCGGGGACGGGCGGCCCCGGCACCCGCCCCTCGACGTCCCGGAGGCGTGCTGGCTGGGCGGGCCGCGGTACACTAACGTCGAGCGTCCCGGCGCCGGTCGATCGTCCGCCAGCGAGGAGGGCTTCCATGACGAGCGCGGAGTCCCCGGGCCCCCCGGCCCCTCCCGAGATGACGGTGAGGCCTGCCCCGCCCACCAGCCTGCGCTGGCTCGTGCTGGTGGTGATCAGCCTCGCGATGTTCGGGAACTATTACGCCTACGACGCGATCAGCCCGGTCGCCGACCTGCTTCGCGACCAGCTGGGCTTCTCGGACCGGCGGATCGGGACGCTCAACGCGATCTACAGCTTCCCGAACATCCTGATGGTGCTCGTCGGCGGAATCATCATCGACCGGATCGGCGTCCGGAAGGCGACTCTCCTGTTCGGCGCCCTCTGCTTCGTGGGGACGATCGTTACGGCCGCCACCGGCAGCTTCCCGGTGATGGCCGCCGGGAGGCTGATCTTCGGGATCGGAGCCGAGTCGCTGATCGTGTCCGTCACGGTGGGGATCGCCCGCTGGTTCAAGGGACGGGAGCTCAGCTTCGCGTTCGGCGTGAATCTGACCATCGCGCGGCTCGGGTCCTATCTGGCTCTCAACTCCCCGACCTGGGCACGGCCCGCCTACGAAAACTGGCAGTGGCCGCTCCTGATCTCCGTGGGCTTCGCGACCTTCTGCCTGGTCGGCGCCCTGTTCTACTGGGTGCTCGAGGACCGCGCGGCGAAACGGTACGACCTCGGCGAATCGGGCGGGACGGACCGGGTGGCGTTCGCCGACCTGTTCAGCTTCTCGCGCTCGTACCTCTGGGTGGTGCTGCTGTGCGTCACCTTCTACTCGGCGATCTTCCCGTTCCAGACCTTCGCGATCAAGTTCTTCCAGGACGCGCACGGGGTGAGCCGCGAGCACGCCGGCTTCCTTTCCAGTATCATCACCCTGTGCGCGATGATCTTCACGCCCCTGTTCGGGCTCTGGGTCGACCGGGTCGGGAAGCGATCGCTGTTCATGATGTTCGGCTCCCTGCTGCTCGTGCCGGTCTACCTCCTGATGGCCTACTCGAGCCTCGAGCTCTGGGTGCCGATGGCGGTAATGGGCGTCGCGTTCTCGCTCGTCCCGGCGGTGATGTGGCCCTCGGTCGCCTACCTCGTGCCGGAGGCGAAGCTGGGGACGGCGTACGGCCTGATGACGATGATCCAGAACATCGGGCTGTTCTCGTTCAACGTGATGATCGGCTGGGCGAACGACGCCTCCGCGGCGGGGCCGGCCAACCCGGAAGGCTACGCGCTCGGGATGTGGATCTTCTCGGTGCTCGGCTTCCTCGGCTTCTTCTTCGCCTGGATGCTGCGGCGCGCGGAGACGGGCCCGCACGCGCACGGGCTGGAGACGATCACGGTCGCGAGCACGAGGGCGACCGAAGCGTGAGGTCCGCGGGCACGGGCGGACCGGAGGGCCCGCGGAGCGGGCGCCGGCCCGATCTGCGGTGAGGTGGCGCCCGGCGGGCCGAGGTGCGCAGGTTCCCCTGGCACGCAGGTGCAGCGGGAAGAGTCAGAACTCGAGATTGGAGGAACGAGAATGCGTCTGAAGACCGGATTGATGGTGGCGATGGCCGCGGGACTCCTCGTCGCCTGCGGCGGGGGCGACGCCGAGCAGGCGTCGACGCCCGGAACGACCGACCAGATGACCGCCGCGCCCGCGGCGCGGATGGTCAGGGGCACCGTCGCGTACGCGGAGGGAGTGGCGCTCACGCCGGCCGCGTCCGTGAACGTGACGATCGAGAACGCGGCGGGCGAGGTGGTCGGCAGCCAGATGATCGAGAGCCCGGGCCAGGTCCCGGTCTCCTGGTCCGTCGTGATCCCGGCGGCGTCCTACGACCCGGACGGATCCTATCGGGTGACGGCGAGCATCGTCGAGGGGGGACAGGTGCGGTTCACGACGCCGCAGGCGGTCGCGCTCCCGATGGACGAGGGGGCAGGCGAGCTCGCGCTGATGCTGCAGGCGCCCCAGCCCGAGTAACGTCCCGAGGGTCGGGAATGGTCAGAACGCCCGACCCGCGGCTTCCGTGTCGCGGGTCGGGCGTCGCGCTCCGGGCTCCCGGCGCGCCTCACCGTCAGGACGTCGGTGCGATCGCCGGCTCCTCGAGCCGCCCCGGGGTCTCGATCCGCATCCGGTAGAAGGTCCGCCAGACGAACACGAGCGTCAGTGCGAAGAACACCGCCGAGAAGACGAGCGTGATCGGCCGGCCCCGCTGGGCCGCGAGGCTCACGGCCAGCTCCACCGCCAGCAGCCCGAACAGCGTCGTGAACTTGATCACCGGGTTCAGGGCCACGGACGAGGTGTCCTTGAACGGGTCCCCGACCGTGTCGCCCACCACCGTCGCCGCGTGCAGCGCCGTCCCCTTCTCGCGCAGCTCGACCTCCACGATCTTCTTGGCGTTGTCCCAGGCGGCGCCGGCGTTCGCCATGAAGATCGCCTGGAACAGTCCGAAGATGGCGATCGAGATCAGGTAGCCGACGAAGAAGAAGGGCTCGAAGAACGCGAAGGCCAGGGTGGCGAAGAAGACGCCCAGGAAGATGTTGAACATCCCCTTCTGGGCGTAGCGCGTGCAGATCTCCACCACCTTCTTCGAGTCGGCCACGGAGGCGCGGGTCACGCCCTCGAGCCTGATGTTGCGCTTGATGAACTCCACCGCCCTGTAGGCTCCCGTGGTCACCGCCTGCGTGGAGGCTCCCGTGAACCAGTAGATGATCGCGCCGCCGGTGATCAGCCCCAGCAGAAACTCCGGGTGCAGCACCGAGAGCTTGGCGACCAGGTCCGCACGCAGTCCCTCCGTGAGCAACACGATGATCGAGAAGATCATCGTCGTGGCGCCGACCACGGCAGTCCCGATCAGAACCGGCTTCGCCGTGGCCTTGAACGTGTTGCCCGCGCCGTCGTTCTCCTCTAGCAGCAGCTTGGCCCGCCCGAAGTCGACCGAGAGGCCGTGCTCCCGCTGCAGCTCCTCCCTGATGCCGGGAATCTCCTCGATGGTCGAAAGCTCGAAGATCGACTGGGCGTTGTCGGTGACCGGGCCGTACGAGTCGACGGCGATCGTCACCGGGCCCATCCCGAGGAACCCGAACGCCACCAGGCCGAACGCGAACACGGCGGGGGCGATCATCAGCGCCTCCAGCCCCTGCGTGCTCACTCCGTAGGCGGCCGCCATCAGCGCCGTGATCGCGAGCCCGAGCCAGAAGGCGCTGAAGTTGCCGGCGACGAAGCCCGAGAGGATGCCCAGCGATGCTCCCCCCTCGCGCGCCGAGGTCACGACCTCGCGCACGTGACGCGAGTTCGTGGAGGTGAAGACCTTGACCAGCTCCGGGATGACGGCGCCCGCCAGCGTACCGCACGTGATGATGGTCGCCAGCTTCCACCAGAGCCCGCCGCCGGCCAGGTCGCCGATCAGCAGGTAGGAGGCCGCATAGGTCAGCGCCACCGACACGATCGACGTCAGCCACACCAGCTGCGTCAGCGGCGCCTCGAAGTCCATCTCCGTCGCATCCCGGTACCGGACCCGGGCGATCGCGTTGTTGATCAGGTACGAGAGCCCCGCGGTCACGACCATCAGGACTCGCATCATGAAGATCCACACGAGGAGCTGCACCTGCACGAGCGGGTCGCGCACCGCCAGCACGATGAACACGATCAGCGCCACGCCCGTCACGCCGTACGTCTCGAAACCGTCCGCGGTGGGCCCCACCGAGTCGCCCGCGTTGTCCCCGGTGCAGTCCGCGATCACGCCGGGATTTCTCGCATCGTCCTCCTTGATCCCGAACACGATCTTCATCAGGTCGGCCCCGATGTCGGCGATCTTCGTGAAGATGCCGCCGGCGATCCGCAGCGCTGCCGCGCCCAGCGACTCGCCGATCGCGAACCCGATGAAGCAGGGACCCGCCCAGCCGCCGGGGATGAACAGGAGGATGCAGAGCATGACGAACAGCTCGACGCTGACCAGAGCCATCCCGATGCTCATCCCCGCTTCCAGCGGGATGGCGTGGAGGGGAAAGACCCGACCCGTGAGGCTCGCGAACGCCAGGCGCGAGTTCGCCTGCGTGTTGATGCGGATCCCGAACCACGCGACGCCGTAGCTCCCCGCCATGCCGACCAGGCTGAAGGCCAGGATCACGGCGACCCGGAGCGGCTCGAAGTCCAGAAGCACACCGAAGTACAGGACGATGATCAGGCCGATCAGGGCCTCGAGGATCAACAGGAACTGGCCCTGCCGGAACAGGTAGGTCTTGCACGTCTCCCAGATCAGCCCGGAGACCTCCCGCATGGACGGGTGCACGGGCAGCCGCTTCACCCGGATGTAGTTGACGAACCCGAACAGGAGCCCGAGCGCGCAGACGAGCAGCCCCCACATCAGGAGAACGCGGCCGTTCACCCCCATGAACTCGGCCATGCCCAGGTCGGGAAGCACCAGGTTGGCCTCACCGCCCGGCGCGTGGCCGGCTTGCGGGGAGTGGCTGACCGTCTCCTGGACGGCCGACAGGAGCGTCGACGACAGCGAGACCGGGATCATCCGGATCCTCCTGTACCGGTGGACCGAACGCGATGGAAGCCGGACGGCGGTGTCGTGGGGCCGGGCGGGCCCCGCCCCTGCAGCGTCACGCCCGGCGAACGGACGCCCGCACGGACGGCTTCCACGGAAACTCCGTCACCCGGGTCGGCCCGAGGGCCGCGGGGAGACCGGCGAGGTCGTTGCTGCGCCCCGCCGGGACCCCCGGGGTCAGGCCACCGGCTCGCCCGCCTTCATCGCCTCGATCAGCTTCACGATCGCGGCCTTTCGAAGCTTGAGCATTTCGCGGAAGTCGTAGAGGTCGGTATCGGCGATCTCCATGCGCAGGTCTGAGAGCGAGTCCTCCAGCACCTGTCTTAGGATTTCGTGCTCGTCTGCCGTCAGGTCGATTTGCATGATGTCATCGGTCCAGTGGAGGTTGCGGCGTGTGCGCAGGGGTGCACCCCGCCCGCCGCACTGACGGGGATACGCGGACGGGCCGCCGCCAGGCCCGGTTGCCGACCGGCGGCTCCGGGCGACGCTGCAATCTCCCTGGCCGGTGCGGTCGGGGCAATCCCCGCGGAGGAACCGTTCACCGCACTCATTCCTCTCCGATCCAACCTCCCGCGGACAGCATCTGCTCCTCCTCCTGCATCCGGGGGGAGATCGTCGGCTCGAAATCCCGGTCCCGCACGACGATCTGGCCCTGCCGGGCGTAGTTCATCGCCTCCCCGAAGATCCGCGCCGCCTCCTCCGGGGCGTGGAAGCCCATCGAGTTCTCGGCCTCGAAGAAGTCGATGTAGAACTGGGCGCGCCGCTGCAGCGCCCGCGCCGTCTCTACCCCCGAGTCGGTCCGGCCGGCGGCGGTCGCCGCCTCGAGGTCCGTGATCAGGCCCATCAGCGCGTCGAGCGCCTGGTTCCGGAGCCGGAACGTGTTCGCCTGCAGCTTCTCCGCCCGCTCCTTCAACTCCTCGACTTCCACGGGATGGCAGGTCTGGCAGGCGTTGCTCACGTTCAGCAGGGGGCTGCGGACGTGGTGGTCGCTGATTTTCTGGGCACCGGATCTCATGTACGGCATGTGGCAGTCGGCGCAGGCCACGCCGGACCTCGCATGGATGCCCTGGCTCCAGGTCTCGAACTCCGGGTGCTGGGCCTTGAGCACCGGCGCCTGCGTCATCGCGTGCGTCCAGTCGGCGAAGCCGCTTTCCTCGTAGTAGGCGTAGATGTCGTCGGCCCGCAGCCCCTTCGTCCACGGATAGACGAGGCGCTTCTCCTCGCCGCGGAAGTAGTATTCCACGTGGCACTGCCCGCAGACGAACGCCCGCATCTCCTGGCGGCTCGCGTCCCGGTTGACGTCGTAATCCTGAATGCCCTCCACCTCCCGCTTGAACGCGGCGATTCCCTCCATGAAGGCCGGGCGCGTGACGCGGAGGCGCATCGTTTCCGGATCGTGGCAGTCGATGCAGGCGATCGCGCGGTCGGCGTGCTCGCGGGCGTCCTGGTACGTCATCTGGTTGATCGCCTCGAAGCCGCGCGTGAGGTCCCCCTCCCCGAGCCGCATGTACGGGACGTACATGGACGCGTGGCAGTTCAGGCAGGTGCCCGGCTGCTGGACCTGCTGCCTCTCCGTGAACGTCTGGTCCTCCAGCATGTAGGCGTGTCCGCGCTCCTCCCGGAAGTCCCGCGAGAAGGCGTAGCCCGCCCACATCGTGACGAGTCGCGGGTCCTCCTCGAGCTTCGACTGCGCGACGATCGAGCGCGGATCCGCCTCGGACGGCGTGCGCGGCATCGCCTCGCTGCCGCCGAACCTCGTGCGCTGCTGGTCGGTCGTGCGGAGGTACCGCTCGTACTGCTTCGGGAAGTTGGCGCCCCACAGCGCCGGGTCCTCCGTGGTGTCCGTCACGGCGACGACCCGGAAGTACGGCTCCCGCGCCTCCTGCTGCCGCTCGAAGATGCTGAAAAGCAGTGCCAGGGACCCGACGGCCGCGATCGTCGCGATCAGCGCGACGGCGGCGAGCCGGAGGCCGGTCCGTCCGATCCGCACGTTCATGAGCTCACCTCTTCGAGTGGTCCTGCGGGGCGAGCGCCGACGCCCGCGTCAGTTGGCATGCCCGACCTCGTCGTGGCAACGGAGGCACGACACGGGCTCCGGGTGCCCGGCCTCCATCAGGTCGACGACCTCGGCGTGACAGCTGCGGCAGCGCCCTTCCGTGATTTCCCGGTTCCCCGGCTTGATCCGGATCGGCTCGTGAAAGCCCCCGACCGTGAAGTAGAAGGAGTGCCAGAAGCCGTTGCGCGCCTTCACGACGTACTTCCCGACGTGGTCCTTCGGAGTGTGGCAGTCGTTACACACGGCCGCGTTCCGGTGGCTGCCCTGCAGCCATGACGAGTACTGAGCCTCCATCACGTGGCAGTTCGCGCAGGCCGCCGGGTCGTTCGTGAGGTAGGACGCGCCCCGTCCGTAGACGAACGTGAATCCCGCCGTCCCGACGGCGATTCCCACGAGCGCAGAGGCGAGCGCGAACCCCGCTCCCCCGGCGAACCGCCTCCGACGCCCCGTCGCTTCCGCCCCGTCCGGCATCGCGATCTCCTTCCTCACGGCCAGCGGAGCGTGAGCTGCACGTATCCCCACCAGGTCGCGTCGTCGCCGCCGGCGAAGGCGGGCAGCACCTCTTCCGCGAGCGGCTCCGGGAAGAACATCCCGCCTCCCGCCTCGAGCGTTGCCGGGGCGGCGAATCTCCAGTCGCCGACCAGATCGAGCTCGGAGCCGAGCGCCGACTCCCCGCCGCGCTCCTCCGCGGTCCAGAACCTGTGCAGGTCCGCGCGGAGCGTGGACCGCTCCGAGAGCCTCCACGAGGCCCGCAGGATCGCGTCGACGAGCCCGGCCTCGTCGAGGCCGCCGGGGATCGCCAGGAAGTAGTCCATGTACCCGTAGAACTTGTGATTCGTCGCGTACAGGGTGTGGAACGCCTTCCGGTCGCCGGCTCCGGGCTCGTCAGCGCCCGAGAGCAGGTCCGCCTGCGCCGCGAGCGTGAGACGTCCGAGTACCGCTCCCACCCGGCCGCTCGCGAACCAGGCGCGACGGTCCGGACCGCCCTGCCAAGCCCCCGCGACGTCGAACAGGAAACCGCCCGTCCGCCCGTGGACCCGGAGGTTCGCCGTCCAGGACTCGTCCGTGGCCCCGTTGCGGTCGTGGAGCAGCGTGAGCTCTCCCCGGACGGGACCGGCGTCCGTGGCCGTGTGCGCGCCGAGCAGCCACCCGTCGTCGTCGCGTCCCTGGTTTCCCTGCGGATCGAGCCCGATCGAAGTGATGGAATCGCGCTCCGCCACGTTCATCCAGAACGCCGTCCACGCGACATCGCCGAGCCGTCCGAGCGCCCGCGCCCCGTCGAAGGAGCGGCCGGTGTTCGTCCAGCCCACGGCCCCGACCAGTCGCTCGTCCGCGAGCGCGAGCTCCTGGCGGCCGAGCCGCGCCGCGATCTCCTCCGGTCGACCGAGCTCCGCCCACGCTTCATGGATGTCGAGCGCGTCGGCGGAGGCGTCGGTCAGCGTGCTCGACTCCTCTCCCCACGCCCGGGCGTCCTGCAGCCGGGCGTACACCCGGATCCAGTCGGACCAGCCGACCCGCGCCCCCAGACGCAGCCGGGAGAGGACGGCGTAATCGTCCCCGACGCCGACCGTCCGCCCGTCGGCCTCGCCCCGCAGGCGCAGTTCGCCGTCGAACGCGAGCGTCGGGGCCGGATCGGGGGAATCTTCGGCCTCCTGCGCGCGGAGGGGAGACGGGGCCGCAATGCAAAGCAGCGCCGCCAGCAGGGCCGCCCGACGTCCGGCGCGTCGTTCCGGTCCAGACATCACCCCGTACCTGCCGATATGCGGTGGTCTTTCGCTCGCGATTCCAGCGCGTTGCAGGATACGATCCCCCCGGCGACGGCGCCACACGGAAACTCCCGCCCTCACCGGGGGTGCGGTGTCCGCTGTCGCCGGACCGGTATAGGTTCATCGCGGCCGCTCCGCCCGACGGCGGATGGGAGAACACGGGACGCTGAGCGAGATGAACGAAGCCACGACGCTGCTGCTCGTCTCCGCCGTCGCCTTTCTGGTCGGACTCCTCGCCGGACTCGCCGCCTGGGCCCGCAGCCGGGCGGCCTGGGAGCGATCCGACCGCGCCCTGCGCGAGCAGCGAGAGCGAGCCGCGGGAGAGCTCCGGGAAGAGCTGGCCGCTCTCCGCGCCGCGCGGGAATCGGAGGCGGAGAAGCTGGAATGGAGCGAGCAGGCGGAGCGGCGGCTGCGGGAGGCGTTCGAGGCGCTCGCCGGGCAGACGCTCCAGCGGAACGCCGAGAGTTACACCGTGCAGGCGAAGGAAGGCCTGAAAGGAGTGATCGGGCCGCTCCAGGAGAAGCTGGTCTCGCTCGACGCGCACGTGCGCGAGCTCGAGCAGCGTCGTCAGGGGGCCTACGAGTCGCTCAACACCCAGATCCGGGACCTCAAGGAGACGCACCGGCAGCTGCACGAGAGCACGACGAACCTCCGGGCGGCGCTCAAATCGCCCACGGCGCGGGGGCGCTGGGGCGAGGTGCAGCTGCGGCGCGTGGTCGAGATGGCGGGCATGGAGCGTCACGTGGATTTCGACGAGCAGTCGAGCGAAGGTGGAGACGGGCGGCCCGACCTCGTGGCACGGCTCCCCGGCGGCGGGATTCTGCCCATCGACGCGAAGGTCCCCCTGAGCTCCTACCTCTCCGCGATGGAGACGGAGGACGACGACGCGCGCCGCCGGCATCTCGCCGCGCACGCGCTGGCGCTGAAGGCGAGGGTGCGGGAGCTGAGCCAGAAGGCCTACTGGGAGCAGTTCCCGGTCACCCCGGGCTTCGTGGTGATGTTCGTCCCCAACGAGGCCTGCCTCGGGGCCGCGTTCCAGGAGGACGCGGCCCTGTTCGAGTACGCGACCGAGAAGAAGGTCCTCGTCTGCTCTCCCGTGAACCCCGAAAGCAGCGGCCCG
>JAWOIN010000107.1:0-15748 GCA_046484665.1 Gemmatimonadota bacterium
CGTCCTCGTCGAGATCTCGGGCCCCGGAACCGCGGCGACGCGCGGACCGGATCGTGACGGCCCGGAGCGGGACGGTTAGAGCCCGCCCGTCACGGCGTCGAGGACCAGGCGCTCGACGAACCAGCGCCCGGAGCGCGTGGGGACGGTGATCACCGGGACCACGACGTCGCCCTTCCGGCTGCCCGTCAGCGCCGCCTCCCAGCGGACGCGGTCGGGTCCGAGCGCCGCGAGATTCGCCTGGCGGAGCGTGTAACGGTCGTGCCTGAGGAGCCTGGAGAGGACGATCATCCGCGCCTCGATCTCCTCTATGCCGAACTGGTCCACGCCAGGTCCCCGCTCCGTTCCGAACAGCTCCCCCATCCGCCGGAAGTCGTCGGCGTTCGCCGCGTCCAGGAAGCCGCGCACGGCCGCCTCGGAGGATACGGCGCCGAACGGCCCGGCGTCCGACCGGGACGGACCCGAGGAGGCGCAGGCCGCGACGGCCGCGCAGGCGAGGAGGAGAAGCGGGGCCGCGGCCCGGTTCGCGCTCAGGACTGCCGACACGGCGGCCTCCGGCGTCTCGAGGTCAGGGTGCGGCGGGACCCGGCTCCCACCCGGTCCCGCCGACGACAGGAGCGGTAATCTGTCCCGGCGGGCGGGCCCGTCAACCCGCCAGCCGCTCGAAGCGGAGCGCGCCGTCCGGTCCGAGCTCCACCCGGATCGCGTCGCCGTCGGAGAAACGCCCGTCGAGAAAGGCCAGCGCGAGCGGGTCGGAGACCATGTGCTGGATCGCCCGCTTCATCGGCCGCGCTCCGAACGCGGGATCGTACCCCTCGTCCGCGATCGCCCGGCGGGCTTCCGGCGTCACCTCGAGCGTCACGTCGCGTTCACGGAGAAAGCCCGCGAGACGCCGCAGCTGCAGTCCGACGACCTGCTCGAGGCCCTCGCGGCTCAGCGGGCGGAAGACGATGATCTCGTCGATCCGGTTCAGGAACTCGGGCTTGAACGCCTGGCGTAGAGCGTCGCGCACCCTCGCCTCGACCATCTCCCAGTCGTCGTCGGCGTGCTCCAGGATCCACGCGCTTCCGATGTTGCTGGTCAGGATGAGGACGGCGTTCCGGAAGTCGACGGTACGCCCCTGCCCGTCCGTCAGCCGACCGTCGTCGAGGATCTGGAGCAGGACGTTGAACGCGTCCGGGTGCGCCTTCTCGATCTCGTCGAACAACACCACGCCGTAGGGCCGCCGCCGAACGGCCTCCGTCAGCTGTCCCCCCTCCTCGTAACCCACGTATCCCGGCGGAGCGCCGATCAGCCTCGCGACCGCGTGACGCTCGCCGTACTCCGACATGTCGAGACGGACCAGCGCGTCCTCGTCGTCGAACAGGAACTCCGCGAGGGCGCGCGCCGTCTCCGTCTTCCCGACTCCCGTGGGCCCGAGGAAGATGAAGCTCCCGACCGGACGGTTCGGGTCCTGGAGCCCCGCCCGGCTCCGCCGCACCGCGTTCGAGACGGCGGTGATCGCCTCGACCTGCTCGACCACTCGCTCGTGGAGGTGCTCCTCGAGGCGCGTGAGCCGCTCCTTCTCGTCCTCCAGCATCCTCGTCACCGGGATGCCCGTCCACGCCGCCACGACTTCGGCCACGTCCTCCGGCCCGACTTCCTCCTTGAGGAAGCTCCCCTGCGCCTGCATCCGGGTGAGATCCGCCTCCGCGGCCTCGAGCTCGGCCCTGGCCTTCGGGATCTGGCCGTACGTGATCTCGGCCGCCCGCTGCAGGTCGCCGGCGCGCGTCGCCTGCTCCGCCTGCAGGCCGAGCTCCTCGATGCTCCGCTTCCGTCCCCGGACCCGTTCGATCGCCTCCTTCTCGAGCGTCCAGCGGGACTTCAGCCCGGCGAGCCGCTCGCGGATCTCCGCCAGCTCCGCCTCCAGGTCCCGCAGCCGCTCCACGCTCCTCGGGTCGGACTCGCCGCGCAGGGCCTCCCGCTCGATTTCGAGCTGGGTGTGGCGGCGCGACAGCGCGTCGATCTCCTCCGGCATCGAGTCGATCTCGATCCGGAGGCGGGAAGCCGCCTCGTCCACCAGATCGATCGCCTTGTCGGGGAGGAAGCGCTCGCCGATGTAACGGTCCGAGAGGCGGGAAGCGGCGACCAGCGCCGGGTCCGTGATCCGGACCCCGTGGTGGACCTCGTACTTCTCCTTCAGGCCGCGCAGGATCGCGATCGTTTCCTCGAGGCCGGGCTCGCCGACGAACACCGGCTGGAAGCGACGCTCGAGCGCCGGGTCCTTCTCGACATGCTTGCGGTACTCGTCGAGCGTCGTAGCGCCCACCATGCGCAGCTCGCCGCGCGCGAGCGGGGGCTTGAGCATGTTCCCCGCGTCCATCGCGCCTTCCGCCGCCCCCGCCCCGACGATCGTGTGCAGCTCGTCGAGGAAGACGATGTACTTCCCCTTCGCCTCCGTGATCTCCCTGAGGGCGGCCTTCAGCCGCTCCTCGAACTCCCCGCGGTACTTCGCGCCGGCCAGCATCGCCGCGATGTCGAGCTGGACCAGGTGCTTGTCCCGCAGGCTCTCGGGGACATCGCCCGCGACGATCCGCTGCGCCAGGCCCTCCACGATCGCCGTCTTCCCGACGCCGGGCTCGCCGATCAGGACCGGGTTGTTCTTGGTCCGGCGGGAGAGCACCTGGGTGACGCGTCGGATCTCCGCATCGCGGCCGATCACCGGGTCCAGCTCGCCGCGGCGCGCCCGTTCCGTGAGGTCGATCCCGTAACGCTCCAGGGCCCGGTACTTCCCCTCGGCCTCCGGGTCGGTGACCTGGTGCGGTCCGCGCACCTCGGCGAGCGCCTTCCGCAGCGTGTCCCGGTCCGAGCCGGCCGACGCGAGGACCCCGCGCGTGCTGCTCGCCGAGTTCCCGGCGAGCGCGACCAGGAGGTGCTCGGTCGAGACGTAGAGATCGCCCAGGGCACGGGCCTCGGCGTCCGCGTCGTCGAGGACCCTGGAGAGCTCGCGGCTCGCCGCCGGAGACGCCTCCGACTGTCTCGGCAGCCGCTCGAGCCCGGCCCGCGTCGCGGCCGCCACGGCGCCCGGGCTGGCGCCCGCCTTCCGGATCACGGGCTCCACGATCCCTTCGTCCTGCTCGAGCAGGGCCGCGAGCAGGTGAAGGTCCTCCACCGCCGGGTTTCCCGCCCGGCGCGCCATGTCCGCCGCCGCCTGCAGCGCCTGGCCGGCGCGCACCGTCAGTCTGTCCGCTGGGATCATCCAGGCCCTTCGGTTCGGGACGTTCCCGCTCCCCGCCCGGCGGACCGGACCGGGCGGGCCGACCGGTTCAGTCGATCTCCACCTTCCGCCCGGCCTCGCCGCCGCGCTTCGGCATCCGGAGCTCGAGGACCCCGGCCTCGAGGCGCGCTCCGATCCGGGCGGCGTCCACGTCCGCCGGCAGCCGGAGGGTCCGGCGGAAGCTCCCGTAGGCCCGCTCGCTGCGGCGCACCACGGTTCCGTCTGGATAGGCCGGCCTGCCCCGACGGCCGCTCACGCGCAGCTCGTCGCCGACCGTGGTGACCTCGACGGAGTCCTTCTCGACGCCCGGCAGGTCCAGCTGGACGAACCAGGCGTCCGTCGACTCGGCCATCTCGATCCGCGGGTGGCGTCCGGGGACGCCGGGCCCGAACGCCCGCACGTTCTCGAACACGTCCTCGACGAAGTCCTGGATCTCCGACAGCGGGCTCGACCGGCCCTGACGGGCCTCGGTCCGCTCCTCGCCCTCCTCCGCGTCCTCTTCCGGACGCTCCACGTCCACCCTCTCCTCGTCCGTCATCGCTCGCTCCTCGTCTGAAGGTCCGATCCCGAGGGGGCAAGAGGCGTGCCCCGTCAGCCTGCCTCATCGGCAGGGATTCCCGCCGCCCCGGCGGCTCCCAGGCCCGCTCCTGTCACCGCATCAGGGGCGCGTGAAGGAGGGCGTTCGTGAACAGGACGAAGTTCGATCGCCACATCAGCCGGAACAGCGGGTCGTCGGCGAACAGCACGAGCCGCCCCCGGCCCGTCCGAACCGAGGCGAGCCACGAGGACGCCGCGATCTCCGCCAGCTTCGCCTCGCTCACGACGCCCGACACGGCGCGCAGCTCCGACTCGAAGCCGAGAACGGTCTCGAACGACTCCTCCGGCTCGAAGCTGAGGTCTTCAATGTGGAGCACGAAGGCCAGCCCGGCCTCGTTCGCCAGCCCGAGGCCCCACGCGAGCGGGTGGGCGCCGTCCACGCGAACCGGGAGGATCACGCCGTTCACCGCGTCGTCCCAGGAGTCGGTCCGCCGCTCCTCCCGCGTGCGGAGCGCGCGGAGCCGGCGCTCCTCGACCGGCAGCTCCTCCTCCGCGGAGCGGGGCTCGACGTGACCGAGCGCTCCGCCCGCCCAGCGGGCCGCCCCACCCGAGGCGACGAGGGTGCCGCCCCTCTCCACCCAGCCGGCGAGCGCATCCGACGCGCCCTCTCCGATCGCCTCTCCCGGCCGGCCGTCCGGGAGGACGAGGACATCCCAGTCGTCGAGAGGAAGCCGCGCAAGCGACCCGAGCTCAAGGGCGTCGAACGGGATCCCCGCCACCCGCTCCAGAAGGAACCAGGTCGCGCCGAACGCGGTCGGCGCCACGCCGTCTCCCCGGAACACCCCCACGCGCGGGGCGCGGAGATCCAGGGACCAGGGAGTCCCGAGGTCCCGGCCGCTCTCCGTGAGGGCCGTGCGGGCGGGAACCGCGAACGGCAGGAGCCCCGACGCCTCGAGCCGCCCGCGTCCCGCGGAGTCGGCGAGGAGGAAGCGGGTCCCGGCGGGCCAGCGACGGCCCTCGAGCGTGAACGGCTCCTCGAGCGCGACGGCGCGTCCCCCCGCCCCGAGCCAGCGCACGAGCGGTCCGGCGGTCTCGAACGAGGGCGGCACGAGCCACCCGATCGTGCCGGCCGGATCGGCCGGCGCCGGGCCGGCCGTGCCGGCGTCGTCACCCGCCGGATCGGGGAAGGTCTCGAACGCCGCCGCCGCCGTCCCGCGCAGCGTGTGCGCCTCGACGCCGTAGGCGTACGGCAGCGACCACGCCGTGATGTCGTAGGTCCCCGGCCCCTCCGGGCGAACGTGGAGGACCTCGGGCTGGAGCAGCGTCAGCGCGAGCCGTCCCCGCGGCTGTCGAGCCGCCACCCGGAGCGTGCCGGGAGGAAAGACGCGCCGCGGGGCGAACCCCGCGTGCGGCTCCGCGGTCGCCTCGAACCGCCGCGTCGCCCGCTCTACACGGATGCCCTGGCGCCGAAGCGCCGCGCCCAGCGCCACGAGCGCACCGTCCTCCTCCCCCGGAACGAGGAGGACGTCGGGCCAGCCGTCCCGCAGCCCCCGGTGAAACTCCGCGTACTCGAGGAGGAGTCCGGTCCGCCGGCTCGCCGCCGCCCGGACAGTGGTGCCTCCCGCGGCACGGTGGCGGGCGATCCGGTCGCCGAGCGTGAGCACCGACCCGTCCGGCCGCCGGACGGCGAGCGCCGCCCTGGCTCCGCCGGCCTGCTCGAAGGTCATGCCGATCGCGCCGCTCAGGCTCGGCCAGCTGTCGCCGTAGCCCGGGTAGAACAGGTCGAAAGTCTCCGCCGTGAAGTACAGCCATTGCCGCCGGTCGAACTCGGCCGCGAGCTCCCGGCCGAAATGCTCGGCCCAGCGGAGCGTGTAGTCCGGGTAGATCGGGTTGATCGGCGTCGACGCGGGGAAGAAGAAATAGCTGCTCGTGTGGCCCATCTCGTGGAAGTCCACATGCACCTGGGGGTGCCAGCGGCTCCACTCCGCGATCCGGGCCACCGTCTCCGGCTGGGTCGCCCACGTCCAGTCGCGGTTCAGGTCGAACAGGAAGTGGTTTCCGCGACCTCCGGGCCACGGAGGCGCGTGCTCCGCCGACGCGGGCTCCGGATTCGGAAGATCGCCCCGCACCGTCCGGAACCACTGCACGTAGCGGTCGCGTCCGTCGGGATTCGCCACCGGCTCGACGACCACGACGAGGGAATCGAGGACCCAGGACGCCTCCGGGCCGCCCGAGACGAGGTCCCAGGCGGTCCACAGCGCGGCCTCGGTCGAGGAGCTCTCGTCCCCGTGCACTCCGTACATGAGCCACACGACCGCGGGAGTCGAGGCGGCGATGCGCGAGGCGTCGGACGGCGACAGATTCGGGTCGGCGAGCCGCGCGTGCTCCGCGAGCACGGCGTCGAGCCGTGCCAGCGTCCCCGGGGAGGACAGCGCGAGGATGCCGAGCTCCCGGCCTTCCGGCGTCGAGCCGTACGGCCGGTAGACGGCACGGTCCGTGGCCGAGGCAAGGAGGCGCGCGTAGCGCACGGCCTCGACAGCGTCGGTGAAGCTTCCGCCCGTCTCCCGTCCGAGCGCCTCCGCCGGGGACGGGGGCGCCTGCGCGGCGAGCGGCGGCGCGAGCAGAAGCGGCGCGAGAAGGGCGCGGAAGAGCTCGGACTTGCTTCGCATGGAGATCCACGGGTCGCGTGACGGGAGACGGCCTCCGGACGGTCCGGGCCGAGATCCGAAGCTACCCCGCGGGTCCCGCCGCTTCAACGGCCGCGTTGACAGGCGCGGAGCCGGCCTCTAGGCTCGGCGCATGTCCGGCACCCTGCTTCCCGCCCGCGGATGCGTCGCCGTCGCGGCGCTGGCCGTCGCGGTGCTGGCCGTCGCGGTCTCCGGCTGTGGCGGCTCCGGCGACCGCTCGCGACCTCCCCTCCCGATGACCGAGGAGGCCTACGTGGAGGTGATGGCCCGGCTCGAGCACCTGCGCCGACGCTCGTTTCCCGGCAGCGGGCCCGAGGCGCGGGAGGCGGCCGCCGACTCCGCCCGCACCGGTCTGCTCGCGGAGCGAGGACTCTCGGCGGATCAGCTGCTGCGGTTCGCGGAGCGCGTGGGCTCGGACCCCGCCCGGATGGAGGCCATCTCCGAGCGGATCGCGGCGCTGGCCGACTCGCTGCGCGAGATCGAGCGGACCGAGGCCCGAGACACGGCAGCCGCCAAGGAATCGGTGCCGGCCGCGGCCGATCCCGGAGCCGCTGCCGGAGCGGGCGTCCCCGACACCCTCTCCCCGCCCTCTCGGAGCCTGCCGGCTCGACCGGCGCCCGACCCCCGCCAGCGCCTGACGCCCCCGGTGAAGCGGGCCCGGCCGGACTCCCGGGAGACGCCGCCGACTGCCGCGGACTCGACCTGACCGGCGCCGGAAGGGCCCGCGGTGGCCGGGCGTCACGGCCGCGAGTCGAGCGGTCCGCCCCGTTGCTCCGGTCGCCACGCGTCGTAGGTTGTGCCTGTTCCGGTGGCCGCGGCGGGTCGGGACCCGCCGCGGCCCGCGCCCGTCCGGTGAGGAGTTCGCGCCTTCGCGCGCGAACGAGAGCGGTCCCCCGTGCCCGAGCACCCGACCGACAGCACGGCCGTCCCGATTCCGGACCGCGAGCGCGGATCCGGCCGCGACGCCGTGCGTCGACTCGGCCGTCTCGGGATCGGCGCGGCCCTGCACCTCGGGCGAGCGGGAATCCTGGGCTGGGCGACGGCCGGAGCGATTCTCCGGCCCGGCGAGTATCGCCGCCAGGCGTTTGCGCAGGCGAAGTCGATCGGGATCGACAGCCTTCCGCTCGTTCTCCTCGTGGCCGCGCTGAGCGGCTCGATCCTGGCGCAGCAGAGCGGATACCAGTTCACCGAGCTCCCGATGTGGGTGGTGGGACAGGCGGTCGCGGCCGGCATGCTCACCGAGCTCGCGCCGCTGCTCTCGGCGATCATCATGGCGGGCCGGGTCGGGGCGGGAATCGGCGCCGAGATCGGAACCATGAAGGTGACGGACCAGATCGACGCCCTGCGAACGCTGGGTCGGGATCCGGTCGTCGAGCTCGTCGCCCCGCGGGTGGTCGCCGGCGCGATCATGATGCTGCCGATCGTGGTGCTGGCGAACGTGGTCGGGATCTGGAGCGGCTGGCTGACGGCGATCCTGCTGCTCCCGATGTCCACGCACGAGTACGTCTACGGCGTGCAGGGCTACTACCACGCGGCCTCGCTGATCTTCTCGCTCGTGAAGGGGCTCTTCTTCGGAGTCACCATCACGTTCACCGCCTGCTACGTCGGGCTCCAGGCCGAGGGTGGGGCCGCGGGCGTGGGACGCACGGCCACGAACGCCGTCGTGTCGATCATCGTGGCGCTGATGATGCTCGACGTGATCCTCGCCCCCCTCTACAAGGCCTTCCAGTGAGGGTCGGCGGGGGGCGTGGATGATCCGGATCCGCGGGCTCCGGAAGACGCTGAACGGGAAGCGCGTCCTGGACGGCGTCGACCTCGACATCCACGAGGGCACCAGCCTCGTGATCATGGGGCCTTCCGGTACCGGGAAGAGCGTCCTCCTCAAGCACATCGTGGGCCTGTTCGACCCCGACGAGGGAGAAGTCCTCGTCGAGGGGATGTCGGTGTCGCGCGCCGGCAGCAGGGAGATCCTCGCGATCCGCTCGAAGATCAGCTACGTGTTCCAGAACTCGGCTCTGTTCGACTCCCTGACGGCGGCGCAGAACGTCCAGCTCGGCCTGTCGCGGGAGCACTGCCGCCGGGTGGACGCCCGATCGGACCCGCTCGTGCGCGAGGCGATCACGCACGTGAACCTCGGGCCGGAGGTGCTTCCGCTCCTTCCCTCCCAGCTGTCGGGAGGCATGCAGAAGCGGGTCGCGATCGCCCGCGCCATCGTGGGACGGCAGCGGTACATCCTCTACGATGAGCCGACGACGGGACTGGATCCGGTGAACGCCAGCGTGATCAACCGCCTGATCGCGCGACTGCAGGGTGAGATCGGGGCGACGAGCGTGATCGTCACCCACGACGTCGAGAGCGCGTTCTTCCTCGGCGACCGGATCGTGCTGCTCGCGGACGGGCGCGTCCAGGCGGAGGGATCGCCCGACCAACTCCGGGAGTCACGGGACTCCATCGTCCAGGACTTCCTGCATCCCAGGCTCGAAATCGAGGAACCGGTCGGATGAGAGACCCGGGACTCCGGAACCAGCAACGAACAGAGCTCCAGGTGGGCGCCCTCCTCCTGGCATCCCTGATCGCGCTGGTCGTCGGCGTGATCTGGATCAGCGGCGCGAGACCGGGCGAGGCCCGGATGGCGCTCTTCGCCACGGCGCCGGAGGCGGGAGCCCTCGCCGAGGGATCCCGCGTGACCCTGCTCGGCGTGGACGTCGGCTCCGTCGAGTCGATCCGGCTGCGGCCCGACGGCGTCGTGCTCGGGTTCGAGGTCCACTACCGGGGAGCTCTGCCGGTCGACACGCGGGGAGAGATCCGCGCGGCCGGCTTCCTCGGCCAGGCGGCGCTCGCCCTGGTTCCGGGAGCGTCCGACCGGGTCCTCTCGACGGGCGACACGATCCGGGCCGCGAGCGCACCGGGCCTCCAGGACCTCGCCGGCACGCTCGGCGAGGACGCCTCCCGGGTGCTGTCGCAGGTCCGCCGCATCCTCGACGACACGACGGTGGCGAACGTCCGTCGGGGCGCGGGCTTCCTCGCGGGCGGGATGGAGGAGCTCGAGACGCTGCTGAAGACGGAGTCGGAGTCGCTCGAGCGGATGATCGAGGGCCTCTCCGCCACCTCGGCCCGGCTCGCGGAGCTGACCGGCGGCCCCGAGCTCGATCGCACCGTCGCGCGGCTCGACTCGCTGACCGGGACCCTCGTGGGGGCGAGCGACGACCTCGACCGTACGGCGGAGTCCCTCGCCTCGGTTCTCGGCAAGATCGACGGCGGCGAGGGATCGCTCGGGCTCTTGGTCAACGACACGACCCTGTACGTCCGCCTGAACGGAGCGCTCGAGAACCTCCAGGCCGCGACCGAGGAGATCGCCCTGCTCACGAGGGACGTGCGCGAACGGCCTGAGCACTACACGAGGGGACTCAAGTTCTCGGTGTTCTGATCGGGGTCAGCCGGTGCGCGCGAGAAGGGGGCGCAGTACGAGAAACCAGACCGCCGCCCCGGCCAGCACGGCGGTGACCGCCACCACGGCCCCGCGCGTGAGCAGCGGCCAGGCCGGCGACCCGCGCAGGCCCGCGGTCTTCCACGCCCCCGTCCGGCGCAGCTTGCCCTCGCGCCCGATCTCGAACATCCACGCGAGGGCGATCGTCAGAGGGAGGCCCGCGGCTCCGACCCCGATCACCGCGCGGGCCAGCAGGGCCGACGTCGACTCGGAGATCTCGACCAGCTCCTTGACGCTCGCGGCGAACCCGATCGAGGCCGCCCAGCCGGAGCCGTAGATCAGGGCGGCGCTCCACACCTTCCGTCGACGCATCTCCTGCCAGATGCTCAGGCCGCCGCCGCGGGCGGGAGACGCCTCGGCTTCCTCCACGCGCGTCCCCGCCCCGGCGCCCGCGGTCCCGCCGGGCCGCAACGCCTGCGCCATCTCCTCCGCCGACTGGAAGCGGTCGGCCGGGAGTCGCGCGAGCGCGCGACGCAGGGCCGCGTCCACGGGCACGGGCACCGTCGGCCGGTTGACCCGGACCGAGCAAGGGTCCTCGGTCAGGCGACGGGCGATCGCGCGACTCCCGGGATCCGGTCCAGAACCAGATGGAAAGGCGTTCCCGCCACGCGGTCCGCACACGCTTCCAGACACGTCCGCTGCGCCCGGGCCACCGCCCCCGGGAAGGCCAGGGTGAGATGCAGGTTCTCCGGAGGAACCCGGCGGCCGCCGCAGCGCTTGGCCGCCCGATCGACCAAGCGGGCGACCGCACTGCGGGTGGCGGAATCGGGCCAGAGGGCGAAGAAAAGCCGTTGGCGGGCCGGCTCAGCCGGCGAGGACATCCAGTACCCCCTGGAGGGCCGCCGCGACGGCAGCCCGGCGCACCTGATCCCGGTCACCGTCAAAGCGCTCACGCCGTGCCGAGGTTCCGTCCGGCGTTGCCCAGGCGAACCAGACAGTGCCGACCGGCTTGCCCGGGACCGCGCCGCCCGGCCCGGCGATACCGCTGATCGCCACGGTCACATCGGCCTCGATACGCAGCCGGGCGCCCTCGGCCATCTGGCGTACGGTCGCTTCACTCACAGCGCCATGCTCCGCCAGGGTGGCTGCGTCGACGCCCAGAAGGCCTTCCTTGGCGGCATTGGAATAGGTTACGAAACCGCCCTCGAACCAGGCGGAGCTTCCGGACAGGTCGGTGCAGACCTTGGCGACCCAGCCGCCCGTGCACGACTCCGCCGTGGCGAGGCGCAACGACCTGCTGCGGAGAGTCCCGGCCACAGCCGCGGCCAAGGCTGCGAGTTCATCCACCGGACAGTGCCTCGCGAGTGGGTTTTCCGAAGGAAGCGGGGAAGCGCCCGGACAAACGGGTCCGGCTCCATCCCGCCGCTTTTTGGCCCATTACGGTCATGGGTCGTAAGGAAATTGCCGCGGGCATCGGTGTTCCTAGCCAGCGGGCAGTACGCCCTGCTTGAGCTTGCGGATGATCACACCGAGCTGGAAAAGATCGTCCCGCATCGAGTCCATCCGAAGTACCTCGACCTCCGCCTCGAGAGGCGGTCCCGCGGGTTGCAGCGGCGCAACCACCACGTCCAGTATGGCACCCACCGCTACCGGCTCCCGGGTCTCGATCGACATCCCCGTGGCACTGAGGTCGCGCGCCACCGCTTCCCGGATTTCGCCGGTTTCGACCAGGGAGAAGCGCATCGGGCTGTCGACCCCCTCGCGGCGGTGGCCGCGGCGCTCCCGGTAGTTGCCCCGCTCCGGCATATCGCTTTCCCCGCACAGGCTTCCATCATAGGTATCAGACCTCCCCGGATGGCGCAACCGTCCCGATCAAAAGGCCATTCCGGTACACTGCCGGGATGACCACGGCTTCGATTCATCCACGCGGGGCAACGGCCCACACGCCCATGATGCAGGGGTGTTGCACCCTTGTTTTACAAGGATATTTATAAGTTCAACAGCGCAAAAGCTACACTACAGGTTACAGTTTTTCAGCCCCTTGCTTCGTAGTGTGTTTTTTTGTTGTAACCAATTGTTTTATTTAACTTAATTCTTGGCACCCATCGCCCATTACCCCTGCCGCATAGGTGTTAACCTATTGTTTAATAAAGTTATTTATAAATAACACCGCATAAAAGCTACACTAAACGGCCAGTGACTTGCTCCCACCGGTTCCGACCGGTGCGGTACCCGACGAAGCTTGCGGCCTCCGCGAACCAGCTTTTCGCCGTCAAAGAGGTGGATCGCACCGGCTTTATCCGTTCGTGTAACCAGCCTGGAATGCACCCTGGTGGACGTCCTGGATCGCCCCCGGACCTGAGCTATCGGCTTTGCCCATTGAGCGGTGCTGTATCCCGTCCCGCTGCACACCTCGACAGGCTGAATCTGCCTTCAACCTCCGGCACTTCGCCGCCACGGTCCAGGCGCGGTCCAGACGCCGTCAAACCTCTCACCAGCCGCAAGCACCTTCACGACAGGACCCAAGAACAAGGCGATGGCCGCAACGACTTCTGGAAAGCCGGCTGGAACCTCCACCAGTCGGTTTCTTCGCAGGAATCCTTGCCATTGGGTCCGTTTCGATGGCTGATCGGTGAACTCGGCAGTCAGCGCAACGGGCTCAGCAGGTATCGCCGTACCTCGTTTCGTAAAAGTCCGCTCTATAGCCGCCGCCAAGGTTGCTCCATCGAAGTCAAACTGCCGGGACAGCAGCCAGATGTCGAAGAAGTCCTTTACCCTGCTGTTGAGCACGCCGAGTTTCACCATGGCCTCGAACTTCTCCGCGATGGCGCTCTCCCGGCTGTAGCCTTTGAGTCGCGGCGCGGGCAACGGCAGAATGGTCGGGTACTCGGCTATCGCGGGTTTGGGCACCACGACATCGCCGAAGCCGATATCGATCTGCATGGCGACACGTGCGGTTTCCATCGTTCCGCGAAACCGAATGCGCACGCCCTCATAGTCGGCATCCTCGACGATGCGCTCCCCACCGACGCTGTCCGCGTCGAAGACCAGCCCATCCTGAGCGACGTCCTGTGCGCAGACCTCCTTGACGAGAGTAACGATGGCCTCGACGCTGTTGTCGGTAATCCCGAGCAGATCGATGTCCATGGTCGGGCGCGTTACCGGCGCGTGCCACGCAGAGAACATCAAGGCGCCTTTCAGGACGAACTTGTCGGCATGATCCGACTGGGACAAGCGATACAGGAAACGCTCCATCGCGAAGTACTGCAGCAGCTCGTTGAACGGACGACCCGATTCGCGCGCCTTGTTGAGGAGCCGTTGACGGATGGACGCGGCAACGTTTGGTCCGCGACGTTGCGTCATAGCAGCGCCTCCAGGTAGGGCCGCATCACGTTCTCCACCCGGCAGATGCGGGCGAAATGCATCAGCAGGTCGAGCTGAATGCGGCCGCGGCTGCGGTAGAGCCGCAGCGCCTCGACGGCAGTGTCGAGTCCGATTTTGTTGCGGTACTTGAAGCAGTCGGCCAGGGTTTTCTCCGCACAGTAGATGCGTACCGGCACATTGTCCTGAGCGTGTGTGTCGACGCCGGCGGTAAACGCCTCACCGGTGAACCAGAACACCCGGACTGGGGGATGGTCGATTCGTGGCGGTTCCGCACCGCGTGGTAGCGCCAGATGGACCTCGTGCGGTATCTGGGTGGTGAGTTCGTGGTAAGCCAGCGCCGAGATCAGGCAGATGACCCCATTGGGTGCCCTCAGGGCGACCGCGACCAGATCCGGATTGCCCAGCGGCGGCAGCTCGGCGAGCCGATACAGACCGCGGCTCACGCGCTCCAGGACGCCCGTATCGCGCATGGCGTACAGCGTGCGGGGGTGGATACCGAGACGTATGGCCTCGCTGGTGCGCAGGACCCCGCCGCGGCGGAGAAACAGTTGTTTCGCTGCCGCGATGGAGTGCTCGTTACCAGCGGGTTTCGGGGTCATAATGGATATTATCACCAGCGAATATTGATAGTTGCTGGTAATTCTATCCACTACTTTCTTGAGGTACAAGCGGCGTGGCCCGTTGAATGGGTCGGAGTAGGGTTACCGTAGACTGGCGATACTCACGCGGCTTCTCGACACATAGCTGCGCCACCCGGACCAATCAACACAACCCATTGTATTAACAATGAATATCTCAACTACAAGACGGCGTAAATGCATGAATTTTTACTAAAATTGTTGCCGAATGCGCCTCCCGGCGCTCTATTTCCAACAGAGGCAACCAACTATGAATCGTTTGGAACAACTGAAAAAACACCTGCGCCCCGGCCGCGTGTACCGGCGTGCGGATCTCGCCCAGTGGTCGAAGAGCGTTGACCGGCATGCGAGAGAGCTGGTCGATCAAGGCGTGCTGCAGAAGCTCCGCAACGGCCTCTATCACTATCCGAAGGCCTCGGCTTTCGGCCGGGTTCCGCCCGATGAGAAGGAACTCGTCCGCACCTTCCTGAAGGAAGACGATTTCCTGCTCACCTCCCCCAATGCCTACAACGCCTTGGGCGTGGGCACCACGCAGCTCTACAATTCCCGCGTGGTCTACAACCACAAACGCCATGGCCACTTCACCTTGGGCGGCAAGCCCTTCGAGTTCCGCAGGAAGCCCCGTTTCCCCAGGCAACTGACGGAAGAGTTCCTCCTCGTGGAGCTGCTGAACAACCTGTCCGAACTGGCGGAGGATCCGGCCGCGGTTCGCGAACGGGCGCGGGCCAAGGCGAAGGAACTGAACGCCGACAGGCTCCAGCGCGCCGCGCGGGATTACGGCAAGGTTGCCACGCGCAAATTCTTCGAACGGGCGCTGTCACGTGCCGCCTGAACCCCTCCTCCATGAGCGTGAAGATTTCGCCGACCTGATCCGCATCGTCGCCGATGAGCGCGGTCTGCTGCCGGCGCTCGTCGAGAAGGACTACTGGATCATGCACTGCCTCTATGGCCTCGGCGCACAGGATTTCGGCTTCGAGCTCAAGGGCGGCACCTCGCTGTCGAAGGGATTCGGCATCATCCAGCGCTTCTCCGAGGACATCGACATTCGTATCGACCCCGCCTGCGCCCCCTTTGAGGTCTCCACCGCACCGAATCAAACCAAGAGGGCGCGGCACATCGAGTCACGGCGGGAGTTCTACGACTGGCTTGCGAAGAACATTCACATCGACGGAATCGTCGGCGTCACCCGCGATCACGCATTCGATGACGAGAAATACCGGAGCGGCGGAATCCGTCTTCATTACGAGAGTCCATTCGACCATCCGCCCGGTCTCAAGGAAGCATTCTGTTAGAGGTGGGCTTCGACGACACCACTCCGAACATGCCCCGGACCATTTCCTCCTGGGCCTTCGACCGCGCCGCCGAGGCAGGCGTCGCTGCCCGCGACAACCGCGCCGTCGACGTATCCTGCTACCACCCCGGCTACACCTTTGTCGAAAAGCTGCAGACCGTCTCCACCAAATTTCGCCAGCAGCAGAGCACCGGCGAATTACCCCCAAATTTTCTGCGCCACTATTACGACATCAGCCAACTGCTGGACCATCCGGAGGTGACAGCGTTCATCGCCACCCCTGAATACCATACCCGCAAAGAGCAACGGTTCAGGAAAGACGACAAGCTGATCATCGCCGAAAACGAGGCGTTTCTGCTGTCGGACCCGGCGACCCGGGAGCAGTACACCCTTGCCTACCAAGCCACCGCGCCCCTCTATTTCAGCGGACAACCGGACTTCGAGAGCATTCTCGGGAAGATTGGAGAACAGGTCGGCAGGCTCTAATCCATTTCACCAAGCAGGGCAGGCACACATGCCGCCCCTTGAGTG
>JAWOIN010000186.1:0-13846 GCA_046484665.1 Gemmatimonadota bacterium
CGACACGCCGCTCTACGTGACCGGTCTCGTGGCCCGACGGGGGATCGCGGGCAACTGGGAGTGGTGGGCGTTCGCCCTGTCTCACCTCCTCCTCATCTACCTGTTCGCGCGGCTGTGGCGGCGGGCGGAGGTCGTGACCGACGCCGAGCTCACGGAGCTCCGGTACGGCGGCAGGCCGGCCGCCGTGCTGCGCGGGTCGCGGGCCTTCCTGTTCGCGGTGCCGATCAACTGCATCGCGATCGGCTACGTGATGCTCGCGATGCGGAAGGTGATCGAGGCGCTCGGCGTGCTCGGCGCCCTGCCGCCGTGGCTGCCGGGGGACGAGCGGCTGTGGATCGTCGTGGGCCTCTCCCTGTTCGTGATGGTCTACGCCGGAATCTCGGGCCTGTGGGGGGTGGTCGCGACGGACTTCTTCCAGTTCGGCCTGGCGATGCTGGGCGCCCTCCTGGTGGCGGGCTTCGCTGTCGCGGACATCGGGGGACTCGCCGCGCTCAAGGAAGGCGTGATCGCGGCCGGACGCGCCGACGCGCTGCGCCTGCTGCCGCGGCCCGGGTCGCCGGACCTTCCGATGGGCACCTTCCTCGCCTACCTCGGGATCCAGTGGTGGGCGTGGCGCCGGTCGGACGGCGGCGGGGAGTTCGTGCAGCGGATGTCCGCCTGCCGCACCGAGCGCGACGCCGAGGGGGCGGCGTGGCTGTTCAACCTGCTCCACTACGTCGTCCGGGCCTGGCCGTGGATCCTGGCCGCCCTCGCGGCCCTCGTCGTGTTCCCGGGTCTCGAGGACCCGGAGATGGGCTATCCGCTCCTGATGCTGAAGTACCTGCCGGCGGGAATGCTCGGGATCGTCGTCGCGTCGTTCGTGGCGGCGTTCATGTCCACGGTGTCGACCCAGATCAACTGGGGCGCCAGCTACCTGGTGAACGACCTCTACGCCCGGTTCGTCGACGCCGAAGCGCCCCAGCGGCGCCTCGTCGCGCTCGGCCGGCTCGCCTCGGCGGTGATCGTCGCCGCGGGCGGGGCGGCCGCCTTCTTCGCGCAGGACATCGGGACCGTGTTCCGGTTCATGATCGCGATCGGGACCGGACCGGGAGCCGTGCTCATCCTCCGCTGGTTCTGGTGGCGGGTGAATGCGTGGTCGGAGCTCGCCGCGATGCTGGGCGGATTCGCGATCGCGCTCCTCTCCTACCTTCCGGTCTTCGGGGGGATGGAGTTCGGGCTGCGGCTCGCCGTCACCGCGTTCGGGGCGGCCGCGATCTGGGTGCCCGTGATGTTCCTCACGCCGCCCGAGTCCGAGGCGACGCTCGAGGCGTTCTACCGCAAGGTGCGGCCCGCCGGGCCGGGCTGGCGCCGGTTCCGGTCGCGCACGGGGCTCGCGCCCGACGGCCCCCTCGCGCGGGACCTGCTCCGCACGCTCGCGGCGGCGCTGTTTCTGTTCGGCGCGATGTTCGCGCTCGGCGGGGCGCTCCTGCTCGAGCCGGTCGTCGCGCTCGCGTCGGTCCTGGTCGCCGCGCTCGGCTGGACGGTCCTGCAACGACTCCGCTCCAGGAGGACCACCTGATGCGAACGCTCCCGTTCCCGCGCGGCGGGCCGCGCCCCGTGGCGACCCGGCTCCGGGCCGCACCCCTCGGCCTCGGAGCGCTCGCCGCGCTCGCCGCGGGCTGCGCCACGTCCCCGCCCGAGGGTCCCGTTCCCCCGGGCGTGATCCGGACATCGCTGCCGTCCGTCCCGGCCGTCACGGGCCCCCTCGCGCTCCGCGTCGAGTATCCGGACTCGCTGCATCTCGTGGCCGTCGCCGACTCGAACTTCCTGCACGGAACGACGGGAACGGGCGACGCGACCCTGATCATCGACGGCTCGATCGTGAGCGTGGAGCCGAACGGCGCGTTCCTCGCGTGGCTCCCCGTGCCCGCGCCCGAGCGCGGAGACACGGCGTTCTACCGCCTCGTGGCGAGACGCGGGACGGAGATCGACACGCTCCTGCACCCGATCCTCCGGCTTTCCGCGCCTCCCGCTGAGGAGTGGGGAGCGGGACGGCTGCTGGACTCCGCGTGGCTCGGCGAGAGGCGCGAGCGCTGGGCGACGCCGGACGAGCCGATCACGCTGGAGATCCGCGCCGC
This sequence comes from Gemmatimonadota bacterium, assembly GCA_046484665.1. GTDB lineage: Bacteria > Gemmatimonadota > Gemmatimonadetes > Palauibacterales > Palauibacteraceae > Carthagonibacter. The sequence goes on from JAWOIN010000186.1 coordinate 2,118, forward strand.
GCCCGACGCCGACGTCGAGCTGGTGGCGGGCCGCACGACCCTGGCGCTGGCCGCCGGGCCAAGGTCCGATCTGCGCGAGGTCACGCTCGGCGCGGAGGAGCTCTACCGGACGGCCTGCGTGCCCGAGGACTGCAACTGGGGCCCGGAAGCGGACCGACTCCGGCTGGAGGTCCGGGCGCGACGCGCGGACGAGACGCAGCGGGCGACGCTGGTTCTGCCGCTGCGGATTCTCGATCCCGTCAGACTTCCGGTCGTCGAGCTGCGGGACGCGCCCGACTCCGTGAGCGGAAACGACGGGATCGTGGTGGGCCGCCCCGCGCCCGCCGGGCCCTACCGGTGGCTCTTCCCCGCCGGCGCGCGGGCCGAGGTGGACGGACGGACCGGGGACCGTCTGCGCCTCCGCCTGACGCCGGATCTCAGGGCCTGGGTGACGGAGGAGGACGCGCGCTTCCTCCCGGCGGGGAGCCCCGCGCCCCGGGCCGCCGTGGGAGACCTGCGGTTCGAGTCCCGGGCCGACCGGACCGAGCTCGTCCTCCCGCTGGGCACGGCGCTCCCGCTGGCCGTGGAGCAGCCGGACGCGCGCACCCTCGACCTGGTGCTGTACGGCGCGGTCGGCCTGACGGACCGGGTGGCGCTCGGCGCCGCGCCCCGCCTCGTGGCGGCCGCGGAGTGGTTCCAGGAGCCGGGCCCCGCCTGGCGGCTGCGGATCCGGCTCGCGGCGACCGTATGGGGATGGCGGGCCCGCTACGAGCCGGGCGGGACGGGGCCGGGCACGCTCCGCTTCGAGCTGCGCGGACCGCCGCCGGTCGATCCCGGCGCGCCGTTGCGGGGGCGGCGGATCGCGATCGATCCCGGGCATCCGGGTGCGGGCGCCACGGGTCCGACCGGCTTCTACGAGGGAGACGCGAACCTCGCGATCGGGCGGATCCTCGCCCGCCTCCTCGCCGGGAGGGGCGCCGAGCCGATCCTCCTGCGCGAGGACACGCTCCCGATGGGGCTCTACGAGCGCACGGCGGCGGCGGAGGCGGCCGACGCCGAGCTGTTCGTGTCGATCCACAACAACGCGCTCCCGGACGGAGTGCGGCCGTTCGGCCGCGAGGGCACGAGCACGTATTACTACCATCCGCACTCCGCTGCGCTCGCCGACGCGGTCCAGACCGGGATGCTGGCGACGATGCGGCTGCGCGACCTCGGCGTGTTCTGGGGCGACCTCGCGGTCTGCCGGATGTCGTGGATGCCGTCGGTGCTGACGGAGGGCGCCTTCATGATGATGCCGCGGCATGAAGCGGCGCTCCGGGACCCCGCGTTCCAGGAGCTCTACGCGCGGGGCGTGGCGGACGGGATCGAGCGGTTTCTGAGGGAGACGGCGGAGGCGACGCGATGAGCGTGGAGTGGCTGACCACGGAGGCCGCTCCGCGGCTGGGGGAGGGCGCGTGGGTCGCCCCCTCCGCGGACGTGGTGGGGGACGTGAGGCTCGGGGCGCAAGCCAGCGTCTGGTACCATTGCGTGCTCCGTGGGGACATCGCCCCGATCACGGTCGGCGACGGCACGAACATCCAGGACCTCACGGTGGTTCACGTGGACGTGGACCGGCCCTGCCGGATCGGCGCGGGGGTCGGAGTCGGGCACCGGGCGATCCTGCACGGGTGCGACGTGGAGGACGGGTGCCTGGTCGGGATGGGGGCCGTGATCCTCTCCCACGCGGTGATCGGGGCCGGCTCCGTCGTGGCCGCCGGCGCCCTCGTGACCGAGGGGACGCGCGTCCCCCCGGGCAGCCTGGTGGTCGGGGTCCCGGGCCGCGTCGTGCGTCCGGTCGACGACGATCTCCGCGGCCGGATCCGGGTCACGGTGGACCACTACAGGGCCCTCAAGGACCTGCACCGGGCGGGGCGCTGGAGAAGGGCCCGATGAAAACCCGAATCCGGGCCGGGATGGCTCGGACTTCCGCCCCTTCGAAAGGCGGCGGCCAGAGCTCTTGACCCCCATATGTAGGGGGGTTATAGTGTCGAGGCCCCAAGATGTTGGGGGTGTGCGAGAGCGGTCCTCGCGACCGCTCGAGGTCGGCCGGACTGTCCCGCCCGGACCGCGAGAACACAGCCTTTCACAGTCGGCGGACGTGTCTCGAGGGTGCGAGCCACCCCGGGATGCTCGTCGCCGTCGGACGGGGCGGGAACCGCTGCGGCGTCGAAGACGAGACCGGTCGTCGGGACCGGTGCAGGCCATACGAAGCGCGACAGGCGACGAACGCAGGAGCAGCGAGGACACGCCATGCAGGCACCCGACACGACGATCTCCCCCCACGCCGCGCCCGGCGCGGCCGGCCTCTCCCGCCTCGACGCGACGCCGGCGGACCTCCCGGAGCCTCGGCTTTCGGACAACGCCCGTACCGTCCTCGCGAAGCGGTACCTGATGAAGGGCCCGGACCTCGAGCCGAACGAGACGCCGAAGGACATGTTCTGGCGGGTGGCCCGCGTGATCGCGTCGGTCGACGCCCGCTACGGGGCGTCCGTGGAGGAGGTCGAGCGCTCCGCGCGCACCTTCTTCGGGATGATGGCGTTCGGCGAGTTCGAGCCGAACAGCCCCACCCTGATGAACGCGGGCCGGCCGCTGGGACAGCTTTCCGCCTGCTTCGTGCTCCCGGTTCCCGACAGCCTCGAGGGGATCTACGAGACGCTCCGCGACATGGCGCTCATCCACCAGTCGGGCGGAGGAACGGGTTTCGGGTTCAGCCGGCTCCGTCCGAAGGGCGACGTCGTGAAGTCGACGATGGGCGTGGCCAGCGGCCCCGTCTCGTTCATGGAGGTCTACGACGCGTCCACGGAGGCGGTGAAGCAGGGCGGGACGCGGCGCGGCGCGAACATGGGGATCCTCCGGGTCGACCATCCCGACATCCTCGACTTCGTCGACTGCAAGGAAGACAAGAACAGGATCACGAACTTCAACATCAGCGTCGCGGTCACGGACGACTTCATGGACGCGGTCGAGCGCGGCGACGTCTACGCGCTCCGGAACCCGCGCAGCCGCGAGCCGGTCGGGGCGCTGGACGCGCGCGAGGTGTTCGAGAAGCTCGTGTTCGGCGCGTGGCGTAACGGCGAGCCGGGCGTCTACTTCATCGACGAGGCGAACCGGTACAACCCGGTGCCGCACCTCGGCTCCTACGAGGCCACGAACCCGTGCGGCGAGCAGCCGCTCCTCCCGTACGACGTGTGCAACCTGGGGTCGGTGAACGTCGGCGCGTTCGTGGGGAACGGGCGGATCGACTGGGAGGGCCTGCGCACGGCCGTGCACCGCGCCACGCACTTCCTCGACAACGTGATCGACGCGAACCAGTACCCGCTGCCGCAGATCGACGAGCTGTCGAAGAAGATCCGCCGGATCGGGCTCGGCGTGATGGGCTGGGCGGACATGCTGGTCCGGCTCGGGGAGCCCTACGGATCGCCGCGCTCGATCGAGCTCGGCCGCGAGCTGGCGCGGTTCGTGGACGAGGAGGCGAAGGTCGAGTCCGAGCGGCTCGCCCGGAAGCGCGGCGTCTTCCCCGAGTGGGAGCGCTCGATCTGGGGCCCCGACGACAGCTGTGCGCGCGACGAGGCCGGCGCCCGCATCCGGCCGATGCGGCGTTTGCGGAACTGCAACGTCACGACGGTGGCCCCGACCGGCACGATCTCCATCATCGCCGGCTGCTCGAGCGGGATCGAGCCCCTGTTCGCCGTGGCGTTCATGCGGAACCAGGCCGGCGTGCTGATGCCGGACGTGAATCCCGAGTTCGTGCGCGTCGCGGAGCTGGAAGGCTGGCACTCCGAAGCGCTGATGCGACGGATCGCCCACGAGGGACACATCCACTTCGACGAGGTGCCCGGGGACGTGCAGCGCGCGTTCGTCACGGCGCACGACGTCACCCCCGAGCAGCACATCCGGATGCAGGCGGCGTTCCAGCAGCACACGGACTCGGCGATCTCGAAGACCTGCAACTTCCCGAACGCGGCCACGGTCGACGACGTGCGGAAGATCTTCGCGCTCGCCTACCAGCTCCGCTGCAAGGGCGTCACCGTCTACCGGGACGGCTCGCGCGACGCGCAGGTGCTGTCGACGGGGAAGACCGCGAGGAAGGTCGTGGCCGAGGCGGCGGCTCGCGGCGTCCAGGCATCGCCGGGGAGCGGCGCGGTCGACCCGGAGGCCGTCGCGGCGTTCGAGAGGCTCGAGAGCGCCGAGCTGGCCTCGGAGCTCGCCGGCGCCCTGGCCCGGATCGGGGAGCTCGAGCAGGAGGTCGAAGAGAAGGGCGGGAAGATCGCCGCGCTCGAGGGCGGTTTCATGAAGCAGCCCGCGATGCGCGAGCGGCCGGCGATGCTGCGCGGCGTGACGCGGAAGATCGCCTCCCCGCTCGGCGACATGTACGTCACGATCAACGAGGACGAGGAGGGGCGCGCGTTCGAGGTGTTCGTGGCTCTCGGCAAGGCGGGCGGTCCGGCGATGGCGGACGCAGAGGCGATCGGCCGGCTGATCAGCCTCGCGCTCCGCAGCGGGATCTCGCTCCGCTCGGTGCACAAGCAGCTTCGGGGGATCTCCTCGGACCGGGCCGTCGGGTTCGGGACGAACAAGGTACTGTCGAGCCCGGACGCGATCGCGCAGGTGGTCGAGCGCTACCTCGAGGAGAAGGAAGGAGTCCAGCAGACGCTTCCGATCCCCGAGCCGGCGGTCGCGAAGAAGTCGAACGGGGGCACGGTCACCTCGGCGAAGCCGGTGATCCACCGGTTCGAGGAGCAGGCGGCCCTCCAGTTCATCGGCACCTGCCCCGACTGCGGCTCGAGCCTCGAGTTCGCGGAGGGGTGCGTGAAGTGCCACGCCTGCGGCTATAGCGAGTGCGGCTGAGCTGACGCCGCGCCGCCGGCGCGTCGCGGGGAACCTCGACCCGGGCTCCGCGGTACGCCGCGACATGAGCGACCGCCGGGGCCACCCGATCCGGGGACGACTGAACTCCTGGTTCCTCGCGGCCGTCGAGGAGGGGATGCACCGCGAGTACGGCGAGCGGAAGGTCCGCCTGTTCGGGGAGATCCCCGGCACCGTGGTCGAGCTCGGCCCGGGCGCGGGGGCCAACTTCCGCTATTACCCGCTCGGTACCCGCGTCGTCGCCGTCGAGCCGAACCCGATGATGCACCGCCGCCTTCTCGCGCAGGGCCGCAGGCGGGGGATCGAGCTCGACCTCCTCCCGGCGCGGGCCGAGGGGCTCGAGATCGAGAGCGCGAGCGCGAAGCTCGTCGTGTCCACGCTCGTCCTGTGCAGCGTGGAGGACCCCGGCCGGGTCGTCGCCGAGGTGAAGCGGATCCTGAGGCCCGGGGGGCGGTTCGCGTTCCTCGAGCACGTCGCGGCGTCCCCGGGGTCGAGGCTCCGCCGGGCGCAGGAAGCGGTCCACCGGCCCTGGCACTGGCTCGGGGAAGGGTGCCACCTCACCCGGGACACCGCGGCGACGCTCGAGGCCGCCGGCTTCGCGTCGCTCGAGATCGAGCGCTTCGAGTCGGGTTTTCCCTGGGCTCCCTTCGCGCCGCACGTCGCGGGCGTGGCGACCCGCTGAGAGGGAAGGGCCTCGGCGCGGCTCCGGGCGCAGGCATGAGAACCCGCGGGAGGAGAGGAAACCGGGATGCGCGATGCGCGCGGGAAGCTCGGAGCGCACGGAGAGGGGCCCGCGCCGCAGCACCGGAGCCTGGCCGAGCGGCTCGCGGCCCGGATCGGGATCACGGTGCCGGCGCGTCACAACCCGACGCTCGCCGCCGTGGTGGAGCGCGCGAACCGGGACGAAGGCCTGTACGCCCTCTGGACCGCCCAGAACGTCATGGCCGTGGACCGGCTCGGGATGTCGGACCACGGGCCGGTCCATGTCCAGATCGTCGCGAACTCGGCGCTCCGGCTGCTTCGCCTCCTGATGGACGGGGACGTCCGCCCGAGCGTCGTCGCGGACTACGGAATGACGGAGAAGGACGCCGAGGTCGTCGTCGTGCTCGCGGCGCTCCTGCACGACGTGGGCATGTCGATCCATCGGGAGGGCCACGAGGCGTACTCGCTGTTCACCGCGGGGCCGCCGCTCGACCGGCTGCTCGAAGGCCTCTACGAGCCCGCCGAGGCGACGGTACTGCGCTCCGAGGTCCTCCACGCGATCATCGCGCACCGGGCCGGAGGGATGCCGCTGACGCTCGAGGCGGGGATCCTGCGCGTGGCCGATGCCCTCGACATGGAGCACGGGCGCTCCCGGATCCCGTTCGAGGCCGGGTCGACCTCGATCCACGCCGTCTCGGCCGCCTCGATAGAGGACGTCTCGATCGAGGCCGGGGAGGAGACTCCCGTCCGGGTCCGGGTGCGGATGTCGAACTCGGCGGGCGTGTACCAGGTCGACAAGCTGCTTCGCGACAAGCTCATCGGGTCGGGCCTCGAGCCGTTCATCGCCGTCGAGGCGCGGATCGAGGGCGACACGGAGAAGCGGATCGTCGCCGACTTCCGGCTCTGATCGGACGCCGCCCGCCCAGCGCCCGCGCCCGTTCGCGGCCTGCCGGACCCGCCTCCCGGCGCCCCGTCGTGCGCGGCCGATCATCGGGTTGACCCCAACATCTCGTGGGGTTACCGTACGTACGGCACAACATGTTGCGGTTCGCGTGGAAAACCGGTTCCCGCAGGTGGAGTCCGGTGGAGAAACGACGGATCCGAGTGGAAAACCCGGGTTCCGGCCCACCCGGAACGGGTTGAGCGAATGTTGAGCGGCCCCTTCGACATTCCGCGGGAGCGAGCGACGGCCGGCGATCACTTCGGGCGTCCCGGCTCCCATGGTTGGAACGGCCGGCAGGCGAGAGGAGGGGAACGGTGAGCGTGACCCGCAGCGTGGGCGCTCTCCACGCGGTCCCGAGCAGCCGCGGCGAGGAGACGCGTCGCCCGACGATCACCGACCGCTGGCTCCGGAACGTCGCGTTCACGAACCGCCTCGCGTTCGAGCAGGAGATGAAGCGGGAGCGTCGTCGTCGCCTGGACCCCCGGCTCGAGCGCTTCCTGAAGCGAACGAGCGCCCGTCAGGCGTGAGCGGAGAGCGATAGCGGAGCGACGACCGCACGCAGGACACGCCGCAGGCACGGACCGCGCACCGCCGCGTGGAATGGCCGACGGGCCGGGGCCCCGGAGCGATCCGGGGCCCGTTCATTCGGGGGATGATCGGCCGTCGGGGGACCGCTCCGGCGCCCGCACCGCTGGAACGTCCGTCGACTCCCGAGTTAGTATCAGACCGCGCGGACGGCGCCCCGGCCGGTCCGCGGTCCCCGATCCGGAGTGATCCCGGCGAGATGGCGGACGGCGTGAGCGCGGACACGACGCGGAACGAGGAAGGCAGGTCGGCCCTGGCGCCCAGGCGGCGGACGACGGTCGTGGACGTCGGCGGCGTCCCGGTCGGCGGATCCCACCCGGTCGTCGTCCAGTCGATGACGAACACGGACACGGCCGACGTCGAGGCCACCGTCCGGCAGGTCACGGAGCTCGCGGAGGCGGGGAGCGAGCTCGTCCGCGTCACGGTGAACACCCCGGCGGCGGCCCGCGCCGTGCCGACGATCGTCTCTCGCCTTCGCGCCTCCGGCGTCGACGTCCCGATCGTCGGCGACTTCCACTTCAACGGACACATCCTGCTGCCCGGCCATCCGGACTGCGCCAGCGCGCTCGACAAGTACCGGATCAACCCGGGCAACGTCGGCGGGAAGACCCGGGACGCGAACTTCGCCCGGATCGTGGAGTGCGCGATCGAGCACGGGAAACCGGTCCGGATCGGCGTGAACTGGGGCTCCCTCGACCAGGCGCTGCTCACCCGGATGATGGACGGGAATGCCGGTCGCGAGTCGCCGCTCGAGGCGGACGAGGTGATGATCGAGGCGATGGTCGAGAGCGCGCTCGGCTCGGCCCGTGCCGCCGAGCGGATCGGGCTCCCCCCCGACCGGATCATTCTGAGCGCCAAGGTGTCCGGTGTGCAGGACCTCCTACGGGTCTACCGGCGGCTCGCGACCCTCTCGGACCACCCCCTCCACCTCGGGCTCACCGAGGCGGGGATGGGACGGAAGGGAGTCGTCGCCAGCGCCGCGGGCCTGGCGATCCTGCTGGCGGAGGGGATCGGCGACACGATCCGCGTCTCGCTCACGCCCGCGCCGGGCGGGGACAGGAGCGAGGAGGTGCGCGTGGCTCGTCAGATCCTCCAGTCGCTCGGGCTCCGCACGTTCGAGCCCCAGGTGACCGCCTGTCCCGGCTGCGGCCGCACGACCAGCACGTTCTTCCAGGAGATGGCGCAGGAGATCGAGGGCTACCTGCGCGACCGGATGCCCGCGTGGAGCGGCCGGTACCCCGGGGTCGAGACGCTCAGCGTCGCGGTGATGGGATGCATCGTGAACGGACCCGGGGAATCGCGGCGCGCCGACATCGGGATCTCGCTGCCCGGCAGCTTCGAGGAGCCGAGCGCCCCGGTGTACGTGGACGGCAGGCACCACACGACGCTCCGCGGCGACGATATCGTCGCCCGCTTCATCGAAATCCTCGAGGGGTACGTGGAGCGCCGGTTCGGGACGCAGCGGACGGCGGGCTGAGCCGCCGGGCGGCCCGGTCCGGGCCCGTCCGCCGGGCGGTCCCTCTCCGCTCAGGCGGGCCCGAATCGCTCGACCGTCCCGTCGGACCCGCGCTCGAGCGCGCCGCCGGCCGCCAGGTGGCGGAGAATCGCGAGCTGCTCGCGGAGCAGCAGGACCCGCAGGCCCCCGGAGACCTGTCCGCCGGGGCGGCCCGCGACCACGTCCCAGGCGCTGACCCCGCCGGCCGCGGCCGCCTCGCGCGTCCGCTCCACCTGCCGGAGCAGCGAGGCCTTCCGCTCCTCGAGCCACGGGACCGCGGGACGGACCGCGTCCGTGTGGCTCGAGCAGATCACCTCCGGCTCCAGACCGATCGCCGCGTCCAGCGAGGCCAGGTGGAGCCCGAACGCGTCCTCGTCCGGGTCCGTGATCCGGTACGGCGTCTTCCAGCGGACGAGGAACTGGTCCCCGACGAGCAGGACGCGGTCGACGGGCTCGAACATCATCAGGTGCCCCGGCGCGTGGCCCTCGGCGAGGATCCAGCTCCAGTCTCCCCCGGCGGGAAGCGGACCGCGATCGCCGCGCAGCGCGAGGTCGACCGGGATCTCCGCGAGGGACGCCGCGGGCGCGTCGTCTCGCGGCGGGAGCAGCGACGCCAGCTCCGCCTCGGGCACTCCCATCCTCCGGAGCGCCTCCGCCCCGCGGCTGGAGGCGGCCTCCCGGTTCCGCATCTCCGCCACGCAGCGCTCGTGGGCGGCGAGGAGGGGAGGGCGCCAGCGCAGGAGTCCCCCGGCGTGATCGAGATGGGAGTGCGAGAGGATGACGCCCGCCGGTTCCGCGGGGGAAGGCGCCGCGAGACGGCGGAGGCCCGCGCGCAGCTTCTCGGCGGAGGCCTCCGTGTCGGCGCCGGCGTCGAGCAGCCAGCGCGTACCCCCGTCGAGCTCGAGAAGGAAGGCGGATGTGACGCCCGGGGCGAACGGGTCGGGTAGCGGGATCCGCCAGCAGCGGCGCCCGATCCGCTCCGGCGGGCCCGACGGGTCCGGCGTCACGTCGCCTCCTCCGGGTCGCGGTCCGGAAGCACGGGCGCCTCCTCCCCGCGGGCCCGCGCCGTCTCCGAGGCCAGGGCCCGAATGCCGGGCGGATCGCCCAGCGGAAGGCCCCCCAGCTCCTCGACCCGTTCCACCCCGCGCACGGAGCTCGTGAGAACGGCGGCCTCGGCGCGGCGCAGAGCGCTCGGTCCCCATCGGCCCTCCTCGAGAGGGATACCGAGGACGGCGGCGGCTTCGATCGCCCGTTCCCGCACGATGCCCGGGTAGAGAGGCAGCCCGGGCTCCGGGGTCCGCAGCCGTCCGCCCTCGAGCCAGAACAGGTTCGCCGAGACCGCCTCGGTCAGGTGTCCCCCGATCACGCGGATCGCCTCGGGCGCCGACCGCCGGGCCGCGGCGCGGGCCGCCAGCACGTGGGGAAGGGCGCTGCAGCTCTTGACCCTGGGAAGCACCGGCGGGGGGACCTCGTCATCGTCCAGCACCGCGACGCGCAGGGAGCGCGCGGCGGGGGCTGGGAACAGCTCGACGAGCGCCGACGCTGCGCGCGCCCTCCCGTAGCCGCGGGCATCCGGCGCCGCGCTCCACTGACAGCGGACGATCGCCTCGCCTCCCGGGCGGGCTCCGAGGGCGTGCGCCGCGGAGAGCAGGCGCGCGACGACCGTAGCCGCGTCCTCCCAGTCGGGCGGAGGATCGAGGTCGAGGAGCTCCGCCCCGGCGAGGAGTCGGCGTGCGTGCCGATCCGCGTCGAGCAGCCTTCCTGCCGACACCCGGAGCGTCGCGAAGAGGCCGTCCCCGTACCGGAGCGCGCGGCCGGCAGGCCCGCCGCCGCCGACGATGCGACCGTCCACCCAGGCCCGCTCGGGCGGATGGCCCGGCCCTTGTCGCGGCGGGGCTCCCGTGCCCAGCTTGTCGTGCCCGCTCACGGTGGAGACGACGGCCGGCGCCGGGCGCCGGGCCCGGATTCCCGGGGCCCGGGAGGGAGAGGCGGACCGGTCCCCGCAACCCGAACCGAAGAGGTCGAACCATGCGGAATCGGACGTGGAGCGCGGCGAGCCTGGCGGCGCTGCTCGTCGTGGCGACGGCGACGGGGTGCGCGAAGCGGGAAGTCTACGTGGGCACGGACCCGGGCTCCGGCGTCGCGACCGGAGGGGCCGGGGGCGGGGCGGCGGCGCCCACCCAGAGCCTCGTGTCCGAGCTCGAGCGGTTCTCGGTGGCGCAGCGGGCCTACTTCGACGCGAACCGCCAGTACGCCGGGAGCCTCGCGGCCCTGGGCTTCGCGCCGGCGTCCGGCGTCCGGATCGACGTGATCCAGGGAGACCGGCTCGGATTCTCCGCGATCGCGAGCTCGGGGGACAACGAGTGCGCGGTCTACCACGGCGACGTCCGCTCGCCCCGGGGCTACCTGAGCGCGCCCGACGTGCCCGCCTGCCGGGGCTGATCCCGGCGGGCGGTCGGGGGCGAAGCGGGCGGTGGGGAGGGAGCCGCCCCGGGAGGGGGCGGCGGGCCGTTCAGGTGCGCGCCCTGCGCCGGCGGGCGTTTCGCGCGAGGCGGCGCTGCGCGGCCTTCTGCTTCCGCCGCTTCGCCTCGCTGGGCTTCTCGTAGTGTCTCTTCCGGCGCATGTCGGCGAGGATGCCGGCGCGCTGGACCTTGCGGCGGAACTGACGGAGCGCCTTCTCGAGGTTCTGGCCTTCCGCGATCTGGATCTCCAACTCTCGCTCACCCCTTCCAGTGCCTTTCGTCCCGGGCCCGATCCGCGTTCGATCGTCCCGGGCGTGATCTTCGACAGCCGAGCATAATAGTCCCGCGGGCGTGGGCTGGACAACCTGCCGTGCGGAACGTCGCGACGCGGTTTCGCGGGTCGGTGATATCGTACAAGCAGGGTTGTAGGTGAACGCTTCGGCGCATATAATCGGATTGATGACGCAAACCGCGCGAGTTGTGAAAACTTTTGCGCAGTTCATGCCTTCGACCCGGCGCCCAAGATGACCAGACGCCCATCACCATCCCTGCACTCCTTCCGGGGGCGCGCCTTGCCAGAGGCTGCGACCCTCGCCGGGTACGCCGCGCTCATCGACCGCTACGACCTGCGCTTGCCCCTGCCTCCGCGACTGGCCGC
>JAWOIN010000052.1:0-34550 GCA_046484665.1 Gemmatimonadota bacterium
ACGTGGTGGCGGCCATCGAGGTGCCGGCCAGCCACCAGGGGAGCGAGCGCCCGCTGACGAAGAACTCGACGAGGCCGCCGCTCGCGCGTCGCGCGAGCCAGATCCCGATCGCGAGTGTGCCGGCCATGTAGAGGCCGACGATCCACCAGTCGAGCGCGTTCACCCGTGGTCCCCGTCCCCGTCCACGCGCGACCCGGCTGCGCCGGCCCCGCCGACCCCTCTCCCGCCCGGCGCCGTCCGCACGGCCTCGTCGAGCCGCGCCGCGGCCGCCCGCTCCATCGCCTCCTCGGTTCCCCACCCGACGAGCCCGCCTCCGTCCCCGAGCTCGGGGAGCAGCCGCGCGTGCCCGAGCGCCACCGGCCAGCTCGTCGGCGCGGCCTCGCGGATCGCGACGACCGACGCGCGGCCCGCAGCCGTGAGCGAGGCCGTCCCCTTCCAGCCCTGAGGGGTCGAGGCGACGAGGAGCAGGACGGGCGCTCCGGCCTCCGCGTCCCCGGCGATCCGCCAGCCACGCGCCCGCAGCGCCTCCCGGAACGGCTCCCCGAACGGGCTCCGGGACGCCACCGTCCGGTCGTCCCACACCGTCGCCACGCGCACCGGGCGCCCGGCGGCGAGCCACGCGGGCGGCGTCCCCACTACGCGGACCGCATCCCGCGCGAGCTCCTCGGCGAGCGGGTCCGCCCCCTCCGCGAGACTCGGACGGGGGCTTCCGCCGCGGGGCCGGACCCGCCGGGCCGTCTCCTCGAGCCGGCGCAGCGACGCCTCGACGCGGTCGCCGACGCGGGTCGAGTGGGTGGCCGCGCGGTCCAGCGCCGCCGCCGCGGCCTCGAGGTCGGCCGGATAGAGCAGGAGGTCGCAGCCGGCCAGCAGCGCCGCCGCCGCGCCGGTGGGGTCGTCCGGCCCGCCGGCCGCAGCGTCGGCGAAGCCCGACATGTTCATCGCGTCCGTGACGACGATCCCCTCGAACCCCAGGCGATCCCGGAGCAGCCCCTCCAGGATCGCCGGCTCGAGCGTGGCGGGCCGCTCCGAGCCGAGCGCCGGGTACGCCACGTGGGCCGTCATCACGGACGCCACGACGTCGGCCACCGCGGCGAACGGGCGTACGTCCACCTCGAGCTCGGCGCGCCCGGCCGCCACGCGGGGGAGCACGTCGTGCGAGTCGGCCGTCGTGCGGCCGTGCCCGGGAAAGTGCTTGGCGCAGGCGGCCGCGCCCTCGCCCTGGCAGGCTTCGATCCAGGCCCTGGCGAGGCGCCCTACCCGCTGCGGATCCGCGCCGAAGCTGCGCGTGCCGACGATCGGATTGCGCGGCTCGACGTCGAGGTCGAGGACGGGGGCGAGCACGAGGTCCACGCCGACGGCCCGCGCGCCGCCTCCGGGTCCGGGCTGGCGGCGAGACCGGCGGGCGGCGGAAGCTCCGGCAGGCCCCGGAACTGCTGGCCCGGCCCCCGCTCGAGGTCCGAGGCGACCCACAGCCGGTGGCGCACGGCGCCCCGCCACTCCTCGATCCGCCGCGCCACCAGCACGGCGTCGCCGCCGAACACGACGAAGCCGCCGACGCCGCGCGCCAGCGCCCGATCCGCCCGCCGGCGCACCACATCCTCGGGCTCGAGGTCGAACCGGAGCGCCTCGAGGAAGAGGCGCGCGGCCAGGTTCACGCGGGCACCCGCTTCCCGAGCAGGCGAGGGCCCGGCGCTCCCGTCGCCCAGCCGAGGTCCGCCGGGTACCCGAGCACGTGCTGGCGCGCGAGGAGCGCGAAGGCGGCCGCCTCCCGGGCATCGCCGTCCCAGCCGATCGCCTCGAGAGGCCGGACCCTCTCCTCGCCGAGGCGCGCGGCGAGCCGGCGGACGAGCTCGGGGTTCCGGGCTCCGCCGCCACACAGCAGGACCTCGTCGGGCGCGAACCCGAGGTGCCCGTAGGACTCCGCGACGCTGCGGGCGGTGAGCTCGGCCAGCGTCGCGACCAGGTCCTCGGGCCGGGCGGCCGCGAAGCGGGCGAGCCAGGCGTCGAGCGCCGCATCGCCGAATCGCTCGCGTCCCGTGCTCCGCGGGGGCTCCTGCGCGAAGAAGGGGTCCGCGAGCCAGGCGTCGAGAGCCGCCGGGATCACGTCCCCCGCCGCGGCGAGGCGGCCGTCCCGGTCGAAGCTCTCCCGCCCCTCGCTCAGGCGCCGCACGGCGCCGTCGAGCAGCGCGACGCCGGGGCCAGTGTCGAACGCCCGCGGCCGGGCTCCGCTCCCGTCGCGCGGAAGCCCCGTCACGTTCCCCATGCCGCCGAGATTCTGGACGGCCCGGCTCCGCGCCGGATCGGCGAGCACGAGGAGGTCGAACAGCGGGGTGAGCGGCGCCCCGTGGCCACCCGCCGCGACGTCCCGCACGCGGAAGTCCGCGATCACGTCGATCCCCGTGCGCTCGGCGACCACGGCCGCCTCCCCGACCTGCAGGGTGGCTCCGCCCCGTCCCCCGGCGGGCGGCCGGTGCCACACGGTCTGGCCGTGGCTCCCGATCGCGGTCACGCCGTCGGGGGCAACGCCCGTCCCCGCGAGCACCGCGAGGGCCGTGTCCGCGAAGCGCTCGCCGAGCTCGAACCCGAGGTCGCAGAGCAGCGGCGCGCCTCCGTCGCCCCGGACCGCGGCGGAAAGGCGGTCGCGGAAGACCGACCCGTAGGCGTCGGTTCGGAACGCCACGAGTCGCGCGGCCGCCGGGCGCTCCTCCTCTCCCTCGAACCGCACGAGCGCGGCGTCCACTCCGTCGAGCGAAGTGCCCGACATCAGGCCGATGTAGTGCCCGCTCACGTTCCTCCCTCCGCCCCTGCCTCCGGCGGCGCGTCCGGCGCGAACCGTTCGAGGCACGCCGCGAGGCTCCCGCCGCACGCCGCGATCCGGCGCTCGGCCTCCTCCCGGTCGACCCCCATCCCGTGCATCGCGAGCGCCGTCTTCACCCGCCCGTCCGCCTCGCCGAGGAGCCGCATCGCCTCGGCCCGGCCCAGGCCCGTCAGCGCCTCCACGATCCGCAGGCTCCGGTCGACGAGCTTCGCGCTCGTCGCGCGGAGGTCGACCATCAGGTTTCCGTAGACCTTGCCGAGCCTGATCATCGCCGCGGTGGTGATCGTGTTGAGCACGAGCTTGGTCGCGGTCCCCGCCTTGAGCCGGGTCGAGCCCACGATCGCCTCGGGGCCGGTGAGCGGCGTGACCCGGTGGTCGACGCGTCCCGCGAGGTCGGCGGGCGGCTCCGTGCAGGAGAGCATACCGGTTCCCGCCCCCGCCGCGATCGCCGCCTCGAGGGCGGCGCGCACGAACGGGGTCGTCCCGGAGGCCGCGATCCCGAGCACGAAGTCGTCCGGCCCGACGCCGGCACCTTGGACCGCGTCGCGGCCCGCCGGGGCATCGTCCTCCGCGCCCTCGAGCGCCCGGACGAGGGCGTCGCGACCGCCGGCGATGAACCCCTGCACGAGGTCGGGGTCGGTCCCGAAGGTCGGCGGGCACTCCGCCGCATCGAGCACGCCGAGCCGGCCGCTCGTTCCCGCCCCGACGTAGAGCAGCCGCCCGCCGCGCCCGAGCCGCGCCGCGACGTCGTCCACCACGGCGGAGATCGCCTCCGCCTCGGCCGCCACGGTGTCGGCCACGGTGCGGTCCTCGGCGTTGAGCATCGCGACGATCTCGCGGGTCGAGGCCCGGTCGATCTCCGCCGTGCGCGGGTTGAACCGCTCCGTCAGCCGCTCGTCGCCGAGCTCGATCCGATCGCGTTGAAGCCGGTGCACGCGGGAAATAGCTTGTCGTCTCGTCACGGGAATTCCTCGGCCGGGAACGACGCAACGTAATGGCGAAAAACGGAGCGGGACAGGCGTGGGACCGCATCCCGGAGATCCGCGACGCGCTGGCGGCGGGCGGGCCCGTGGAGCCGAAGCGGCGCCGCGACCCGCTCGACGAGCTCGTGCTCACGATCCTCAGCCAGAACACGACGGACGTGAACTGCCTCCGCGGCTGGGAGGGCCTGCGGGCCCGGTTCCCGGACTGGGAGTCGCTCCTCGCCGCCCCGGAGCGCGAACTGGAGGAGGCGATCCGGCCGGCCGGGCTCGCGGCGCAGAAGTCGCGCTCGATCCGGGCCGCGCTCGTGCGGCTCGGCGGGGAGCGCGGCTCGCCGGGTCTCGACCACCTCGACGGGATGGAGGACGAGGAGGCCCTCGACTACCTGGCCGGCTTCCACGGCGTCGGCGTGAAGACCGCCGCCTGCGTGCTCTGCTTCGCCCTCGGACGGGACGTGATGCCGGTGGACACGCACGTCCACCGGGTCGCCCGGCGGCTCGGCCTCGTCCCCGGGACGGCCACCGCGGCGCGGACCCACGCGGTCCTGAACGCGGTGGTGCCGCCGGAGCTCCGCCACGACCTCCACCTCCTGTTCGTCCGCCACGGACGGGAGACGTGCAGGGCGCGGAGTCCCCGCTGCGACGCCTGCGCGCTCCGCGGCACGTGCCCGAGAGCCGGGGTGGCCGGGGGCACCTGAGCGCCGCCCGTCGGACTTTTTCCCGCGCCTCCACCCGCCGTACATTGGGCGGCATGAACGGATACCGGCATCTCATCGCGCTCGCCTGCGCCCCGCTTCTCGCGCTCGTCGCCTGCTCCGGCCCGCGACGCGAGCCCCTCCCTCCCTCCATCGACCCCGTCGCGCGGGTCGGGCCGGTCGAGGCGCCGCACGCGTCCCCGGTCGACTTTCCCGCCTCGTGGCGCTACGCGCCGGGGGCGGAGCCGGCGTCCGGCCGGCGCGGAATGGTCGTGACCACGGATTCGCTGGCGAGCGCGGCGGGGCTCGAGGTCCTCCGGGCGGGGGGCAACGCGGTGGACGCGGCGATCGCGGTGCAGTTCGCGCTCGCGGTCGTGCACCCCGCGGCGGGCAACATCGGGGGCGGAGGCTTCCTCGTGGCCCGGCTGGCCGACGACGAGCGCGTCGCGCTCGACTTCCGGGAGACAGCGCCGGGCGGGGCCTCGAAGGACATGTACCTCGACGCAGCGGGAGACGTGACCGACGCCAGCTGGGTCGGCCATCTCGCGACGGGCGTCCCCGGCTCCGTGGCGGGCATGGAGGCGGCGCACGAGCGGTACGGGACGCTGCCGTGGGCGCGCCTGCTCGAGCCGGCGATCCGGCTCGCGATCGAGGGGTTCGAAGTCACTTCGCGCCACAACGACGACATCTCCGGCGACCGCGAGCACCTTTCGCGCTTCCCGGTCACGGCGGCGATCTTCCTGCCCGGCGGCGAGGCCCCGCCCGTCGGTTCGACCTTCCAGCAGCCCGACCTCGGCCGGACGCTGCGGGCGATCGCCGATTCCGGGTCGTCCGCCTTCTACCGGGGGTGGATCGCGGACTCCGTGGCCGCGGAGATGCGACGGGGCAGAGGCCTGATCACGAAGGCCGATCTCGCGGCGTACCGCGCCGTCTGGCGGGAGCCGATCGAGGTCGACTACCGGGGCTGGACGGTGATCTCGATGCCGCCGCCCTCCTCGGGCGGCACGACGATGGGGGAGATTCTCAACATCGTCGAGTCCCGCGACCTCGGAACGTTCGGCTGGCACTCTCCCGAGGCGATCCACCTCGCGGTCGAGGCGATGCGCCGGGCCTACGCGGATCGGAACTACTTCCTGGGCGACCCGGATTTCGTGGAGATGCCGATTGCGCGGCTTCTCTCGCAGGCCTACGCGGACTCCATCGCCGGCACGATCGACGCCGCGCGGGCCTCGCGCTCGGAGGAGTTCAACCGCGTCCCGCTCGAGCCGACCGAGACGACCCACTTCTCGATCGTGGACGGAGCCGGGAACGCCGTCGCGGTCACGACGACGCTGAACGGAGGCTTCGGCTCGGGGGTCGTGGTGCGCGGCGCCGGGTTCCTGCTCAACAACGAGATGGACGACTTCACGTCGAAGCCGGGGGTCCCGAACGCGTACGGACTCGTGCAGGGTGAGGCGAACGCGATCGAGCCGGGCAGGCGCATGCTATCCGCCATGACCCCGACGGTCCTGGTGAGCCCGGACGGGCGGACGGAGCTCGTGACCGGCACCCCCGGCGGCTCCACGATCATCACCTCGATCTTCCAGATCGTCACGAACCACGTGGACTTCGGCCTGCCGGTCCGCACCTCGGTGGACGCCCCGCGCTTCCACCACCAGAACCTGCCCGACCAGATCCGCTACGAGCGGGGAGGGCTTTCCGAGGCCACCGTCGCCGCGCTCCGCCGGATGGGTCACGCCGTCGCCGAGCGGAGCGGCACTTCCGGGGACGTCGAGTCCATCTGGATCGCGCCGGACGGGACGCTCCACGGGGCGGCGGACCGCCGGGGGCGGGGAATGGCGCTCGGCTACTGATCCCGGGTCCGGGCGGCGCCTGCGCCCGGAGCCTCCCGGAAGCCGGATGCGGAGCGGGGGCGGACCCGACCCGGGACCGCCCCCCCCGACCGTCCGGGCCGGAGCGCAGGAGCCTCTCCGGAACCCCTCCGCGAGCTTCAGCCCGTCTGCTTCCTTACGCTCAACGGCTCGTCGAGCCGCACCGTCATCGTCGAGCCCTCCGGCAGGACCGCGTCCACGTCCTGGGTCGTCATCTGGAAGCCGGTGCCCGCGGCCGCGCCGACCGCGGCGCCGATCAGGGTGGACTTCGTGTCCTTCCCGATCAGCTGTCCGATCAGGGCGCCGGCGGCGGCGCCGCCGCCGATCTTGAGCGCCTTGTCACCGGTGCTGTCGCGGCCCTTCGTCTCCACCTGCGCCTCGGTGATCGAAAGCGAGACCGGGTAGCTCTGCCCGTCGACCGTGAGGTCGTCGAACTTCACCTTCAGCGTCGCGGGCTGACCCGAGCCGCCCGAGGCCTGGGCGACCGTTATCTCGCCGCGGATCTTGGTGCCGGCCGGGACGACGACCTGGCTTCCGTCGGTCAGCGGCGCCGTGGTCGTGACCGTGAACAGGTCGCCCACGGACGACGTGCGGGTGCTGAGCTCCTGGTCGAGCCGCACGGCGAAGCTCGTGCCCGACGCCACCGTCAGCTGCGCGTACTGCGAGGCGGCCGGCGTGGGCTGCGGCCTCGGCTGTGTCGTCTGGGGCCTCGGCTGGGGTGTCGTCGTCGGGGCCCGGGAAGGCGCCTGGCCCTGCGTCTGCGCCGACTGCTCGTCCAGCTTCTGCTCCGTGTCGGCCAGCGCGGCCGAGTCCGCCGCGGCCAGCGCGAGGTCGAGCTCGCGGTCCACCTCGGCCTGGTCGTCGGCCGCGCCTCCGCACGCCGCAGGCGCGACGGCCAGCAAAAGCGCTCCGACCAGCGCGAGCCGGGATTGCCTCTTCTTCATGACACACGTCTCCTTGATGAGGGCCGCCCGCCCGCCCCGCCTGCTTCCGGGACTCCGCGGTCGCGTCTCCGTCGTCCGGCCTGTATATAACTTCCTCGTGATTGGGGTACACGGCCGGCCGCAGACGGGTCCCCCCGCACGAAGCAGGGCGGGAGGGGCGCGATGAAGTCGTTCCGCACGCTGATCCCGTACTTCCGGCCCTACCGGAAGGGGCTCGCCGCGGGGCTGCTGCTCGTGGTCGTGAGCAACGTGTTCACGATCCTCGGGCCGTGGCTCATCAAGCAGGCGATCGACTCCCTGTCGGTCGAGCTCAGCCGCGAAGCGCTCGTCCGCTACGCGCTGCTCATCGTGGGCGTCGCGCTGGCGGCCGGGGCCGCGCGGTACGGAATGCGGGAGCTGCTGAACGGGATCAGCCGGCGGATGGAGACGGACCTCCGGAACGACCTCTTCGCCCACCTCCTCCGGCTGCCGGCCGAGTTCTACGACCGCTGGCGCACCGGCGACATCATGAGCCGGGCCACGAACGACGTTCTCGCGATCCGTCAGGTGGCCGGGCCGGCGATCATGTACCTGGTGAACACGGCTGCGATCGGCGCCTTCGCCCTGGTCCTGATGATCTGGATCAGCCCTGCCCTCACCCTGTACGCGATGATTCCGATGGCGGTCCTCCCGGTCGCCGTCCTCTGGTTCGGGCGGAAGATCCACACCCGGTTCGAACGGATCCAGGCGCAGTTCTCGACCGTATCGAACTTCGCCCAGGAGAACCTGTCCGGAATCCGGATCGTGAAGGCGTACGGTCGCGAGGCGGACCAGGCGGAGAGGTTCGAGGCGCTGAACCGCGAGTACATGGGTCTGAACATGGACCTCGCGAAGGTGTGGGGCGGCTTCTACCCTTCGCTGCAGCTGCTGGGCGGCCTTGGCGCCGTGGTCGTGCTGTGGCTGGGCGGCCGGCAGGTCGTCGACGGCTCGATCACGGTCGGCGACTTCGTCGCGTTCGGGTTCTACCTCACCCTCCTGATGTGGCCGATGATCGCGGTCGGCTGGGTGACGAACCTGTTCCAGCGCGGAGCCGCGAGCATGCGACGGATCGACGCGCTGTTCGAGGAGCCGACCGTGATCGACGATCCCGATCGGCCGGTCGAGGTAGCGGCGCTCCGGGGCGAGATCGAGTTCGACGACGTCTGGTTCCGGTATCCCGGCACGGAACGCTGGGTGCTCGAGGGCGTCTCGTTCCGGATCGGTGCCGGGCAGACGGTCGCCGTGGTCGGCGCCACCGCCAGCGGCAAGAGCTCACTCGTCCGGCTCATCCCGAGGCTCTACGAGGCCACCCGCGGCCGCGTGCGGATCGACGGGATCGACGTGCGGGATCTCCGTCTCCGTGACCTCCGCGCCGCCGTGGCGATGGTCCCGCAGGACCCGTTCCTGTTCAGCGAGAGCCTGCGGCGCAACATCGCGCCTCCCGGAGTCGACGGGAACGAGCCGGCGGGCGCGGACGGAGAGGCGGAGGCCCGGCTCAGGGAGTCCGTGGAGATCGCGGCGCTCGCGGAGGCGCTCGCGGACCTCCCGGACGGAATCGAGACCGTGCTCGGCGAGCGTGGGATCAACCTCTCCGGCGGCCAGAAGCAGCGGGCCACGATCGCCCGCGCCCTGTTCCGGGACGCCCCGGTGCTCATCCTCGACGACGCGCTGTCGGCCGTCGACACGGTCACGGAGGAGCAGATCCTGCGCGGCCTCAGGGGCTACATGCGGGGCCGGACCTCGATCGTCGTCTCCCATCGCGTGTCCGCCGTGGCGGGCGCCGACCAGATTCTCGTGCTCGAGGACGGACGGCTCGTGGAGTCGGGCACGCACGCCACGCTGCTCGCGAGGGGCGGCGTCTACGGACGCCTGCTCGAGCGGCAGCTGCTCGCGGAGGAGCTGGAGTCGCGCTGACGCGCGGGCGGGCGGGACGCCGCGCAGGGTCCGCCGCCGCGTGTCAGATCCGCTCGAGGATGAACTCGGGGGTGAACCGCGTCATCCAGGCGGCGAGCGCCGTGAACCGGCCGCTCATGAGCAGCAGCCCGACGACGATCAGGAGCAGCCCGCTGACCCGCTCCACCCAGGGGATCCACCGCTTGAACCGCTGGAAGGCGTCGAGGAACCAGGAAAGCGCCACGGAGCTGACGAGGAAGGGCACCGCGAGTCCCGCCGAGTAGACGCCCAGCAGAACGAGCCCGTCCGTCATCGTCTGACGGGTCGCCGCGAAGGTGAGGATCCCCCCGAGGATCGGCCCGATGCACGGCGACCAGCCCGCCCCGAACGTGAGTCCGACGAGCGTCGATCCGAGGTACCCGAGCGGCTTGTCCCGGAGGTGGACCCGGCGGTCGCGCTGGAGGAACATCCCGGGACGCAGGCCCACCAGGTAGAGTCCGAACAGCACGATGACCGCGCCGCCCACGCGGGCGATCCACACCTGGTACTCGCGCAGGAGCCGGCCCACGACCGTCGCCGACGCGCCCAGGGCGAGGAAGATCAGGCTGAACCCGAGGACGAAGAACAGGGAGTGGACGAACGCGATCCGCCGGGCGCCCCCCTTCCCCTCCTCCAGCTCCTCCAGGCTGACGCCGCTGATGAAGGACAGGTACGAGGGCACGAGCGGGAGCACGCAGGGGGAGAGGAACGACAGCACCCCCGCGGCGAAGGCCACCGCCACACCGATCTCGAGCTCGTTCATGGAATTCCTCGGCACCGGGAGACCGCGGAACGGATCAGGCCTCGGCCCGCAGCGGCGCCGCGCAGGGTCCCTCGCCAGTCGATCGCCTTCACGGAGGCGGCCCCGCCTCGAAACGCTTCGTCCATCGGTCGTCCGGTCGGGTCAAGTCGAAGGGCCGGTCGCCTCGGACGACCGGCCCGGTTCGGGGCGGGAAGCTAACGCTCGGCGTCGTCGGGAGCCAACAGGCGATCCCAGCTGTCGGGACGCCCCTCGATCCGCAGGTGGAGAGGCTCGCGATCGTCGCCCAGGCGCCGGCGGAAGCCGTCCACGACCCGCGTCACGCGCCCCGAGGGGACGCGTCCGTACTCGGTGATCCGCACCGCCGGCGATTCCGCCCGGGGCCGGTCGGCGGCCACGCGACCGCTCAGCCCCGTCGCGTGGCCGTTCCCGTTCACGCCCGGGCCATGCCCTCCCGGCGGACCCTTCCCGTTTCCGTTCGCCTCCGAGGGGCCGCTCCGGCCGGCGCCGTCTCCGCCCGCCGTTCCCGGTCCCGCCGTGAACTCCGCCGCGCAGACGCGGCGCATCTCGTCGGGGAGCAGCCGGGTGAACAGCACGAACTCCCTGGAATCCTCGAGGTCGGCGAGCGGGGGGAACACCCAGAGATCCGAGATCTCGGAGGGAGGCACGTGTCCCTTCAGGGTCCGAAGCCGCTCCGAGAGCGAGGGCGTGAGCGCGGCTCCCGTCACGGAGTCCGCGCGCGCGCTCCCGTTCGTCCCGCTTCCGTTGTTCACCGGCCCTCCGGGCAAGGGAGACACGGAGACGACGCCGCCGGAATCGGCGGAGGACAGGCGGGACGCAGACGAATGTAGGAAGCCGCGCGCGTCGCGTACAGGGGGCGGCGCCCTCGGCGTCGTCCGGGTCGCCGGGCTCCGCCGACCGGGCCGGCCCGCCTCACAGCGCGGATCGGACCGCCTCCAGCACGACGCCCTCGGCGGCGTCGACCCCGGCCCCGACGAGCGCTCCGGCCGCCTTCGTGTGCCCGCCGCCCCCGAGCGCGCGCGCCACGGAAGCCACGTCCGCCTCCCCGCTCGCCCGCAGCGACACCTTGGTCCGCCCGTCCGGGAGCTCGCGCAGCAGGATCGCGACCTCGACGCCGCGGATGCGGCGGGCGTACTCGACGATCCCCTCGAGGTCCTCCTTCGACGAGCCGGTTTCCGTGACGTCCGCGTTGGTGACGCGGATCCAGGCGATGGGCAGCTCCGGGTGCACGCGGAGCGAGGCGAGCGCGCGCCGGAGCAGCGACAGTCCCTCCGGCGAGTAGGTGGCGTACAGGTGCCCGTACATCTTCTCCGGGTCGACCCCGGCGCGAAGCAGCTCGGCTGCGATCTCGTGGGCCCGGGGGCTCGTGTTCGCATACCGGAACGACCCGGTGTCCGTGGCGATCGCGACATAGAGGCCGTCGGCCTCCTTCCCCATCGGCGTCTCACCCGCGAGGCCCATCAGGTCGAACACGAGCTCGCCCGTGGCGCACGCCTCCGGGTCCCGGACCGAGAGCTCGCCGAGCGGAGGCGTGACGGGCGGATGGTGGTCGATCGTCAGGACCTCGCGATCCGCGACCCACCCGGCGATTGCGCCGAGCCGCCCCGGCTCCGCCGTGTCGAGAACGAGGAAGAAGTCCGCCTCCACCAGAGCCCGACGGCCCGCTTCCTCCGCGGGGACCCGGGCCTCGATCCCGTCGAGGAGGAACCGGAAGGCCTCGGGGTACGGCGTGGGGTTCACGATCGTCGGAGACAGTCCCCGACGCCGGAGCCAGCCCGCGAGGGCGCATTCGCTCCCCGCGCCGTCCCCGTCCGCATTGACGTGCGTCGTGAGCACGACGCGGAGCCCGGGCGTCAGCCGCTCGAGGATCCGGGCGAGCCCCGTCCTCCTGTCGTCGGACATCGCGACGATCACCTGTACCTCCACGACAGTCGCTTCCACAGCTTCGCCCAGGTCGAGCCCAGGTGGACGAGAGGGCTCGAGGCACGGCCCTCGATCGACCCGGCGCGGAGGGAGACGAGGAGCTCCTCCGCGCCCTCGAACGGCGGGACGACGCAGCGGGCCGCGCCGACCTCCCGCAGCAGGTGCGCGTCGCTCCCCGCCCCGAGCGGGAGGTCCCGACTGCGGGCCCATTCCCCCGCGCGCGCGTTCCGCTCCGGGTCGTGGACGCGGGCGTTGATTCCCTCGACCGCGTCGACGCAGTCGGCCACCCCGGCCAGGAACTCCTCGTCTCCGCCCCGGCGCACGTCGAACGGGTGCGGCAGGTAGACGACCCCTCCCTGCGCGCGGATCTCCCCGGCGGTCTCCCGGAAACCGGAGCCGGGCGCGACGCGACGCTCCAGGAAGAGGCCGATCAGGTCGAGTCCCTCGGCCGTCCGGACCTCCTCCCCGACGATGACCAGCTCCGGGTCCAGCTCGCGAGCCGCGAACGCGCCGTCGATCGCGTCGTGGTCCGTGACCGCGATCCGGTCGAGGCCCGCCTCGCGCGCCCGGCGCACGAGCGCGGCCGGGTCCGTGAGGCAGTCGCGCGACGCCGAGGTGTGGACATGCAGGTCCACCCGCCAGGTCACCGGGGGCGAGCCGGCGCGCCGCTCGTAAGCCTCGCTCGCGCTGGTCACGGCGTCCCAGACCTCGTCCACGGCGCGCTCCAGCTCGTCCATGTCGCCGGCGTTCCAGATCACGCGGTCCGCGGCCGCGTGCTTCCGCTCGGCCGGCCATTGGGCGCGGTCCATCGCCTCGAACTCCCCCGCGGAGATCCCCCGGGAGACGCACACGCGCTCCCTGCGCCGCGCCTCCGGCGCGTCCACCGTGACCACCAGGTCGAACTCCCTCTCGAGTTCCTTCTCGAACAGCAGGGGAATCTCGGACACGGAGACCCGCGCTCCCGATGCTTCGGCGGCACGGAGACGCTCCGCGTGCAGGCGGTCGACGACCGGGTGCACGATCGACTCGAGCCCGGCGAGTGCCTCCGGATCCGCGAACACGATCGCGCGGAGCGCGGCCCGGTCGAGCGACCCGTCGGGGGCGATCACGCCCTCGCCGAACCGGCGGCGGATCCGGGCGAGCCCCTCCGTGCCCGGCGCGACCGCCTCCCGCGCGAGGGAATCGGCGTCGATCCGGACGGCGCCGCGCCGCTCGAGCATGCGCCCCACCGTGCTCTTTCCCGCGCCGAGGCTCCCCGTGAGGCCGAGCCGGATCACGCCTCGCCGCTCCCGGACGATGGAAGGGGGATCAGCGGCTCCCGCGGCAGCTCTTCGACCTCGAGCACCCGGCAGAACGCGTCGAACAGCGAGTCGACGAGCCCGTCCACCTCCTCCTCCGGCCGGGCGCCGATCGGGATACGGGCGCCGGCCATCTCGCCGTGCCCGCCCGCCGAGCCCCGGTCTCCGACCACCGAGAGCACTAGCTCGCCGGCGTGGGCTCCGGGCTCGAAGGTCCGCAGGCTGATGTACAGGTCCTGCCCGTACCGGCCGGCGGCGATCACCCACTCCACTCCGTGCGCGCGGAGGAAGAGGTCGGCCAGCTGCGCGACGATGTCCGGGTAGTCGAGCCGGCCGGCCGGCACGCACACCACGCCGCCCTGGCTCCAGGCGCGCTCCAGCCCGTCGTGGATCGTCCGGTAGAGGCCGCGCGGCACCCGGGCGTGCCGGATCCGGGAGATCGAGCCGGGATCGGAGCGCGGGTACAGGTAGAGGCTCGCGTCGACCTCCGCCTCCGAGGCCTCCCGGCCGAGGTCCATCGTCTCCGACTGGATCCCGTAGAACAGCGCGGTCGCGAGCCGACGCTCCGGCTCGAGCTTGGCCGCCCTGAGCAGCTCGACCACCATCGAGGAGCAGGCGCCGTACTCGGGGCGCACGTCGGAGAAGGGAGCCGCGGCGCTCTCGGGACGCCAGGGGTGATGGTCCAGCACGACCGTCGCGATGTGACCCGCAGGCAGCGAGTTGTTCCCGGCGCGCGGCTGCGTGTCGACCAGCACGACCGCGGTCGACGGCGTGAGCTCGAGGTTCTCGATCCGCTCGAACGGCCGTCCGAGCTCCTCCATCAGGGCCCGGTTCTCTGACCTCCCGATGATCCCGCCGAACGCCAGCGTGATCGCCTGCCCGGTGAGCTTCTCCAGCAGGAACGCGAGGCCGGCCGCCGAGGCGATCGCGTCGGGGTCCGGGTTGTCGTGGGTGAGCACGACGATCCGCCCGGCGCCCTCGAGCGCCCGCTTCATCGAGGCGATCCGGCCGAGTGCGTCGGGTCGCGGAGGGCGCGGGCTCTTCGGCCCCGACGACGTCTCCGGCATCAGTCGGAGCCTTCGCGCCCGGGCCGCGGGTTCACGCGAACCTGCCGGTCCACGAGCCGGCGAGGAACGGGTTCGAGGCGGACTCGCGGGCGACCGTGGTGGCGGGACCGTGCCCCGGGTGGAGTACCGTCTCCGGCGGGAGGGTGAGGATCCGGCTCCGGATCGACCGGAGCAGCGTCTCCGCATCGCCGCCCGGCAGGTCCGTGCGCCCGATCGAGCCGGCGAACACGCAATCCCCCACGAAGGCGACTCCCTCTCCCACCAGGACCACCCCTCCGGGCGAGTGGCCCGGCGCGTGACGCACCTCGAGTCGAAGGGAGGCGAGATCGACCGTCCCACCGTCCTGGAACGCCCGGTCCGGGCGCGGCTGGGGATCCATCCGCAGCCCGAACGCCGCGGCCAGACGGGGCGCCGCCTCGTACAGCGGGAGGTCGTCGCGGTGGAGCCAGACCGGGACGCCGTACCGCTCGACGAGCGAGCCGACGGCCCCGATGTGGTCGAGATGCCCGTGCGTCAGCAGGATCGCCTCGGGAACGAGCGCGGACCGCTCGATCCGCTCCGCGATCCGCTCGGCGTCGGCGCCGGGGTCGACGACCAGGACCGACGGGCTGCCCGGGGCGCGGACGAGATGGCAGTTGGACTGGAAGGCCCCGACCGGCAGGGTCGTGACCTCCGGGGGTCCGGTCATGTCGGCGCCGCTCAGACCGCGAACGACGTGCCGCAGCCGCAGGACCCGCTGGCGTTCGGGTTCTCGAAGGTGAAGCCCGAGCCCTTGAAACTGCTGTGATAGCCGATCACGACGCCCGAGAGGTATTGCGCCGAGAATGGATCGATCAGGATCGCCACCCCCTGCGACTCGATCCGGATGTCGTCGTCGGCCGGCTTCTCCTCGTCGACTTCGAGCCCGTACTCGAAGCCGGAGCAGCCGCCCGGCAGCACGCTCACCCGCAGCGCCGCGGATCCGGCATCCAGGCCCTCGGCCTCGAAGAACTTCCGCACCTCGACCGCCGCCTGCTCGGTCAGGATGATCGTGGCGCCGGGGCTCCCGGTCGTGCTCGTCCCGTTCATTCCGTCTCGAACGCTCCGTTCCCGTATTCCGCTCACGTGCCCGATCGCGCCGGCACCCGACCCTCGGGCGCTCGGCAACGCCGGTCCGACGCCGGGTCCACGTTAGGCGGCCGCCGGAGCCAGAGTCAACGTGCTCCGCTGCGGCCGCTACCCCGGACGGAGGCTATAACCGCCGACCGGTCGCGGGTTCCCTGCGCCGGCCCGCTCCGGGCGCCGGGCACCGTCCTCAGGCGCCGTCGCCGGCCGTCTCGCCGGCGAGCGCCGCCTCGGCGCCCCCGTGCGTCAGCCAGCGCTCGGCCTCGAGCGCCGCCATGCAACCGGTTCCCGCCGCTGAAACGGCCTGCCTGTAGTAGTCGTCCATCACGTCCCCGGCGGCGAACACGCCTCGGACGGACGTTTCGGTCCGCCAGGGCTTCGGCAGCCGGACGTAACCGTTCGACTTCAGGTCGACCTGGCCCGCCAGGAACGCCGTGTTGGGCAGATGCCCGATCGCGACGAACAGGCCGTCCACGGCCAGCTCGCTCACCGAGCCGTCGGTGGCGTCCGCGAGCCTCAGCCGCTCGATCGCCGCGCCCCCGATCACCTCGGTCACGACCGTGTTCCAGAGGAACCGGATCTTCGGGTTCTCGAACGCCCGCTCCTGCATGATCCGGGATGCCCGGAGCTCGTCGCGCCGGTGGATCACCACGACTTCCTTCGCGAACTTCGTCATGTACAAGGCGTCCTCCATCGCGCTGTCCCCGCCGCCCACGATCGCGACGACGGCGTCCCGGAAGTGCGGGAGGGCGCCGTCGCACACCGCGCACGCCGAGACTCCGCCCCCGGACTGCGCCAGTCGCTCCTCGCCGGGCACATCCATCCATCGGGCGTTGGCCCCCGTGGCGAGGATCACGGCGTCGGCCGTGATCCCTCGATCGCCGCTCGTCCAGAGCTTCAGCGGGCGTACGGCGAAGTCGACCCGCACCACGTCCTCCATCTCCGACCGGGTTCCGAACCGGAGCGCCTGCTTCTTGAAGGCGTCCATCATGGACTGCCCCGACACTCCCTCCGGGAAGCCGGGATAGTTCTCGACTTCGGTCGTGAACATGAGCTGTCCGCCCGGTACCATCGTCCGGTGGAAGGAGCCCTCGAGCACGAGGGGCTCCAGCTGTGCGCGGGAGGCGTAGATCGCCGCCGTCCACGCGGCGGGGCCGGAGCCGATGATGACCAGGGTCTCGTGCGTCGTCTCCGTCATCGTGCTTCCTCGCCGGTGCGTTCCGTGATCGCCCGCATCCACGCGGCCGGGACCCGCTGGGAGCCGGGCTCCGAGCTCCCCGAGCCCGGGCCGTGCCAGTCGGACCCTCCCGTCCGCAGGAGGCCCGCCTCCCGCACGATCCTCCCCAGACGAGCCCGGTCCGACGGGCCGTTCACCGGGTGGAGGATCTCGATCCCGTCCAGTCCCGCGGCGATCCACCGCCGGATGTCGGGCTCGCTGAAGTCCCGCCCGGGGTGCGCGAGCACCGCCACGCCGCCCGCGTGGTGCGCGATCTCGATCACCTCCGACGGCGGCGACGGGCGCTTCTCGACGAACGCCGGCCGGTCGCGCGCGAGCCACAGCCGGAACGCGGCATTCACGTTCCCGACCAGGCCCTCGGCCACCAGCGCCCGGCCGAGGTGCGCCCGGGTGGGAAGCCCGCCCACGGCTTCCCGCATGACGGCGTCCATCGTGAGCGGCACGTCGAGTCGCCGGAGGCGCTCGACCATCGCCTCCGCCCGGCGCAGGCGGTCGATGCGGAACTCCTCGAAGAAGGCGCGGAGCCGAGCGTCCGACGGGTCGAACCCGTAGGTCAGGACGTGCACCGAGCGACCCGGCTCGTTCGCGGACAGCTCGGCGCCGCGGAGGAAGTCGAGGCCGAGTCGCCGGGCCTCGCCCTCCGCCTCCTCGAGGCCCGCCACCGTGTCGTGGTCCGTGAGGGAGAGCCCTGTCATCCCCCGCGCGGCCACCTCGCGGACGACGGCGGCGGGTCCGAGCGTTCCGTCGGACGCGGTGGAATGGAGGTGGAGGTCGACCCGGCTCAAGAAACGCGGGTGCCCATCGACACCGAGCGGTCGAACAGACCCTCGATCTCGGCGCTTCCGAGCCGCGCGAGCGCGTCGGCGTCGGGCATCTCTGTCCCGGAGACCTCGACCACGCGGTACGGCCTCTGGTCGTTGCTGGCGCAGAAGAAGACGAGCGCGCGACGCCCGTCTTCCGTGGCCTTCGCGCCGAGCTCGGCGCGCCAGGTGTCTCCGTCCGCCTTCAGGATCCTGTCCATACCCTGTACTCCGGCTGGGTTCGTGGTCCGCCCGCGTGCAGGCGGGAGGTCAGCAGGGCTCCACGCGGACCGCGGCCGCCAGCTCGCGCGACAGGCGGCGCGGGCTCCCCTCCACCTCCACGCGGAGCGGCTCGCCGGGCGCGGCCGACTTCACCGTGACGATCGTGCCGAGCAAGAAACCGTTCTCGCCGAGGAACCGCAAGCGCTCCGCGTCGTCGTCCGCGACCTCGCGGATCACGACCCTGGCTCCCGGCTCGACGTCGGCGAGGCGCGGTAGCGCGCGCCGCGCGATCGTGCCGTCCCGCGCGGGGATCGGCGCTCCGTGCGGGTCCTGCGCCGGCTCGCCGAGCGCGCGCGCCATCCGGTCCACGAGATCGTCGGAGGCCGCGTGCTCCAGCCGCTCCGCCTCGGCGTGGACCCCGTCCCAGGTGTAGCCGAGCCGGTCGATCAGGTAGGTCTCGATCACCCGGTGGCGGCGAATGATCCTCAGCGCCGCGCTCTCGCCCTCGGGCGTGAGCTCCACTCCGCGATACGGCTCGTGGTCCAGCAGGCCGCGTTCCGCCAGCCCCTTGACCATGTTCGTCACCGATGCGGCGGCGAGGCCGAGCTCGCCCGCGAGCGCGCTGGTCGGGACCGGGCGCACCGACTCCTGGAGCTTGAAGATCGCCTTCAGGTAGTCCTCGACAGCCCGACTCGTGCCCCGCCGGCCGCCCGATTCCATCCCTCCGTCGCCCTTCCGCCGTGGGTCGTCTGCGGGTTCCGGTGCTTCCCCGGCGTCAGAGCGGCAGGAACGCGTCGCCCGCGTCCAGCCGCACGAGGAAGGCCGCGATCAGCGCCGCGGCGCCCTCGACGTCGTCGAGGGCGACGATCTGGTTGGGGCTGTGCATGTACCGGTTCGGGACGCTGACGAGTCCCGTCGCCACTCCTGCCCGCGACATCCGGAGCGCGTCGGCATCCGTCCCGGTCATCGCGGCGAGGGCCTGGACCTGCACCTCGATACCTTCCTCCCCAGCCGCCTCCCGCAGCTTCCGGTAGACCACGGGGTTGATCGCCGCGCCCCGCCCGAGCACGGGCCCGGCGCCGATCCGCACGTCGCCGTGCTCCTTCCGGTCCAGCGACGGGTGATCCGTCGCGTGCGTGACGTCGACGACGATCCCGACGTCCGGCCGCACGCCGTACGCTCCGGTCCGGGCCCCGCCGCCGCCGACGTAGCCGATCTCCTCCTGCACCGTCGCGGCTGCGACCACGTGGACGCTGCAGCCCGCCTCCTTCGCCCTCCGCAGGGCCTCGAGCACGACCACGGCTCCCGCCCGGTCGTCGATCGAGCGGGCGGCGAGGCGACCGTTGCCGAGGTCGACCGTGTCGGAGCGGATCACCGCCACGTCCCCGACCTGGACCCTCCGGCGCGCCTCGTCCCCGCCGGACGCCCCGATGTCGACCCACAGGTCCTTCAGCTTCACCGCCTTGTCGACGTCGTCCTTCCGGATCAGGTGGACCGCCTTCCGGCCGACGACGCCGGTGACGGGCCCGGCCTCGGAAAGGACCTCGACCCGCTGGCCGACGAGCACCTGGGGGTCCCAGCCCCCGACCCCCTGCACCCAGAGGAAGCCCTCGTCGTCGACGTGATGCACGATGAGGCCGATCTCGTCCACGTGCCCGGCCAGCATCACCGTCGGACCGGCGCCCGCTCCGATCTCGGCGAAGCTGTTCCCGTTGACGTCGCCCCAGGTCCGGTCCGCGAACCGTGCCGCCAGTTCGCGCCAGGCGGCGGCGACCGCGGTCTCGGCGCCCGACGGCCCGGGCGCATCCAGGAGGCGTGTGAGGATGTCTCGCAGATCGGCGTGCATGGCTCTCTCGATCAGGTTGCCGGCGTTCGGTCCCGGGGACCGGGCGACGCACCGTCGCTCGGATCCGGCTCCCCGCGTATGAACGGTGGGGTGAACGGATTGAGGCTAGCCCGCGCGCCGGTCCGCGGCAACGCCGGATGCCCGGCGGGTCACGACTCCTCGAGCAGGGCCCGGACGCGGCGCTCGAGCTCGGGGCCGGCCCGGCCCGCGCCGCCCCTCTCGTGGAGGAAGTCGAGGAACAGGCGCTCGAAGTCGAAATAGGGATAGCAGCGCCGGCACTTCTCCAGGTGCCGGCGGACCCGCTCGGTGCGGTCCGGCTCGAGCTCGCCGTCCAGGAACTCGTAGACGAGGGCGAGCGACTCCTCGCAGGTCGCCTCCCCGGGATCGAGCGGAGGCCCGTCGTCCGGGCCACGCTTCGCGTGGCCTTCGTCGTTCATTCCAGGTACCCCATCTCGACGGCGTGGCGGTAGAGACGATCCTGAAGCCGCTTCCGTCCCCGGAAGATCCTCGACTTCACGGTGCCCACGGGAATCCCGAGCTCCTCCGCGATCTCCTGGTATCCGAGGCCCTCGACGTCGGCCAGTACCACGGGAACACGGAACTCGGCGGGCAGTTCCTCGATCGCCCGCGCGATCTCCCCGCCGACGATCCGGTCGAGGACCCGGCCCTCGGGGTCGGCCTCGTACAGGACCGGCAGCGGGGGGTGGTCCGCCACATCATCGTAGCCCACCGCCTCGCCCCGCACGTCGGCACGGCGGCGGTCGTTGAGGAAGGTGTTCCGGAGGATCGTGAGCAGCCAGGCCCGGCAGTTCGTGCCGACCTCGAACCGGTCCCAGGCGCGCCACGCCTTGAGGACGGACTCCTGCAGGAGGTCCTCGGCGCGCGCCGTGTCACCGCCCGTGAGGCGCCGGGCGAGCCCGTACATGACGTCGAGGTGCGGAAGCGCCTCGCGCTCGAACTCCTCGCGTCTCTCCTCTGCCGGACCGCTCATCTCCGCTTCGCCGAAGGGACCGGTTGGCCCTACGCCCGCCGGGGCGCGGGTCGAGGGGCCGGCGGCCAGGGTAGGGGACGGTCGCGCCCGCGGGCAAGGGCGCCCCGGCCGGAAGGAACGCCTCCGCCGGGGCGCCGTATCACTCCGTACGACTTCGCCGGGTCGACCCCCGGACCCGACGCTTTCCACACGGAAGGAGCGTTCCCTTGCAGCCTGACGAAAGCCCCGGGATCCGGACGAGCCGGTCGCGAACGAACGGACGGCGACTCGCTCTCGCCGCCGGCGTCGTGGTCGCGGTCGTGCTCGGCGGCATGCTCCTGGTCGCGATCCTCGCCCGGTCGCTGCTGGACCCGGCGGCCCTGGCCGACCGGCTGGAGCCGCGCCTCTCGGCCGCCCTGAATCGACCTGTCGAGATCGAGGGAGCGCGGCTCCGGTTCTGGCCGCGTCCGGCCGTGCGGCTGTCCGGGATCCGGATCGCGAACCGCGGCGTGTTCGAGGGGACGGCGTTCGCGACGGTCGACGCCCTCGAGCTCCAGCCCCGCCTCCTTCCGCTTCTGCGCCGCGAAGTCGTGGTGGACCGGCTCAACGTCCGCTCGCCGCGGGTGCTCCTCCGCGTGACGGAGGACGGGACGTCGAACTTCGGGGACTTCGTGCCGGAGACGGAGACGGGGACGGACGAGGCGGAGAAGGACGGCGCCCTCACCCTCGACCTCCGGCGCATCGAGGTGACGGACGGGCGGGTCGGCCTCGACGATCGGCGACGCGGCCGCGTCGTGCGGCTGAACGGCCTCGAGGCCGGGGCGAGTCTCGCGCGTTCCGCCACCGGGGCGATCGAGACCCGCGGCAGGACGACCGTGGACAGCCTCTCCGCCCGACTTCCCGGTCTCCTCGCGGCGCCGCTCGACCTCGGCGGAATCGCGTTCGCCTGGAATGGGAGCGCAGGACCCGATCTCGACGCGGTCGAGATCGGGGACGGAACCCTTTCCGCGGGCCCGCTCGCGCTCCGGGTGACGGGCCGGGTCGAAGCGCTGAAGAGCCCGGTGCGCCGGGTCGACCTGTCGTTGACCGCGGAGGGTGTCCCGCTCGCGGAGCTCGCAGCGGCGGCGCGCGAGCGCGGCGCGGTCGCCTGGAAGCTGGATGGGCGTCTCGGGCTCGACCTCCGCCTGCGCGGCGAGGTCGGCCCGGAGCGGCGGCCGGAGGTGGAGGGGCTCGCGACGCTGCGCGGCGTCTCGGCCCGGCTGCCCGGCGGTCCGGCCCTGCTGGATGGAGTCGACGCGGAGGTGCGCCTGGAGGGGGAGCGCGCGCAGGTCACGGCCACCGGCCGGCTCGCCGACGGGACTCTGTCCGCGGAGGGCTTCGTCGCCCTCGACTCGCTCCTCCCGATGGACCTCCGGGTGCGGGCGGAGGCGGGGCTCGCGGCGCTGAGGGCGGCGACGCCCGCTGACGACGATGCGCGGCGTGGGCCGGACGCGACCTCGCTGGAGGGACGGATCGCGCTCGACGCACGGGTCCGGGGACCGGCTGGCGACCCCGCCGCGGCGCGCTTCGACGGAGCGGCGCTGCTCCGCGAGGTCGAGGCTCGCGGAGGCGCTCTCGCGCTCCCGCTCTGCATCGCCGACGGGCGTCTGGAGCTGGCCGGGCGCGACGTTCGCTGGTCCAACCTCGAGGCCCGGCTCGGCGGGAGTGGGCTCAGAAGCAGTGGCGCGTTGCACGACCCGCTCGGGGGATGGGGCGGCGACGCGCCGATCGGCATCGACGCCGACCTCCGCTCCACTAGCCTCGACCTCGGGGCGGCGTTCGCCGCCGACGAGAGGAGCGACGTGGGATGGGGACGCCTAGTCTCGGCCCGACTCGGCGGGCGGAGCGTGGCGGGCCGGAGCCCGGAGGAAGTGGCTGCCGCGAGGGGCCTGCGGCGTCCGCCGCGGCTGCCGCTGCGCGGCGAGATCCGCGTGCGCTTCGACACGGTCCGCTGGGCCGAGGAGACTTACACGGCCGTGGTCGGCGCCTTCCGACTCGACCGCGACCGGATCGACGCCCCCGACCTGCGGTTCGGCGCCTACGGGGGGCGGGCCGTCGCGAGCGGGTCCGTCGCGCTCGGCGAACGGGCGCTCGAGCCGTTCGGCTTCCGCATCGCCCTCGAAGACGTTCGGGCCGAGGAGTGGCTCGCGCGGCACACGCCGCTCGGCGAGGCGATCCGGGGGTCGATGAACCTGGAACTGCAGCTGACGGGCGGTCTCGACACGCTGCTGCTCCCCACCGCCGTCACGCTCGCCGGAGCGGGCACGGCTAGGGTGCGGGACGGCTCCGTGGCTCCCAACCCGTTCATGAACGCCCTCGCCGGCTTCGTGGGCCTCGCCGGCCTCTCCGACGCGCGGATCCGGAGCTGGGTCGCTCCGTTCCGGATCGAGGACGGCCGGCTCGTGCTGTCGGACGCCGCCGCCTCGCTCGGCTCGGCGGAGGCCTTCCTCTCCGGCGCCGTCGGGTTCGGGGGCTCGCTCGACCTCGGGATGATCCTCCGGCCCGACTCCGCGAGCGCGATCTCTCTCACCGGAGACGCCGCGCGAGCGCTCCCGGCCGAGATCCGGGGCGCCCTCGGTCGGGGAGCGCCCGTCGAGTTCGGAATCCGGGTCGGAGGCGAGCTCGGCCGCCCGACGTTCGCGCTCGACGCCGGCTCCACCCGCGCCGGTCTCGAGCGGATGGCAGGCGATGCCGCAGATCAGGCGATGGAGAGGGTGCGCGAGGAGGCGCGCCAGCGGATCGAGGTGCCCGGCGACGGGACCCCGCTCCAGAGGCAGGGCCTCGACCTTCTTCGTCGGCTCACCGGAGGGGCTCCGGCGGACACGGCGGCTGCGGCGGACACGGCGGCTCCGGCGGACACGGCGGCTCCGGCGGACACGGCAGTTGCGGCGGACACGTCGGAGGCGGGCCCCCTGCCGGCCACGACCGCCGGGGACGGAGCCGCCGACACGACGGGAGGAGGGTCGTGACCGTGCGAAGGCGGCTCGCCGGAACACTGGCCGTCCTCTCGACCATCGCGCTCTCCGGATGCATGTCGGGCCGGGTGCTGAGCGGGTACCCTGGCTATCCCTTCGCCCGGTTCGAGGCCCCCGTGCCGGCCGACTCGGCCTTCTTCCGTCTCCAGCACGCGCTCGAGGTGGAGGGCTTCCCCCTCGACTACACGTTCCGGGAGGACGGTTACATCACGACGCGCAGCGCGACCGTGGCCGGGCGTCCCGTGTTCCTGAACCTCGTGGTGGAGAGTGCGGAGGAGAGCGCTGCCGGGGAGGCCGGGACCGGGTCCGTCGTCTGGCTGGCGGCTTACGGGGAGACGGTGGCGGGGTCCGAGCGCATCAACCCGCTCCACGAGGGAGCGTGGCGGGAGGTGATGGCGATCGCCGGCCGCCTCAGCGCCGCGGTCGGCGGGGAACCACCCGTCGGGCCTCCGCTCAGCGGCCGCTGAGCGGAGAGACGCGGGGCGGGCAGCGACTGCCTCCGACCCCGATTCCCGTCCCCGTGCCGCGGCCGGCCCCGATCCGCGCGAGGACGTCCACCGGACGGTCGTCGATCGGCCGGAACGGGCCCGGCTCCGCGGAGCCGGGGACCAGGAAGTCGGACACGCGCGCGTAACGCCCCGAGGGATTCTCCTCCTCCTCCGGTTCCGCGAGCGCGTCGAAAAACACCACCGGCTCGGCGGATCGGCTCGCCGACGCGAGCGAGGAAGGAACGGCGGCGAGACGGGGAGTCCTGGCGACCGGCTCGCGACGAGGCCCGGCGGCGGCGCGGGAGCCCCCGGCCGGACTCGCGAGCTCCACGACCTGAAGCGGCACGTCCCGCTCGGGCACGGCCGGCCTCGTCTCCGGAAGCGGCACTACGACCAGCGCCCCGCCCGGCGCCGTGCGACCGGCGTCGACGCCGAAGCGGACCCACGCGAGCAGCGCCGCGTGCGCCGCGACCGACACGACGATCCCGATCAGGACCGCGCGCCGCCAGCTCCGCTCGAACCGTCTCGCGTCCGTCATTCCCGTCCTCCGCTCCCGCCGCCCCGACCGGAGCCGGACCCCGGCCGTCTCACACCCGATCATCACCCCCGGGCGCGGCGGGGGTTCCCGATCCCGTCCGCGCTCCGGCAGCGCCGCGCCGCGGGCCTGAAGGTTCAGGTCCGCAGCAGGATCTTGCCGACGTTTTCCCGGGCCTGGAGGCGGCGGTGCGCGGCCGCCGCCTCCCCGAGCGGGAACACGCGGTCGAGCACGGGCGTGATGCGCCCCTCCGCCGCCAGTCGGAGAACGGACTCGAACTGGGGCCGCAGCATTCCCGTCTCGCCCCACAGCCGGCCGAGGTTCACGCCCGCCACGGCGCGGTTCTCGTTCATCAGCCCGACCGGGCCGAAGCGGGGCATCCGCAGGAGCGTCCTCACCGCCGTCGGCAGGCTCCGCCTCTCGCCGGGGGCCATCGCCGAGACGCCGAAGCAGACCAGCCGCCCGCCCGGCGAGAGGAGCTCGTAGCTGAGCCGGAAGGAGCTCCCGCCCACCGGGTCGAGCGCGACGTCGACGCCCCGCCCGCCGGTCAGCCCCCGGACCGCCTCCGGCCAGCCTCCGTCTCGAGAGTCGACCGGGTCGACCCCCATCTCCCTCAAGGCGTCGTGCTTGGAGGCCGACGCGGTCCCGATCACCCGGGCGCCGATCACCCGGCACAGCTCGACCGCGGCCGTCCCTACGCCGCCTGCGGCCCCGTGGACGAGGACCGTCTCTCCCTCCCGCACGGCGGCGACCCGGTGCAGCATCTGGTGGGCGGTCAGGTAGTTCACGGGCAGCGCCGCCGCCGCGTCGTCCGGCACGCCGTCCGGGATCGGAAGCACGAGCGCCGTCGGGAGGCAGACCACGTCCGCGTAGCCGCCGAACCGGGTGACGGCCGTGACGCGCCGGCCGATCCAGTCGCCACTCACCCCGGCGCCCACGGCATCGACGGTCCCGGAGACCTCGTAACCCGGGACGAAGGGCATGGGAGGCGCGTCGGGGTAGAGCCCCAGCCGGGCCATCACCTCCGCGAAGTTCACGCCCGCGAACGCGACCCGGACCCGGAGTTCGCACTCGGCCGGGGATGGATCGGGCTCATCCCGCGGTTCCAGGACCTCCGGGCCGCCCCGCTTCGGTATCCAGACTCGTCGCATCTCCGTGCCTCCCGGTCCGCGGAGAGGCCGGGAATCCCATCGCCCCCTCCGGCGTATATGTTGGGGAGAGCCCGAGGCGCCCGCGCGCCGGTCGGATTCCCAAGCGCAATGTAGGCATCATGTGCGGACGATTCACGCTCGCGACGCCCGCAGCCGAGTGGGCCTCCCTGTTCGG
The DNA here is from genome assembly GCA_046484665.1 of Gemmatimonadota bacterium. GTDB lineage: Bacteria > Gemmatimonadota > Gemmatimonadetes > Palauibacterales > Palauibacteraceae > Carthagonibacter. The sequence continues at coordinate 25,870 of JAWOIN010000052.1, forward strand.
GCTGAACGAGGTGCCCGACCTGGATCCCCGATACAACATCGCGCCGACCCAGGACGTGGCGGCGATCCGTTCCACCGCGCCGGCCCAGGGCGGAGACGCGTCGCCCGAGGCGCCGCCGGAGCCGGCCCGCGCGAACCGGGAGATGGTCGCGCTCCGCTGGGGACTCGTTCCGCACTGGGCGCGCGAGTTCGACCCGGTCGGGCGGGCCATGATCAACGCACGCTCGGAGACCGCCGCGGAGAAGCCGTCCTTCCGTGACTCCTTCCGGTTCCGCCGCTGTCTCGTCGTCGCCGACGGGTTCTACGAGTGGAGGCCGGAGGGGAGACGCAAGCAGCCCTACTGGATCCACCTCGCGGAGCGCCGTCCGTTCGCCTTCGCCGGCCTGTGGGACCGCTGGACGGGCGGCGAGGGCGCGCCGGTGGAAAGTTGCACGATCCTCACCACGGACGCGAACGAGGCGCTCCGGCCCCTCCACGACCGGATGCCCGTGATCCTCGATCCGACCGCGCACGCGACCTGGCTGGACCCGGATGCGCCGCTGTGGGAGCTTCAGCGCCTGATGGCGCCACTCCCGCCCGAGGCGATCGCCTTCCACCCCGTCTCGACCCGGGTGAACCACGTGGCCAACGACGACCCGGAGTGCATCGAGCTGCTCCGGACCCAGACGGAGCTGTTCCGATGATCCGCTCCGGCGCGGAGGCGGTCCGGGACGTGATCCCGTTCGGGCGACGAAACCCCGGGATACCGCTGGACGTCGACCGCGTCTCGGAGGTCCGCGTGAACCGGAGCGCCGTCGAGCGGCGCGCCGCGCAGATTCCCGGCCGTCGATCGGTGAAGAAGGGCTGGCAGGCGGCCTGGTACCTCCGCGCGATCACCTGCATCGACCTCACCACGCTCTCCGGCGACGACACGCCGGGCCGGGTGCGGAGGCTGTGCGCGAAGGCGCGCCGTCCCGTCCGGGAAGACCTCCTCGTGGCGCTGGGGGCGTCGGAGCTCCCGATCCGGACGGCGAGCATCTGCGTCCACCATCGGTTCGTGGAGGTCGCCGCCGAGGCGCTTGAGGGATCGGGGGTGCCGGTGTGCGCGGTGGCGGCCGGCTTTCCGCACGGGCTGAGCCCGTTCGCGCAACGGGTCGCCGAGATCGAGGCCTCGGTGGCGGCGGGCGCCTCCGAGATCGACATCGTGATCACGCGGGCGCACGCGCTCACGGGGGACTGGCGGGCGCTGTACGAAGAGGTCCGCGCCTTCCGCGAGGCCTGCGGCGAGGCGCACCTGAAGACGATCCTCGCCACGGGCGAGCTCGCGACGCTCCGCAACGTGGCGAAGGCGAGCCTCGTCTGCATGATGGCCGGCGCCGACTTCATCAAGACCTCTACCGGCAAGGAGTCGGTGAACGCCACCCTGCCCGTCGGCCTCGTGATGGCTCGGGCGATCCGGGAGTACCGCGAGCGCACGGGACACGCGGTCGGCCTGAAGCCGGCCGGCGGGATCCGCGCGGCGAAGGAGACCCTCGTCTGGCTCGCGATGATGCGCGACGAGCTCGGTCTTCCGTGGACGCGACCGGAGCGGTTCCGGTTCGGCGCCAGCTCCCTTCTCGCGGACCTCGAGCGTCAGCTCGAGCACCTGGTGACGGGCCGGTATTCGGCCGGCTACCGTCACCCGATGGCGTGAGACGCGGCACCCGGCTCGCGGGGGCGGCGCTCGCCGTCGCCACCGTGCCGGCCGTGCCGGCCGTGCCGACGGGGGCGGCGCAGGAGACCGGCCCGCCCGGCGAGCAGCCCCCACCCTACGTCGCCGAAGCCCTGTCCCTGTTCCGCTCGCCGCCCGACGTGTTCCACGTGCGAGAGATCCTCGCGCGATGGAGCGCCGACGCTGGGCTCCGCGACCCGCGCGACTCCCTGCTCGCGGCCCGGCTGTGGGGCCGGGCGTTCGAGCCAAGGCAGGCCCTCGCCTGGCTCCCGGAACCGGACGACCCGACGGAGGATCCTGACCGGGCGGCGCTCTCGCCGCTGCTGCGTCTCGAGCGGGCCCGCCTGCTCCTGACGCACGAGTCCGGCCGCGTCCTGGCGGAGGGGACGGGCGTTCCGGACTCGCTGCCGGGAGCCGCGGACTTCAGGGCCGCCTGCGCGGCGGCGGAGGGCGAGACGGCGCGCGAGCTGTGGCTCGACCTGCGGTCCCTGCTTACGCCGGAGGAGCGCGAGGCCTGGCTCTCGGTCGGCACCCCTGCGGAGCGGTGCTCCGTGGCGCAGGGCGCAATCGAGGACCGCGCCGTCCGCTCCGCCCTCACGCCCGACGAGCGGCTCGCGGTCCATTACCGCCAGCTCGCCACGGCGAGGGCGCGGTACTGGATCTCGCGGCCGCGCTTCATGATAACCGCCTCCGACTACCGGGGCCGGCCGGACAGCCTCGAGGTGGACGACCGGGGCTACCTCCTCGTCCGGCTCGGGGAGCCGGACGACGTGGCATACAGCACGGACGCGACTGGGGAGGAGCTGCTGGGGATCGAGGCGGAGATCGGACTCGGGATCGAGGAGACCTGGGTCTACGAGCGGCCGTCCGGGACCTGGCTGTTCCACTTCTCGCCCGGCCTGTTTCAGAGTGGACACGTGCTCGTCGAGTCGTTCGGTCCGCTCGCCACACCGGGCACGGATTTCTTCCAGCGCTACGTGACGCGGCTCGCTCTCGACCCGCTCCCGCTGAAGAGGAAGGCTTTCTCCCTCCGCTCCGCCGACGCGCTCGACGCGCGGCTCGACGCGGTGGAGGCACGGATGCGCGGCCGCCAGGAGCAGATGCTGGCCCGGGAGCTCCAGACACGGGCGATCACGGAGGTGCCCGACGTCCCGGACCTGGCGCCCGGCGTGAACGTGGCGTTCGAGCCGCTGCGTTTCTGGACCCCTTCCCGGGGCGAGGCGACGGTGTGGTTCGTGGCCACGGCCCGCTGGGGGGACCTGGCGGCCGTCCGCGTCGCGGAGGGCGTCGAGCGGCGGGCCGTGGAGCTTCGGCTCGCGCACGGCAGCCCCGGCCGCATGGACGTCCGCTCGGAGGAGCGACGCCTGGACGCAGCCGCCGGGCTCGACCCCGACGCCGGCGTGGACCTCTGGCTCAAGGCCTCTCTCACGCCGGGCCGGGTGCCGTACACGCTCGTCCTGCGCGACCGGGGCGCGCCCGGATCGGTCGGCAACTGGATCCAGGACACCCTGAACGTGCCCGACTTCGGGGGCGCACGGGGGAGTCTGCTCCCCGCGCTGAGCGACGTCGCCGTCGCGCCCGATTCGGGCGGCGCGTGGACCCGGGACGGGAGGGTCTTCCTCCCGGTGACCGCGGCGCACGTGACGGGTCCCGGCGGCACCGCGCACGTCTATTTCGAGGCGTACGGCATCCGGCCCGGCGCGACGTACGCGGTCGAGGTCCGGCTCGTGCCGGAGAAGGACGCGGAGCGGCTCTGGCGGCTGGACCCCGGGGACGTAGCGTACCGGGTCTCCTTCGACTCCGAGATGCCGGCCGCCGGAAGCGGGATCGGCCGCCACCACCTGCGGCTCGAGCTCGGCGGGACGCGCGCTGGGAGCTACCTGCTCGGCGTCCGGGCTACGAAGTCCGCGACCGGCGAGCAGAGCCTGCCCGTGACGACGCCGCTCACTGTCCTCGGCCGGGACTGATCCAGCCGGCGGCGATCTTGGCAAGCGGGACGGCCGAATCGATCTTGGGCGCGTGCCGCCGCACCGAAACGACCGCGCGGACGACGAGGCGATGAGCGAGATCACCGACATCTTCGAGACGCTCGAGTACGGCCCCGCGCCGGAGGCGACCGGACCGGTCGAGGAATGGCTCGACGCGCACGGCCGGAGCTTCGCCCACTGGATCGGGGGCGCGTGGCGCGAGCCCGCGGACGGGGAGCGGTTCGACACCGCGAATCCGGCGACGGGCGGAACGATCGCCGCCGTGGCGCAGGGGAGCGGGACCGACGTGGACGCTGCCGTGGCCGCGGCGCGGGGCGCCTACCCGGCCTGGCGGGCGCTCTCCGGGCACGCGCGCGCCCGCTGGCTCTACGCGATCGCGCGCCGGCTCCAGCGGGACGCGCGCTTCTTCTCCGTGCTGGAGACGCTCGACAACGGAAAGCCGATCCGCGAGGCGCGGGACATCGACATCCCGCTCGTGGCCCGGCACTTCACCCACCACGCGGGCTGGGCGCAGCTGCTCGCGACGGAGATGCCCGGGCAGGTGCCGGTCGGCGTGGTCGGGCAGATCATCCCGTGGAACTTCCCCCTCCTGATGCTGGCCTGGAAGGTCGCGCCGGCGCTCGCCGCCGGGAACACGGTGGTGCTGAAGCCGGCCGAGTTCACCTCGCTCACGGCGCTCGCGTTCGCGGAGCTCACGAAGGCCGTGGGGCTGCCGGACGGCGTGTTCAACGTGGTGACGGGGGACGGGCGCACGGGCGCCGCGCTCGTGGCGCACCCGGACGTCGACAAGATCGCCTTCACGGGCTCCACAGAGGTCGGCCGGATCCTCCGCGAGGCGACGGCTGGGAGCGGCAAGAAGCTCTCGCTGGAGCTCGGCGGGAAGTCGCCCTTCCTCGTCTACGAGGACGCGGACCTCGACTCGGTGGTCGAGGGCGTGGTGGACGCGATCTGGTTCAACCAGGGGCAGGTCTGCTGCGCCGGCTCGCGGATCCTCGCGCAGGAGGGGATCGCCGCGCGGCTGATCGAGAAGCTCAAGGCGCGGATGGAGACGCTGCGGATCGGCGACCCGCTCGACAAGGCGGTGGACATCGGGGCGATCGTCGCGCCGGTGCAGCTGGAACGGATCCGGACCCTCGTCGAGAAGGGCGGAGAGGAGGGCGCCGAGATCTGGCAGCCGTCGTGGAGCTGTCCGGAGGAGGGCTGGTTCTACCCGCCCACCCTGCTGACGCGGGTCGAGCCCGCGAGCACCGTGGCGCGGGTCGAGATCTTCGGCCCGGTCGTCGCCCTGATGACGTTCCGAACGCCGGAGGAGTCGGTGGCCCTGGCGAACGACACGCGGTACGGTCTCGCCGCCTCGGTCTGGACGGAGAACATCAACCTCGCGCTCGACATCGCGCCCGCGGTCAAGGCGGGGACGGTCTGGATCAACTGCACGAACCGGTTCGACGCCGCCTCCGGGTTCGGGGGGTATCGCGAGAGCGGGTTCGGCCGCGAGGGCGGGCTCGAGGGGATGTGGGAGTACGTGCGCCCCGCCTGGGAGGAGGCCGCGGAGGCCGCGAAGGCCGCGGAGGCCGCGAAGGCCGCGCCGGATCCGCGGACCCCGGCCGTCGCCGCACCCCGGGGAAGCGGCACCGGCGTCGTCACGGACCCGGTCGGGTCCCGGCCCGCGTCCGCTCCCTCCGACGGGGACGGCGTCCCGCCGATCGACCGCACCGCCAAGATGTACGTGGGCGGGAAGCAGGCACGCCCGGACGCGCCGTACACGATCGAGGTCCGGTCCCCGGACGGCACGCTGGTGGGAGAGGTCGGGCGCGGGAGCCGGAAGGACGTCCGGAACGCCGTCGAGGCGGCGCACCGGGCGCAGCCGAAGTGGGCGACGACGACGGCCCACAACCGGGCGCAGGTGCTGTACTACCTGGCGGAGAACCTCGCGGCCCGCGGCGCCGAGCTGGCATCGCGGATCGACGCCATGACCGGGTGCGGTGCGGCGGCCGCGGGCGCCGAGGCGGAGGCCTCCCTGGTGCGACTCTTCCTCTACGCAGGGCTCGCCGACAAGTGGGACGGGCGCGTCCACCACACGCCGTTCCGGAACGTCACTCTGGCGATGCCGGAGCCGCTCGGCGTGATGGGGGTCGCCTGCCCCGACGCCGGCCCGTTGCTCGGGTTCGTCTCCACCGTGATCCCGCCGGTCGCGATGGGGAACGCGGTCGTGGCGATCCCGTCCGAGCGCTGGCCGCTCGCCGCGACGGACCTCTACCAGGTGCTCGACACGTCCGACGTGCCGGGCGGCGTGATCAACATCGTCACCGGCGGGCGGGACGAGCTGGCGCAGGTGCTGGCGGCGCACGACGACGTGGACGGGGTCTGGTACTTCGGCACGCGCGAGGGAGGCGCCGCCGTCGAGCGCCTGTCCGCAGGGAACATGAAGCGCACCTGGACCGACCTCGGCCTGCCCCGCGACTGGTCCGACCCGGCGCAGGGAGCGGGCCACGAGTTCCTCCGCCGCTGCACCCAGGTGAAGAACATCTGGGTGCCGTACGGGGAGTGAGCTCCCGCCCGGGCGCGGCGGAGGCACATTCGCCCGGGCGGACCGCCGTGCGCGACGTCAGGCCGCGCCACCCACCTCGTGCAGCGCGAACGCCGCGCCCTGCGGGTCCCGGCACTGGGCGATCCGTCCTCCGCCGGGTACGTCCATCGGGCCGTTGAGCACCTCTCCGCCGCCCGCCCGAACGCGCTCGAGCACCGCGTCGAGGTCGTCGGTGCGGACGTAGAACAGCCAGGCCCCCACCGGCATTCCGGGCTCCTTGTTCATCATGCCGCCCAGCGGCGGGCCGCCGGCCCCGTAGATCCGGTAGATGCCGTCCGCTCCCATCTCCATGTCCTCGGCGACTTCCCAGCCGAACAGCTCGCGGTAGAAGGCGAAGGCCTCGGCGTAGTCGTCCGCGATCAGCTCGCGCCAGGAGACGTCGCCGACCGCGGGCGCTCCCCCGTGGCCCGACATGTCGCCCTCCGGCCGGAAGACCGCGAAGACGGCGCCGTCCGGGTCGCAGAGGACGGCGAAGCGGCCGACGGTCGGGATGTCCATCGGCGCGACGAGCACGGTCGCGCCCAGCCCCGCCGCCTGCGCCGTCGTCGCGTCCACGTCGGGCACGCCCACGTAGGCGAGCCAGTGCGGAGGCGCGCCGGCCTCCCTCGCCTCGGCCGGCAGGTCCATCGCTCCACCGATCGGCCGCTCCCCGACCGTCCACATCGGATAGGGCTTCTCCCCGGCGTCCCAGGTCTCGACGCCCCAGCCGGCCACCGACCGGTAGAACGCCTGCGCCGCCGGCACGTCTGTCGTCATCAGGTCGTACCAGAGGAACCGGCCCCGCACGTCCGCGCTCGTCATCCTCGTCCTCCTCCGGGGGTCTGCGGAATCCCGCCGTCCTTCCACGCCCACCATCTCCTAAGCGCAGGATCGGCGTCGGGGTTGGAGGCGCAGTGGACGGCACAACGGAACACGTACTTCACGCAGGGATCGATGCGGACGCCGCGAAGGCGGCAGAGGGACTCGTACAGGAGGTCCGCGTCCCGACCGACGAGGTCGTCGGGCCGGCGGACGCCGAGGTCGACGAGGTCCCGGGCGATGCTCGGGCCCACGCCCGGCAGCGTCTCGAGAGCGCGAAGCGCCGCGTCCGACATTCCGACCCCCCTTCCGAGGTCCCCGCGCCCGCGGCGCCCGGATCCTCACGAAGCTAAACGGGCGCGGCCCGAGGCGTAAAGCCCGGGGCCCTTGCGGCCGGCCGGACTCCGTCGCGATCGTCGCGGCGAGCCGATCGTGTTCCGGCTCGCCCGGATCCCGGCCGCGCCGCAGGACTCCGAAGGACTTCGGCCGGCTCCCGCTCGACGAGAGGAGGACTCCCGTGCGACCCGTCCCGACCCGCGCCCCGTTCATCTGCGTCGCGTGCGGGACGCAGTACGAGGCATCCGCCGAGCCGCCCCCCGCCTGCCCCGTCTGCGAGGACGAGCGGCAGTTCGTGCCCGCCTCCGGCCAAGCGTGGACGACGTCCGAGGCGCTGCGGGAGACGCACGCCGTGGAGCTCCGGGAGCTCGAGCCCGACCTGTGGGGCGTCGGAACGGCGCCCGCGTTCGCGATCGGGCAGCGGGCCCTGCTCGTCCGGACGCGGGCGGGGAACGTGCTCTGGGACTGTCTCTCCCTGCTCGACGAAGGAGCGGTGGGGGAGATCGAAACGCTCGGCGGGATCGACGCGATCGCGATCTCGCACCCTCATTTCTACGGGGCGATGGTGGACTGGAGCCGGGCGTTCGGCGGCGCCCCGATCTACCTGCACGAGGCGGAGCGCGACTGGGTGCGGCGCTCACACGACGCGCTCGTGTTCTGGGCGGGCGACGCCCGCCCGCTGTGCGAAGGGATCACGCTCGTGCGCACCGGCGGCCACTTCCCGGGCTACCAGTGCCTCCACTGGGCCGAGGGGGCGGAGGGGCGCGGCGTCCTGCTCAGCGGAGACCAGCCGACGGTCTGTCCGGACCGGCGGCACCTCGGTTTCATGTACAGCTACCCGAACCACGTGCCGCTCGGGCCGGAGGAGGTCCGGCACACCGTGTCGGCCCTCGAGCCGTTCGCCTTCGACCGCGTCTACGGCGCCTGGTGGGACCGGGTGATCGGAACCGGGGCGAAGGAGGCTCTGCGGCGCTCCGCCGCACGTCATCTCGCCGCGATCGGACGGTCCTGACCGGGGCCGCTCGGGGAGGGGCCTCGACCCGCGACCCGTCCCGAGGGGCGGCCGGAGCACGAAGGCCGCTCCGGGGTAGGAGGGTTCGATGGTGCAGCCGGCCGCGTCCGCCGTCCCCACGAAGTGGTGGCACCGTCTTCCCGACGGGAGGGTCCAGTGCGACCTCTGCCCGCGGGCCTGCCGGCTCCGGGAGGGCCAGCGCGGGCTCTGCTTCGTGCGCGAGGCCCGGCGGGAGGGGGTCGTTCTCACGGCGTGGGGCCGCTCCAGCGGC
>JAWOIN010000099.1:0-4783 GCA_046484665.1 Gemmatimonadota bacterium
GCCCTCCCGGGCCTCCACCGGGACGCCATCCACGTGCAGAGTGAAGCTCTCGCTCATCGGTGCCGGCTCCCGGGTCATACGTGCGTCGGGGAACGGCCCGGCACCGCCTGGGCGGGCCGGAGGGCCGCGTCGAGGTCGAAGCTCCGCCGGAGCCCCGACGGGTCGGCCTCCACGCGCGACTCGTAGATCGACCGCAGGCCCTCGAGGCTCGTCAGGATCGGGTTCGGCGCGGTCTGGCCGAGCCCGCATCGGCTCGAGCGCTTGATCGTCTCTCCGAGCTCGCGCAGCCGGTCGAGGTCCGACGGCTCGCCGCGGCCGGCGCGCACCCGCTCCAGGATCGCCTTCATGGCCGGCATCCCAGCCCGGCACGGCGTGCAGTGGCCGCAGCTCTCGTCGATGAAGAACTCCGTGTAGGTCGAGACGATGGACAGGATGTCCCGCTCGGGGCCGAATACGACAATCGCGCCGCCCGTGGCGAGGTCGTCGAAGCAGACCTTCCGCCCGAAGTCCCGCGGACCGACCAGCCGTCCGCTCGGCCCGCCCACCTGCACGGCCGCCGCCCACTCCGCGCCGGCCAGCTCCAGCACCTGCCGGAGGGGGATCCCGAACGGGACCTCGTAGAGGCCGGGGCGGCGGCAGTCGCCGGAGATGCTGAGCAGCTTCGTGCCCGCGCTCTGCGGCGTCCCGAACTCGCAGAACGTGGCGGGCCCTTCCTCGAGGATCTTCGTGACGCAGCAGAGCGTCTCGACGTTGTTGACGACCGTCGGGCACTGTCGGAACCCGCGCGAGGCGGGGAAGGGGGGACGGTCCCGGGGGTCGCCGCGCAGCCCCTCGAGGGAGTTGATCAGGGCCGTCTCCTCCCCGCACACGTACGCCCCGGCGCCGAGCTGGATCCGGACGTCGAAGTGGAAGCCCTTCTTCCCGGTGATGTCCCGGCCGAGCAGCCCGTCCTCCCGCCGCCGCTCGAGGCGGTGCTCCAGGAAGGGCATGAGATACGCGTACTCCCCGCGCAGGTAGAGCACGCCCTCCGTCGCCCCGATCGCGTAGGCCGCGATCGTCATCCCCGCGAACACGCGGTCGGCCCGCTCCGTGAGCAGGACCCGGTCCTTGAACGTGCCCGGCTCGCCCTCGTCGGCGTTGCAGATCACGAACTTCCGGTCGCCCTCGGCCTCGCGGGCGAACTCCCACTTCATGCCGGTCGGGAAGCCCGCTCCGCCGCGGCCCCTCAGCCGGGCGGTCTTCACGGCGCGGATCACCTCCACCGGGCTCATCGCGACCGCCTTCCTGATCGCCTCGCCCCGGTTGTACGGGCTGAACAGGATCTCGCCTGGATACTGGAGGTTGTTGCGGACCATCGACTGGATGAGCGGGTGCCCGTTGTTCCCGTCGCCGAGCTTCCGCACGAGCCGGCGGGGGTCGCCGTGCTCCCGGAGCGAGGCGACGATCTCGCGTGCCCGGTCCGTGGAGAGGTCCGTGACCGGGACCTCGTTGATCAGGGCCCCGGGCGGCTGGTCGGACAGCCCGATGCAGGGTGTCCGCTCCAGCGTGAACCCTCCGTCCGCGGTCGTGCCGCCGAGGGGGACGCCCAGCTCCGCGCTGAACGCGTCGCGCACCGCCTCGTAGCCGGCGAGACGATCCGGCACGTCGTCGCACAGCCGGATCACGATCCGCCCCTTCAGCTCGACCGAGAGGAACGAGTAGAAGGAGACGCAGGCCTCGACCTCGACGCGCGGAACCCGCAGCTGGCGGGCGATCACGTCGATCGATTCCTGGCTCACGCAACGGAATTCCGACTGGATGGTCCGCGCGATGTCGAGCAGACGTACGGGATTCGACCCGTGCGCCTCGCAGATGGCGCGAACCCGCGACTCGAGCTGCGATTTCATGGCCCGAACCCGGTGGTTGGTACGGCATCTATGTCGTCGCGGAGCCAGCGGGACGGCCCGCGCGGTCGGCGGTTTCCCCTGCAATCGCCTTGCCACGGCGCGGCGTGGCGGGCCCCGCCCGGACGTGATATCCTGCCCCTGCTTTTCCGGAGACGACAGGGGCCGGCCGGGCCCCGTCCGGGCCGGCCGGGGCGTTCGTTCGGCGGAGGGAGTCGAGCATGAGCGGGATCCGCGGGATGGCGGCGATCGTCGCCGCGACGTTGGCCGTCGGCGCCTGCGCGCCGCGGGAGAGCGCGGAGACGGCGCGCGAGATCGAGCTGGCGGCGTTCGACAGCCTGCTGGCCGACCTGGCCGGTCCCCAGGCGGAGCGACTCTCGGTCAGCCAGCGCTGGCGCCTCGTGGCGTCGACGGGCACCGGGCTGCCCCCGACGAGCTACCGGCTCGCGGACCTTCCCGAGCCCGAGGCCCGCGGGGCGGCCCTTCAGCAGGTCTACTGCGTGCAGTGCCACGGCGTCGCCAGCCCGAAGATGCACACGGCCGAGGAATGGCCGATCCTTCTGCGGCGCATGTACATGCGGGCGCGCACGCTGCACGACCGGCTCGGCGGGACCCTGATCGAGGGCGCGGTGGACGAGATGCTCATGGCCGGCCTCCAGTCCGCGAACATCCCGGGCCAGGAGGACCAGGACTCCCTGGTCGCCTACTTCACCCGGCACGGGCTCCCGGCCGCGAGGCCCGGCGAGATCGGGAACGGGCCCGACGACCGGCTCTACGTGGAGTACTGCTCGCTCTGTCACGAAGCGGCTTCGCGGACGGCGCACGGGCCGGAGGGGGCGCAGGCGCTCGTCTACCGGATGAGCGCGATGATGGAGATGCTCGGGATGGAGCCGCCCGACGAGCCGCAGAGACAGCGGATCGTCGCCTACCTGAGGGCCGCCGCCGAGTAGGACGGGATCGGTCCGCCGCCGAACAGGACGGGATCGGTCCGCCGCCCGGGGCGGGCTCAGTCCGCCAGCAGGACCCCCGTCCACCAGGCCAGCCTCGCCACCGCCGCCGCCTTGCCGGCGTCGAGCCGGTCCGGCTCGTCGTCGAGCCCGTGGTAGTCCGCGTGCAGGCCGCTGTGGAAGAACAGCGCGTCGATCCCGACCGACAGGAACGCGAAGCAATCCGACCGCCGCACGAGCTGGTCGTCCGGCACGTCCACGACGACGAGGCCGATCCCGGGGTGCCGCGCGGCGGCGGCGAGCGCGGAGTCCCCGAGCGTCGAGGCCGTCGTCCGGATCACCTCGACGCTTCCCGGGTCGTTCCGTCCGATCATGTCGAGGTTGAGGTTGGCGACCGTGCCGTCGAGCGGGAAGGTCGGGTTGGCGACGTAGTGCTGGGCCCCGAGCAGGCCCCGCTCCTCGGCGGCCGTGGCGAGGAACACGACGCTCCGGCGCGGCGGCGCCTCGAGCGCCGCGTACGCCTCCGCGATCTCCAGCAGCGCCGCCGTACCGGAGGCGTTGTCGTCGGCGCCGTTGTAGACGTCGTCGCCATCGTCGTCCGGAATCGCGGCCTCGCCGATGTGGTCGTAGTGCGCCGTGAACACGACGTACTCGTTCCGCAGCCGCGGGTCGGCGCCGCGGATCCAGCCGATCACGTTCCGGACCGTCCCGCCGCCGCCCGACTTCGACGATCCCACCTCGAAGACCTGGTAGAAGCTCGTGCCGTTGCCGGGCCGCAGGCCGGCGTCGCGGAAGACGGCCTGGATGTAGGTCGCGGCCTGGTCGAGCTCCTGGCTCGGCGACCAGCGGCCCCGCATCGAGTCGTGGGCGAGGGCGCCGACGTGCTCCGCGACCTCCGCCGTCGTGATCGTGGCCGCGGCGGCCTCGAGCTCCGCGTCCCGCCTCTCGCCCGGGCCCGTGGAGTCGCTTCCGCAGGCGGCGAGCCCGACCCCTGCCAGGAGCGCGGCGAGCGCCCGGCGGGCGTTCACGGCCGGCCCGCCAGCTCGACCGTGGTCCAGTACCCCAGCTTCGCCACCTTCGCGACCTTCTCCGCGTCGATCCACTCGAGCTCGTCGTCGACCGTGTGGTAGTCGAGGTGGAGCCCGCTGTGGAAGAACAGCGACTCGACCCCGTACAGGATAAAGGCGCCGCTGTCCGAGCGCTGGATGAAGTCGTCGTTCGGCCGGTCGTTCAGCGTCATCCCCAGCTCCGGGTGCTGCGCGGCCACGGCCACGGCCACCGGGGCGAAGGCCGAGACGACGGGCCGGACCAGGTCGACCTCGTCCGGCTCGTTCCGGCCGACCATGTCGAAGTTCAGGTTCGCGATCGTGCTCTCGATCGGGAACGCGGGATCCGACATGTAGTGAAGCGAGCCCTTGAGGCCGAGCTCCTCGCCGCCCACGGCGAGGAAGACCACCGACCGCTTCGGGGCGACGGACATCGCGCCTAGCGCATCCGCGATCTCGAGCAGGGCCGCCGTCCCCGAGGCGTTGTCGTCCGCTCCGTTGTAGATGACGTCGTCCGACGATCCCTCCTCGAGCGTCCCGAGGTGGTCGAAGTGGGCCGTGAGCACGACGTACTCGTCCCGGAGCGAGGGGTCGGAGCCCTCGACCCAGCCGATCACGTTCGGAACGGGCGGCTCGTCGCCGCTTCCCCCCGGCACCGGGATCTGGAACCACTGCAGGTAGCCGTCGTCGCCGGCCGGGGCGAGGCCCGAAGCCTCGAAGCGCGCCGCGACGTACGCCGCGACCTCGTTCAGCTCCGGGCTCGGCGAGGCGCGGCCCCGCGTGGAATCGTGGGCGATGTCGGCGATCAGGCCTGCGATCTCGGCGACGGTGATCGTGGTGGCGGTGCCCTCGAACGGCGCTCCGGGCCCGTCGCCGCCGTTTCCGCCGTCGTCCGGGTCGGTGGGCG
>JAWOIN010000112.1:0-19996 GCA_046484665.1 Gemmatimonadota bacterium
TCAATGTGCGCCTCCACTACCACCACTCCCGGGAGCTGTCGCGGGAGATGCTGGAGGCGACGTACGGTTGTCCGGTCGACCTCCTGGCGCACGGGGTCCCGCACCGGGTGCTCCCGGACCACGAGGCGGGCCGTTGATCGCCGAGGCGCTCTCCTACCCGTTCTTCCGCCGCGCCCTCGTCGCCGGGCTGCTCGCGGCGGTGGCCTGTGGCGTCATCGGTTCCCTGGTCGTCGTGCGCCGCATCGCCTCGATCTCGGGCGGACTCTCCCACGCGGCGTTCGGCGGGGTCGGCCTCGGCTTCCTGCTCGGGTTCGAGCCGCTGCTCGGCGCCCTCGGATTCGGGCTGCTGTCGGCGCTCGGCGTCGGGGTCGCGGAGCTCCGGCTCCGGCAGGGCCTCGACATCCTGATCGCGATGATGTGGGCCGTGGGAATGGCCCTCGGGATCGTGTTCGTCTCCCTCGCTCCGGGGCCCGCCCCCGACCTCCTCGGGTACCTGTTCGGGAACATCCTGTTCGTGCGTCCATCGTTCCTGCTCGTGGTCGCCGTGCTCGACATCGTGGTGCTCACGGTCGTGATCGCCGGCTTCCGGCGGTTCCGCGCGGCGGCGTTCGACGAGGAGTTCGGATGGGTGATCGGGGTTCCCGTCGGGGCCCTGTTCCTTCTCCTGCTGACGCTCGTGGCGCTGACGGTGGTGGTCCTGATCCGGGTCGTGGGCGTGATCCTGGTGATCGCGCTGCTCACGATCCCTGCGGCGGTGGCCCGTCACTGGACGGAGCGCCTCGGCCGGATGATGGCGCTCGCGGTCGGTACCGGCGCCGCGTCGATCGCGGCGGGGCTCTTCCTCACCTACGCGCTGTCGTCGGCCTTCGACGTCGACGTCCCGACGGGTCCCTGTATCATCCTGCTCGCCGCGGTCGTGTACGGCATCTCCGCCCTCGCGAGCGCCCTCGGGAGTCGCCGGCAGGCCGCCTGATCCCCGCCACTCTCTCCTCGATCCCGTCCCGGCTGAAACCCGGCCGGGACGTCCCCCGTACGTCGGCTTGACGGCCGTCGGCGGCCGCCGGGTGGACGATGTGGGGTGTGGCGGAAGGCGGCTCGCCCGCCGGGCCCGTCGCCGGGCCATTCTGGCAGGCAAAGAAGCCGAGAAGCGGGGGACGAGCGATGAAGAGGAAGGGGAAGGTCTGGCTCGGGGTGCTGGGGGGCGGGGCCCTGGTCGCAGCGGCGGTGACGGCGGTCGGGCTCCGGGGCAGCGACGGCAGCTCCGAGCACCGGACGGTCGAGGTCGTCCGGGACTCGCTCGTCCAGAAGGCACTCGCGGTCGGGAACATCCAGCCGGACGTCGAGATCGAGGTCAAGTCGCAGATCTCGGGTGTCGTGCGGCGGCTGTTCGTCGACGAGGGAGCGTTCGTCAAGGCCGGCGAGCCCCTTCTCGAGGTCGCGCCGAACCCGACGCCGATCGAGCTGGCGGACTCGAAGCGCCAGGTCCAGCTCCGCGAGATCGAGCTCGAGAACCTCCGCAAGGAGGTCGAGCGGAAGCGGGAGCTGCGCGGCCGTGACTTCATCACGCAGGAGGAGCTCGACCGGGCCGAGCGCGATTACGACCAGTCCGTGATCCACGTGCAGATGGCGAAGGAGAAGGTCGCGCTGCTCGAGAAGGGGAGCGTCCGGATCGGAAGCCGGAACATCGAGGGCGTCATCCGCTCGCCGATCGACGGCTTCGTGCTCGAGGCGCGTGTGGAGCAGGGGGACCCGGTCGTGCCGCTTTCCGACTTCCAGGAGGGCACGGTCCTGTTCACCATGGCGGAGATGGATGACCTCATCTTCCGCGGCACCGTGGACGAGATCGATGTCGGCCGCCTCGTCGAAGGAATGCCCGCCGAGATCAAGATCGGAGCGCTCCCGGAAGCCAAGGTCCGGGGAGAGGTGCTCCTGATCTCCCTCAAGGCGCGGAACGAGGACAACGCCACGGTGTTCCCGATCGAGATCCTGCTCACTGAGGTCGGGGGCGTGAAGCTCCGCGCGGGATACTCCGCGAACGCGGACATCATCATCGACCGGCGCGGCGACGTCCTGGTGATCCCGGAGCGCCTCGTGCGGACGGAGGAAGGCGTGTCGCGGGTTACCGTGCTGCGGCCCGACGGCACCACGGAGGAGAGGGAGATCCGCACCGGGCTCAGCGACGCGATCCACATCGAGGTGATCGACGGCCTGCAAGAGGGCGAGAAGGTCGTCGAAGCGCCTCCCCGCGAGATCAGCTGAGCGGGCGGCGAGGCGCACGATGGGACCGGTCCGGACGATCGTTTCCGAGTTCTGGAGCGACGTGCGCGCGCAGAAGCTCCGCACCGCGCTCACGATCCTCGGAATCACCTGGGGAACGGTTGCGGTGGTGACGCTTCTCGCGTTCGGGACGGGGCTCGAGCGCGCCACGCTGAAGCGGTTCCACGGTCTCGGAGACCGGGTCGTGATGCTGTTCGGCGGCACGACCACGAAGCCGTTCCAGGGCTTCCCGGACGGCCGCCAGGTGCGGCTCCGCGAGGAGGACGCGGTCATCCTCGCACGGCAGATCCCTGAGATCGAGCGCATCAGTCCCGAGTACAGCCGCCGCGGCACGCCTGTCCGCAACGGGCGGGCGATCATGAACCCCAACATCACGGGCGTGTGGCCGGCCTACACCTACATGCGGAACGTGATTCCCGACGTCGGGGGCCGCTTCCTGAACGACGGCGACGTGGACCAGCGGCGGCGGGTCGTCGTGCTCGGGGACAAGGTCCGCGACCTGCTGTTCGAGGGGAAGACGGGCGACGTGGTCGGCCGCCGGATCCTGATCGGCGAGACCCCGTTCACGATCGTCGGCGTGATGCGGCCGAAGAACCAGAGCTCCTCGTACAACTCGCGCGACCAGGACCGGGTCTTCATTCCGGCGAGCACGCACCGCGCCATGTTCGGGGACGTCTACGTGAACAACCTCGTCTATCAGACCGCGAGCCCCGAGGCGTCGCAGCGCGCGGAGGAGCAGGTCTACCGGATCCTCGGCGGCAAGTACCGCTTCGACCCGACCGACGAGGACGCTCTCGGCGTCTGGGACACGACGGAGTTCGAGAAGATGTTCGGGTTCCTGTTCCTGGCCTTCAACGCGTTCTTCGCGATCGTGGGGAGCTTCACCCTCACGGTGGGCGGGATCGGCGTCGCCAACATCATGTACGTCGTGGTCAAGGAGCGGACGAAGGAGATCGGCATCAAGCGCTCGGTCGGAGCGCGGAAGGGCGACATCCTGCGGCAGTTCTTTCTCGAGAGCACGACGATCGTGATGATCGGGGCGGTGATCGGCTTCGTCCTCTCGCTGGGGCTCGTGCGGATCGTGCGGTTCGGCGACATGGAGGACTTTATAGGCGTCCCCGTCGTCTCGCCGACCGTGGCCGTGATCACGATCTCGCTCCTCGGGCTGATCGCGCTCCTCGCCGGGTGGTTTCCCGCTCGCAAGGCGGCGAACCTCGACCCGGTCGAGTGCCTGAGGCAGTAGGGGGGAGGCGAGGATGTGGAGGATTCTGCTCGAGGAGTTCCTGGGCGACCTGCGGGCCCAGAAGACGCGCTCCCTGCTCACCATGTTCGCGATCACCTGGGGCACGATCGCGATCGTGCTGCTGCTCGCGTTCGGGGAGGGGCTGAAGACCCAGCTCAGCACGGGCCTCCTGAACGCCGGCGAGAAGATATTCATGACCTGGGGTGGCGAGACGGGCATTGAGTTCCAGGGGCTCCCGCGCGGACGCCGCATTCGGCTCACGGAGGAGGACATGGACCTGGTCCTCCGCTCCGTCGAGGACGTCGACGTCGCGAGCCCCTCGTACGGGCGGTGGGGTGTCACGCTGTCCCACGGCGACGTAAGGACGACGACCTACATGGAGGGCGTCCACCCCGTGTTCTCCGAGCTGCGGAAGATGTTCCCCAAGAGCGGGGGACGGTTCATCAACGAGAGGGACGTGACGGAACGGCGCCGGGTGCTGTTTCTCGGGGACTCGATCGCGTACCGCCTGTTCGGCCACGAGGACCCGGTCGGAAAGACCCTGGAGCTGGACGGCCTGCCGTTCACGGTGGTCGGAGTCATGCGCTCCAAGTTCCAGGACAGCATGAACAACGGCCCCGACGAGGAGCGGGCGATCATCCCCTCGTCGACCTTCCGGGCGATCTACGGCGACCGGTACGTGAACCACATCATGTTCCACCCCCGAAGCGTCGAGCGGGCGGAGGAGACGAAGGCGGAGATCTTCCAGGTGCTGGGCGCGAGGCACCGGTTCGACCCGACGGACGAGCGGGCGCTGCCGATGTGGGACTTCCTCGAGAGCGAGCACGAGACGAAGAAGATCGGGACGGGCATCCAGATCTTCCTCGGCATGGTCGGGCTGTTCACGCTGCTCGTGGCAGGCGTCGGGATCGCCAACATCATGTACGTGGTCGTGAAGGAGAGGACACACGAGATCGGAGTGAAGCTCGCGGTCGGCGCCCGCAAGGCGCACATCCGGCGCCAGTTCGTTTTCGAGGCGCTCCTGATCTCGATGATCGGAGGCCTGCTCGGGCTCCTCGTCTCGGTCGGCGTGGTTACCCTCGTCGACATGCTCCCGACCGACGGGAACCCGGCCATGCGCTACATCGCGAACCCGCAGCTCTCCTGGCCGATCACTCTCGGCTGCGTGGGCATTCTCACGCTTATCGGCTTCGCGGCCGGCTACCTGCCGGCCCGGCGGGCCGCCGCCATCGACCCCGTGGAATCGCTCCGCTACGAGTGAGCGCGACGGCGCCGGAGGGCGCCACGGAAAGGACGGAGAGAATGGAAGCCTTTTTCATCGCGATGATCCCGATCACGCTGTTCCTCACGATCGGCGGCGTGCTCGTGCTCCGTCCGCTCACGAAGAGGCTCGGCCTGCTGATCGAGGCCTCCGCGCGAGCGAAGTCCGGAGAGGGACTGCCGTTGCACGAGCTGGAGCAGCTGCGCACGCAGCTCGAGACCCAGAGCCTGAAGATCGACCACCTCGAGCAGAAGCTGGCCTTCACGGAGTCGCTGCTCGAAGCCCGGACCTCCCGCTTCCTCGGGAGCAGCGTGGGGGGCGGTCCGCGCGAGATGGCCTGATCCCGCGCCGCTGGCCGCGCCTCAGCGACCGTCAGGGCCCGAAGAAGTAGGCGGCACCGGCGCGCAGGGAGAAGGCCGAGCCGGACGCGTCGGTGAACGGCAGCGACGTGCCCCCGAACCGGATCTCTCCCAGGTTCAGCCAGCTGAAGCTGCCGCCGACGTCCAGGGAGATCCGCTCCGCGACGGGGATGTCCACTCCCACGGCGGCTCCGAGCTCGAGTCCGCTGCGGACGCGGCCGCCGGGAACGACCTCGTCGGGGTCGCCCCCGCAGAACTCCTCCCGCAGCTCGTAGGGCGGACCGCAGCCCTGGTCGTCGGAGAGCCGCGTCCACCCGGCCCGCACCTGGACGTAGGGGACCATCTCCGTGTCCATGCTGGGGATCATCAGCGTGGCCAGGCCGAACAGGCTCAGCTTCCGGAGCGTGCCGTCCGCGCGGTCGAAGCCGAACCACGAGTACCCGCCGCCGCCGCCGAACCGGAACGGCAGGTCCCGCGGCTGGTGGAAGGCGATGGCCTCGAGCTGGAGGCCGCCGCCCACGCTGTCCCCCACCTCGCCGGCCATGATGCCGTAGGCGCCCGCCAGGTGAATCCCGAAGCCCGATCGTGACGGCGCGTCGCTTCCGCCGGGAAAATGCTGGGCCCCGGCCGGGCTCGGGGCGGAGAGCGCCGAGATCGCGAGCAGGCCGATCCAGCGACTGGCGTGCATGGCGCGTACCTCCAACCGGTCGAGGGCGTGGGACCGAGGGTCGACGCGCTGACAGTCGCGCCTCGCGCGTCGCCCTGTCAACCGGGCCGGAGCGCTTGCCGCCCCGCCTGAGAGGGCCGATCTTCGCAGGGGATTCCGGGGCGACGGATCGGCCGGCGCATCGCCGCGCCGCCGGGCTCGTCGTCCGGACACGTCAAGCGGACGGAATGGACCGAGACCGAAGGGACCCGCCGGAGCGGACGCCCCGTTGGCAGATGCCGGAGAACGAGCGGCAGATCGACGCCGACGCGTACCACATCTGGACGCCGCGTCCGCTCCTCCGGAGCATCTACTGGAAGCCCGAGCCGGTGCCGCCTCGCGAGGCCGTGAGCACCTCGTACGAGGTGTACCTGGACCAGCGCGCCTTCGTCTCCATGCACGAGCACGTCTGGCAGTCCGCCGTCGAGGAGCCCTTCGGCTGGCTGGTCGGTGACCTCTGCGAGGACCCTGCCGCCGGGCGCCGCTTCGTCATCGTGACCGGAGCGGTCCCGTCGCGCTTTCCCTTCCGCGAGGGCGAGGCGGAGGGTGCCTCGGGCGAAGCGGTGGTCGCGCTCCGGCTGGAGGTCGAGCGCCGCCGGGGAGTGCTCGTCGGCTGGTACCACGCGCACGCGCACGGTCCGCCGCGGTTGACGGAATCGGACGTCGCCGAGCACGAGAGCCGCTTCGGCGAGCCCTGGCAGGTCGCCTTCCTGTTCGTGACGGATCCCGCATCTCCGGCGGGAGCCTGCTTCCGGCGTACGCCGGAGGGCTTCGACGGCTCGATGCAGATGCCCTTCCACGAGATGGTGTCGAACGAGTCGCTGCTCGCCAGGGGCGTCCGGCGCTCGCGCATCGACTGGGTGAACGTGGCGACGCTCGACCAGGTCAGGTCGGATCCTCCGCCGCGTCCCGAGTCCCCGCCGGCCGTCGCTCCCGCGGCTCCCTCGCCCGAGCCGGCCGACGCGGGGGGAGGCGGGCTGGAGGGTCCGGCGGTGGAAGCCGCAGATCTGGAGAAGGAAGCCGTCGATCTGGAGCCGATGGCCGCGGACCTCGAGCCGGAGGCCGGGGCCCGGGTGCCGGAGGGAGAGCCGGAGGCACGGGAGGAGGAGCCGGACCCGTTCGTCGTCTCCCGCTTCGACGCCGATGCGGAGGCGCTGGAGCCGTCGGGGGAGGCCGAGCTCGCGGGCGAGGCGGTCGCGCCGGGGGCCGGGTCGGCCGAGGAGCGACGGGACGAGCCGCGGTCGAGCCCGGGGCCAGCGGAGAATGCCGACGAGTTCGACGCCATGGTCGCGGAGCTCCAGAGAGCGGCCCGTTCGGAGGAGTCGATCGGCCCGGCGGCGGGCGCCTCGCCGCCGGCGGAAGCCGAGGTCGTCCGTGAGACCGTCTCCGGGACGCAAGGGCCGCAGGCGGGGGAGCCGGAAGCGGGCGTGCCCGTCGAGACCGTCGAAGGGTCCGGAGGCGCGACGGAAGAGGAAGTGCTCTCCGTCCTCGGCGAACCCGCGGAACACGCGTTCTCCCTGGTCGAAGTGCCGCCGCCGGAGCCGCCTTCGCCGATCGTCGCACCGTCGGAGGAGCGGCCTTCCCTCGTCGGCACGCCGTCGGAGGAGACGGGGCCGCCGCGCCGCGAGGCGGAGCCGACCCCTGTCTCGCCCCGCGCACCGCCCGAGCCGGAGCCCGTCGCGGAGGTTGCGGAGGCGTCGCGACGTCTCCCGCGCCGGGTGCGCCACGTGAGCCGCGGCCCGGTGATCGCCACCCTGGCGGTCGCCGCCGCTGTGATCCTCGTCGTGGTGGCTCTCAGGCTGATCCCGCGGGACGGGGGAAGCCCGGCTCGGGATCGGATCGACGCGCCCTCGTCCGGGACGGAGACGCGGACGCCGGAGCCTGCCGCCCCGACGATCACGGGCGAGGAGCTGATGGCGATGAGCGACAGGGTGCTGGAGGCGATCAGCCGCTTCTACGGCCGGGACGTCGCGCGGGAGCGGGGCGAGATGGGATGCCCGGAGCTCCAGGTCGCGTTCGTGGAGGTGATGGACTCGTGGATCGACTACAGCGCGCGCGGCAAGCAGGCCTGGCAGGGACGTCTCCCGACGAACCTCGCGGAGCGGGACGAACGGCTGTACCGGGGAGTCCAGGACGTCGAGCGGTTGTTCGGGGCCTCGGGCTGTCCGCGGCCCTGACGCGGCTCCTTTCGCTCCTCGCCCTCCTGGTGCCGACCCCGGCCCTTTCGCAGGACGCCGCTCCGTCTCCGGCGCGTCCCCGCGTCTCGGATCTCGGCCTCCGCATCGGGCGGCTTCCCCTGGGACCGTTCGGGGCGATCACGGACGTGGATGGCGTGCTCGTCGGTCACGCCACGGTGATCGAAGGAGACTCGATCCGGACCGGAGTCACGGCGATTCTCCCGCACGGAGGCGACCTGTTCGCGCGTCCGGTCCGCGCGGCGATCGTGGTCGGGAACGGGTTCGGGAAGCTGGTCGGCTCGAGCCAGGTCCGCGAGCTGGGAGAGATCGAGACCCCGATCCTGCTGACGGGTACGCTGAGCGTGTTCCGCGCCGCGGACGCCCTGGTGGAGATGCTGCTCGCGATGCCGGGCCACGAGGACGTCCGTTCGATCAACCCGCTGGTGGGGGAGACGAACGACGGCTTCCTGAGCGACGTCCGCGCCCGGCCGATCCGGCCGGAGCACGTGCGCTCGGCCGTCGAGTCCGCGGCCTCCGGACCGGTCGAGGAGGGGAGCGTCGGCGCGGGGACCGGCACGACGGCGCTCGGCTGGAAGGGAGGGATCGGGACCGCCTCGCGCCGGGCCGGGCCGGGACCGGAAGCCTGGACCGTCGGCGTTCTCGTGCAGACGAACTTCGGGGGCGACCTCGTGGTGGCCGGAATCCCGATCGGACGCCTGCTCGGCGAGGGCCCGCCGCCGGAGCCGGCGGACGCGCGCGGAGGCGGTTCGATCATGATCGTCGTCGCGACGGACGCGCCGATCGACAGCCGGGGCCTGGAGCGGCTCGCGGAGCGCACCTTCGCCGGCCTGGCGCGCACCGGGGCCGCCTTGTCCCACGGTTCGGGTGACTACGCGATCGCGTTCACGATGCACCGCGGGAGCCCGGAGCGGCTGGACGGGGGGACGATGACGGGGCTCTTCGTCGCGGCGGCGGAGGCGACGGAGGAGGCGATCCTCAACTCGCTGTTCCGCGCCACGAGGGTGACCGGTCACCGGGGCCGGAGCGTGGAGGCTCTCCCGGTGGACAGGGTGGAGGAGCTGCTCCGGGCGCGGGGAGCCCTGCCGCCGGCGCCCTGAGCGGAGACAGGGGGGCTCGACACGTCCGCTCCCGGCGCCGGGAGCCGGCGCCGGGCGCTCCGTTTCAGGCCTCCGGTCTCCTCCGCGCCTCGTCGATCCGCGCGCGCAGTCCGTCCCTGAGCTTCTCCAGGGCTTCCGGGCCGAGGTCCTGCACCGGCACCGGGTCGAGGATCCGCACGACCACGTCCGCCCGTCCGAACCACGGGTTGCCCTTGCGGATCGCCTCCCGGGTCCCGGACACGGCGATCGGGAGCAGGGGTCGCCCCGTCTCCAGCGCGAGCCGGAATGCGCCGTTCTGGAAGCGGAGAAGCTCGGACGTCCGCGAACGAGTGCCCTCGGGAAAGATCATCACGGAGGCGCCGCGGTCCATCCAGGACCGGAGCCTGCCGTACGCCTCCACCCGCCCGCTCGCGGAGGAGCGATGCACCGGCACGTCGCCCGCCATCCGCATCATCCACCCGAGGAACGGGATTCGGAAGATCTCGACCTTCGAGAGCCACTTCATGTCCCACGGGATCGTGCCGATGATCAGGATGTCGGCGAGAGACTCGTGGTTGCTGACCGCGACGAAGGGGTAGAGGTCGTCGGAGGGGGGAGCGCCGACGATCCGGACCCGCCAGAACGGGTTGAGGAAAAGCAGGATCCGGGCGCCGAGCCGGAAAGTGCGGCCCGCGTACCACCGGCGGCGATCCCACCAGGCCGTGAGCAGATAGACCCCCCCGACGACGAGCGTCCACAGGGCGGTGGCCGCGAGCCAGAGCACCCAGATCAGGATGCTCGCGATCCGGACGCCCGGGCCGGCGGGCGGCAGGGACTCTGGCCCATCCCCGGGCGCCAGCTCCTCCGATCCCGGGTCGGCCGGGCGGGACCCCCGGCGGCTCACGAGCCGTCCCCTGCCGCCGGGGCGGGCACCGAGCGCAGCACGACGATCCCGACGATCGCGGACGCGAGCGAGCCGACGATGATCCCGATCTTGGCCATGTCCAGGACCGCCGCGTCGATGAACGCGAGGGATGCGATGAAGATCGACATCGTGAAGCCGATCCCCGCGAGCAGGGCCCCTCCCCACAGCTGCCGCCAGCCTGCGCCCTCGGGGAGTTCCCCGATTCCGGAGCGGACCGTGAGCCACGCGAACAGCGTGATGCCGACCTGCTTCCCGACGAACAGCCCGATGGCGATGCCGAGCGTGAGCGGGTGGAGCAGGGCCGCGCCGAGCCCGGCGAACGGGATCTCGACGCCCGCGTTCGCGAACGCGAAGATGGGCAGCACGACGAAGGCGGACCACGGTTGAATCGCGTGCTCGAGGCGGAACAGCGGGGCGCTCGAGGAGGCGGCGTCGTCCGCGATCTCCTCCAGCGCGGCTTCCCGAGCGTCCACCTCCTGCCACACCTCGTGGTCGGGCGGGAGGTCGTGCAGGGTGTCCACGAGCGCCTGCATCGACCGGGAGATCTGGCCCCTGGCGGCGGGAGTCGGGCCGGCCCGGCGGGAGGCCGGCACGAACGCCGCCGCGGCGACGCCCGCTATGGTCGCGTGGACGCCCGACTGCAGCACGAAGTACCAGAGGAGGACCGTGAGGACGAGGTACGGTGCCGGGTGCTGCACGTCGCTCCGGTTCAAGACGAGGAGACCGCCCATCACGATCCCCGCCCACAGCAGGGCCCCGCCGTCGAGGCTCGCCGAGTAGAAGAACGCGATGACGAGCACGGCGAGGATGTCGTCGGCGATCGCGAGCGCGGTCACGAACGACTTGAGCCATAGAGGCGCGCGCGTTCCGAGCAGGGCGAGCAGCGTCACCGCGAAGGCGATGTCCGTGGCCATCGGGATGCCCCAGCCCCTGAGGTAGGGACCGCCGGCGTTGAACGCGACGAACAGCAGCGCGGGAACCAGGGCGCCTCCGAACGCCGCGACGACGGGGAGGGCGGCGCGACGCGCGGAGGCGAGCTCTCCCACCAGGAGCTCCCGCTTGATCTCGAGCCCGACCAGGAAGAAGAAGACGGCCATCAGCCCGTCGTTGATCCAGTGGCCGAGAGAGAGCCTGAGCGACCAGTCTCCCACCGCGATGCCGCCGTAGACCTTCCACAGGTCTCGATAGGCGTCCCCGGCCGCTGAGTTCGCGATCAGCAGGGCGACCGAGGTCGCGGCGAGCATGACGATCCCGCCCGAGGTCGCGGTGTGCAGGAAGTTCAGGAACGCCTGCGATACGAGGTTCCGTCGGGACGGGAGCGAGGGATTGGAATCGCGCGCCATGCTGCGAAGCCTCCTGTCGCGCAGGACGTCGGCACTGTGGACACCCGTTCGGTCGCGGAGCATCTTGACCGACCCCGTGCGGCCGACGCAAGAGATGGCCGGTCGACAGCGCCGCGCGGCGCCGAGCGCAGACCCCGATCGAGGGACCGCCATGACGCAGATTCGAGACGCCGTGGGACGCATCGTTCCCCGGCTCGTCCAGCCCCCGCTGCCGAGCGATCGCTTTCTGCTCCGGGTGGAGCCGGACCGGGACGCCGTTCCGCTGGACGTGCTGTTCGTCGGAGGCGGTCCGGCGGGCCTCGCGGGCGCGATCGAGCTGGCCCGGCTCGTCCGGCGCGACGCGGAGTCCGGCGGGGGGCTGGGGGAGCTCGAGATCGGCGTCCTCGAGAAGGCGGCCGGGCTCGGCGAGCACTGCCTGTCGGGCGCCGTCGTCGACCCCGCGCCGTTCCTCGAGCTGTTCCCGGAGCTGCCCGAGTCCGATCTCCCGTTCCGCGGCTCGGTCCTCGGCGAGCGCGTCCTGCTGCTCAGCCGGTCGGGGGCGCGCCGGATTCCGACGCCGCCGCCGATGCGGAATCACGGCAACCGGATCCTCTCGATCTGCGAGGCCGTGCGCTGGCTGGGCGAGCGTGCCGGGGAGCTCGGGGTGAACGTGTTCACGGGCTTTCCGGTCGACGCCCTCCTGATGCGCGAGGAGGCGGTGATCGGAGCCCGCACGACGCCCGCCGGGCTCGACCGGGACGGGAAGCCGGGAAGCGGGCACCTGCCGCCGACCGACCTCACGGCCCGGATCACGGTGCTCGCCGAGGGCTGTCGCGGACCGCTCACTCAGGCCTGGACCCGGGACCGGGGGATCGGCTCGAAGAACCCCCAGATCTTCGCGCTCGGGGTGAAGGAGCTGTGGCAGGTGCGCCGGCCGCTCGACGAGGTGATTCACACGATGGGGTGGCCGTTGCCGCGCGACGCGTTCGGGGGAAGCTGGATCTACCCGATGGGCGAGGACCTCGTATCGCTCGGGCTCGTGGTCGGGCTCGACTACCGGCAGACGGGCCTCGATGTGCACGAGCTCCTGCAGCGGTTCAAGGGCCATCCGCTCGTCCGGAGGATCCTCGAGGGCGGGGAGATGGTCGAGTGGGGCGCGAAGACGATCCCCGAGGGGGGCTGGTGGTCGATTCCGGACCGGCTGTCGGGCGACGGCCTGATCGTCGCGGGGGATGCGGCCGGCCTCGTGGACGTGCCGTCGTTGAAGGGCGTCCACCACGCGATGTGGTCCGGGATCCTGGCGGCCCGTGCGGCGTTCCGGGCCCTGAAGGCGGGAGAGACCTCCGCGGAGGCGCTCGCCCCGTACGACCGGGAGGTCCGCGAGGGCGCGATCGGGGCCGAGCTCTACCGGCGGCGGAACATGCGCCTCGCCTTCAAGCGGGGCTTCTGGTCGGGCGCGGCGAAGTCGGCGCTCGCGGTCGTCACCGCGGGGCGCCTGCCGGTTGGGCGGATCGCGGTCGAGGAGGATGCGGCCGAGCCGCGCGAGGTGACGGAGGCAGAGCCGTTCGCGCCCGACGGCTCGTACACGTTCAGCAAGGTGGACGCGGTCTTCCGGTCCGGCAACGCGACCCGCGACGACATCCCCTCGCACCTCATCCCGCCCGCCGAGGTCTCCGAGGAGCTCGCGCGGCTCTACGAGCACATGTGTCCGGCGGGGGTCTACGAGTGGAACGGAGAAGTGCTCACGGTGAACGCGCCGAACTGCATCGACTGCCGGGCGACCGACGTGCTCGGGCCGCGATGGACGCCCCGCGAGGGGGGCAGCGGGCCGAGCTACAAGCGAATGTAGCGCCGCCGCCTAGAAGAACGGCGGTCCGAAGCCGGGCGCCGTCATCTTCGGCGGCAGGTAGCCCACCGCGAACGGCCCGTACGCGATCAGGATCAGCACGATCGCGAGGAAGACGTAGAGCCGGATGTCGTCGAGCCTCGCCTCCCAGCCCGTCGTGGCGGGCGGCAGGACGGTCTCCGAGACCGGGATCTCGCCGACGTCCGCCTTCTTTCCGAACAGGACCGTCGCCGCGATCACGACCGCGAACATCGCGATCCCGACGAACATGATCACGCCGCCGATCCCGGCGATCTGTCCGGCCCAGTGCCAGCCGGGAACCTCGCCCATGTACGACGACGCGACCACCGCGCTTCGACGGGGCATCCCCTCGAGCCCGCCCTGGATCAGGCCGCGCGCGAGCATCAGGACGCCGATCGTGTACACCCAGCCCTGGGCCACGGCGATCTTCCTTCCGACCAGCTTCCTTCCGGTGAGCCAGGGGACGAGCCAGTAGGCGACGCCCATGATCGTCAGGGCGACGGCCGTCCCCACGGTCATGTGGAAGTGCCCCGGAATGAAGGTCGTGTTGTGGACGACCTGGTTCATGTTGTACGAGGCGTTGATCAGGCCCGTGATGCCGCCGAGCAGAAAGACCAGCATCGCGAGGAGTTGCGCCGAGACCGCCGGGTTCCCCCACGACAGCTTCGGGATCCAGCCGAGCAGGCCCCGGCCGCCGCGCCGGCGACCGCCGTTCTCGAGCGCCGCCATCACCGAGAACGCCGTGACGAGGCTCGGGAAGAAGACGCCGAAGGTCAGGAACCCGTGCACGGCCTTCTGCCACGTCGGGATGCCGGGGTCCGCATACTGGTGGTGGAAGCCGACGGGGATCGAGAGGCAGAGGAACATCAGGAAGACGAGCCGGGTGATGCTATCGCTGAACAGTCGGCCGTCGTTCTGCCGCGGGATCAGCGCGTACCAGGAGACGTACGCGGGCAGGAGCCAGAAGTAGACGATCGCGTGGCCCGAGAACCAGAACAGCGTGCGGGTGAGCAGCGGATCGACGCCGTCCCAGATCCCGAGCGACCAGGGGAGCAGGAAGACGACGACCTCGATCGCGATTCCCAGCGACGCGATGTCCCACATCGCGAAGGTCAGGACCGAGATGTACGCGAGCAGCGGGATCCGCTGACCCGGATTCTCCCTCTTCCAGCGGGCGAGGGCGACGAACAGCGCCGCGGACAGCAGCCATGTGCTGATCACGAGCAGCGCGCCGCCGAGGTAGAACGTCCAGTGCGCCTTCAGCGGCGCGTAGAACGTGTAGAGCACGCTTGCCCTGCCGGTAAAGATCGCGTAACCGGCGAGGACGGTGCCGAGGGTGATCGTCCAGGTGGCGGCGGAGAGGAGGGCTCCCGGCAGCGGACGTCCGAACGCGCGTGCCGTCATCAGCGCGAGGAAGGCGTTCGCGAAGGTGAATGTGAGCACGAGGGCCATCAGGACGCCGTGCGCCGTGAGGCCCTGGTAATACGTCTGCATGCCCGGGAACCAGCCCAGGATGTCGATCCCGGCGTAGTTGAGCGCCTGACCGAGCCCGTTGACGGCCGCCACGGCGAGCGAGATCAGGCCCAGGTACAGCATCCAGGAGATGTTCCGGCGCTGGGACGCCGGCAGCTCGAAGTCCCTGGCGGGGACCGCCATCAGGGTGCTCATGCCCACGTCACCTCTCTGAGGAACCTGCGGGACGGGACCGGATCGGTCGGCTCATGCGGAACGGGACGGGCCGGCGGCGTGCGGACCGGCTCACTCCACGATCACCTTGCCGCCCATCTCGTGATGGGCCAGGCCGCAGTACTCGTGGCAGATCAGCATGTACTCTCCGGGCCTGTCGAACGTGTAGTCGAGCTCCGTGACCTGGCCCGGGATCAGCATCAGGTTCACGCGGGTCCCCTCGATCGCGAGTCCGTGGATCACGTCCGCGGAGGTCGTCCGGAAGGTGAGCTTCGCCCCGGCAGGGACGCGGATCTCGTTCGGCACGAACGACCACATCTGCCCGTAGATCACGACCTCGTACCGATCCGCCCCGACCTGACGCACGCCGGGGTTGTCGAACGGGGGCGTCGTGCGGACCGCCGTCGGGTCGATCTCGTCGGCCCGGCTCGGGAGGTTGATGCCCATGCCGATCGTCGCGAAGCCGAGCGCCGCGAGGAAGGTCACGAGCATGATCGCGCCGAGGTAGAGGAACGCTCTCTCGTAGACGTGGATCTTCATCGCGTCACCTGCCGAGGAGCGTCAGGTACATAGCGCCCCACATGCCGGCGAGCACCGTGATGAAGATCATCAGGATGAAAAGCGTGCCCAGCGGGTGCTCCTCGTCCTCCTCCTGCTCGGCGGGATCCTCCGGCTCCGGCGTACTCCTGCGCGGGTCGATCACTTGCGAACCTCCGGTTCGTGACGGGAACGCCGCGCGACCGCCGGCGCCGGCGAGTCCGGCCGCCCGCCCTCGGTCAATGGTCGCGTTCAAGCCCTGCGATCCAGCCCTTCAGCCACGCCGCGAGCACGAGGAACGCGGCAAGCGCGGCGAGCGCGATCAGCGTATTGCCGAACGTGCCGTGGCCGGCGACCAGGTCGCTCAGGTAGTGCCAGGCCAGGAACGTGAGCGGGGTGCCGACCACCAGGAAGCCGAGGAGAACGGTGAAGATCCTCCCGAACCCGCGGCTGCTCTCCGACACGCTCTCCTCCTGTACCGGGCGAAGCGGCAGTCCGCCGGCGTCTCCGACGGTGGCACTAGGAATGAGCGCGTCCGGCGGATCGCGCAAGCCCCGCCTCGCGGCGACGGGCACGGGAGTGCGGGTCCCGAAACGGCGCCGGGACGGCGCCTCCCGGAGGAAGCGCCGTCCCGGCGGATGAACTGGAGCGTCGTGGCGGGGAAAGGTCGCCTTCCCGAATCCCCGGCCGGCTCCGCTTCAGTTCGAGCCGAGGATCTCGTTCACGAGGGCTTCGGCCCGGTAGACCGAGCGCAGCGCCTCGATGATCCCCGCCGAGTGGACGGAGACGGTGCGGCCGTTCTCCGACGCGAACAGGAACTCGTTCGGAAACGCCTCGACGTTGCCGTCGAACGCGATGCCCACGATCCGTGCATCGGCGTCGATGACCGGGCTGCCGCTGTTGCCGCCCGTGATGTCGTTCGTCGAGACAAAGTTGATCGGAGTCGACATGTTGACGCGGCTGATCGCCGCCCACCACGATTCGGGCATCGTCCACGGCATCTGGTTGCCGAACTCCGTCGCCCTGGCGTAGAACCCGTAGATCGTGGTCGCCGCCGGCGCGAAGGTCCCGTTGTACGCGTATCGCTTCACCACGCCGTCCGTGATCCGGAGCGTGAAGGTGGCGTCCGGGGGAAGGTCCGTGCCGTACACGGCGAACAGAGCCTGCGCGAACCGCTCGTTCTGGACGTCCTCGGCCGCGCTCAGCTCGGACCACCTCGGCAGGACCTCGAGCTGGGCCGTCCGCATCGCGCGCGCGAGGACGAGCAGCGGGTCGCCGGAGTTCGAGATGGCCGCCATCCCGCCGTCCATCATGGTCTGGCGGAATTCGACCTCGTCGACCTCCGTCCCCTCGATCAGCCGCGTGGCGGCGGCCTCCGCGGAGCCGGCCTCGGCTACGGCCTTCCGCAGGGGCGAATCGGCGGGAAGCCACTTGCCGGCGAGCTGCAGTCGACCGGTCAGCATGCCGACCGACATGTCCAGCGGAAACTCGGCCCGGCTCTGCAGCATCCCCTGGATCCGCGCGAGTCCCTGGCCCTGGAACTGCGGAGAGCGCTCGGACTCGGGCTTCGCCATCTCCTCGGCGTACTGAATGAGCAGGCCGGCCGTCTGCAGATGCTGCGACGGGCTGATGAAGCCCGTGTTGTTGAGGTAGACGGTCGGCGCGATCTTCGCCTTCGCCTCCTGGATCTCCGCGAGGCGGCCCCAGACGTCGCCGTACTCCGCCTGCAGGCCGGGGTCTCCGGCGACGGCGGCCCTGAACTCGTTCTCCCAGCGGATCTTCTTCGCCATCAGGAGCGTGTCGCGGAGCCCCTGCAGCTCGCCGCGGTACAGCTTCTGGGTATTCTCGAACCCGAAGATCTGGTTCTGCATCGTCCGGCCGCGCTCGGGATCACGCCGCTGGATGTCGTGCATGATCTCGAGGCGCTGGTCGAAGAAGTCCAGGACCATCGGGTGCCAGATCTCCCGCTCGTACATGAACTGCGAGACGGTGATCTGGCGGGCCGTCGAGCCCGGGTTCCCCGTCACGAACACGAGCTCCCCCTCGTCGGCGCCCTGCAGGTCCCACCCGAAGTGCTCCGGCGTGGTCGCGGGCGTCGTGCCGTCCGCCTCGTACGCCCGGACGAAGCTGATGTCGAGGTTGTAGCGGGGGAAGGTGAAGTTGTCGGGGTCGCCGCCGAAGAAGCCCGTCTGCAGCTCGGGCGCGAACACGAGCTTGACCGGCGAGTAGCGCTTGAACAGGTACAGCTTGTACTGGCCGCCGTGGAACAGGTTCACGACCTGGCACTCGAGGCCTGTCTCCGCCTCGCAGGCGCCCGCCAGCTCTTCGCCCAGCGACTCCTGCGCCTCCGCGATCTCCGCGTCCGTCATGCCCGCCTGCGCCGCGCCGTGCATCCGCGTGGTGATGTCGCGGATCTCGATCAGCTGGTCGAGGAACAGGTTCGGGCAGACCCGCTCGTCGTCCTTCGTCGGCGCGTGGAAGCCGTCGACGAGGAAGTCCTCGCCCTCGTTCGCCACCGCGTCGACGCAGCCGCGGGCGCAGTGGTGGTTCGTCATCACGAGGCCGTCGGCCGACACGAACGAGGCCGAGCAGCCGCCGCCGTACCGGACCGAGGCGAGCCGGACGTGGTCGAGCCACTCGGCGGTCGGGCGGAAGCCGTACGTCTCGGCCCAGTAGTCGAGCGGCGGGTTCTCGAACGTCCACATCGTGCCCATCTCGGTGCCGGTCAGCGTCACGTTCTCCGCTGCCCGGACCGCCGCCGCGGGCGGCGTGAGGCGCTCGCCGGCCTTCGCCGGCATCGCCGCGGCCTTCGTCGGTGCGATCCTGGCCTCGGCCGCGGGCAGCGACACCTCCGTCTCGGGTGGCGGCGTGGCGGAGCTCGCGCAGCCGGTGATGCCGATCGCCGCCGCGACCGCCATCCAGCGCTTCATCTGCGAATGATCCATCGGTCACTCCATGGAAAAGTTGGCCCTGTCCGGTACGACTCCCTGCTTCGAACCCGCGGCGACGATCTGCTCGACGCGGCGCGGTCAGGACTCCAGCATCTGCCGGAGCACCGTCTGGAGGATTCCTCCGTTTCTGTAGTATTCGAGTTCGACCGCGGTGTCGATCCGCACGCGCGCGTCGTGCACGATCTCCGTCCCGTCCGCGCGGCGCGCGGTCACCCGAAGCGTGCCGCCGGGCCGCAGACCGTTCTCGATGCCGACGATGTCGAAGGTCTCGCTGCCGTCGAGCCCGAGGGTCTCTGCGTCGGCTCCGTCCGTGAACTGGAGCGGCAGGATGCCCATGCCGATCAGGTTGCTGCGGTGGATGCGCTCGTACCCGGCCGCGAGGACGGCCCGGACCCCCAGCAGCGCCGGTCCCTTCGCCGCCCAGTCGCGGGAGCTGCCGGTCCCGTACTCGCGTCCGGCGATCACGAGGAGCGGGACCGACTCGTCCGCGTAGCGCATCGCCGCGTCGTAGATCGGCATCTTCCCGCCGTCCGGGAAGTAGCGGGTATAGCCGCCCTCCACGCCGGGGACGAGGCGGTTGCGGAGACGGACGTTGGCGAACGTGCCCCGCATCATCACCTCGTGATTTCCGCGGCGCGAGCCGTACGAGTTGAAGTCTCCCGGCTCGACGCCGTTCTCGATCAGGTACTGCCCGGCCGGGGAGTCCTTCGCGATCGCGCCGGCCGGGGAGATGTGGTCCGTCGTCACCGAGTCGCCGACCAGGACCAGCACCCGCGCTCCCTTCACGTCGACGAGCGGCTCCGGCCGGGGGCCCATCCCCTCGAAGAAGGGCGGACGCCGCACGTAGGTCGAGTCGTCGGACCAGGCGTAGCGGTCGCCGGACGGGATCGGCAGCGCCCGCCACTGCTCGTCGCCCGTGAACACGTCGGCGTACTGCTCGCGGAACTGCTCGGTAAGGACCGAGCTCCGGATCGCGTCCCGGATCTCCTGTTGACTCGGCCAGATGTCGCGCAGGTAGACCGCCTTGCCGTCCGGGTCCGCTCCGAGGGGCTCCGCGACCGGGTCGACGTCCATCCGACCCGAGATGGCGTAGGCCACGACGAGGGGCGGCGAGGCGAGGTAGTTCGCCCGCGTGTCGGGGTTGATCCGTCCCTCGAAGTTCCGGTTCCCGGAAAGGACGGAGCAGACGGCGAGGCCCTCGCGGCGGATCGCCTCCGCGATCGGCTCGGGGAGCGGGCCGCTGTTCCCGATGCAGGTCGTGCAGCCGTAGCCGACGACCGCGAAACCGAGACGCTCGAGGTAGGGAAGGAGGCCCGCCTGCCGCAGGTACTCCGTAACCACCTTCGACCCCGGCGCGAGGCTCGTCTTCACCCACGGCTTCCGGACGAGCCCGCGCTCTACCGCCTTCTTCGCGAGCAGCCCGGCCCCGATCATCACGCTCGGGTTCGAGGTGTTCGTGCAGCTCGTGATCGCCGCGATCACGACGGAGCCGTCGCGCAGCTCGAACGAGACCGGCTCGCCGTCGAGCGTCTCCCACTCGACGATCGTGCTTCGCACCGGGGGCGCGACGGCCCTCGCCGTGCCGCTG
>JAWOIN010000116.1:0-3494 GCA_046484665.1 Gemmatimonadota bacterium
GTAGTCGAGCGCCGGGTTGTCGTCGAGGTTCACGAAGAACTGCGAGGTCGCGGAGTGAGCGGCCGGCGTCCGCGCCATCGACAGCGATCCCCGCAGGTTCAGCAGGCCGTTGTCCGACTCGTTCGTGATCGGGTCCCGCGTCTCCTTCTGCTCCAGATCCGGCGTGAAGCCGCCACCCTGGATCACGAATCCCGGGATCACGCGATGAAAGACCGTTCCGTCGTAGAAGGCGGAGTCCACGTAGGCCAGGAAATTCTCCACCGTGACCGGCGCCTGTTCCGGGAAGAGCTCGATCCGGATCGTTCCCATCGACGTCTCCATGACGACCACCGGGACCTCCGTGTTCTCCGCCGTTCCCCCGCAGGCCGTGATCGCCGCCAGCGTGACGGCGCACAGCGCCAACGATGCGCGCACCTTCTCACCTCCCGCATCAAGGATCCGGCCGGCCGGGCACTCCCGCCCCGCCGACCCGCCAGTCCCGCGCCCGCCACCGCGGCGCGCCTCCCGATCAACCGTCCACCGGCCTCCGTCCCTCCGCTCCCACGGAGCCGGGATCCGCCTCCGGCTCGAGGACGTCCGCGCCCGTGCGGAGCGCCTCCGCGTAGCCCGGCTCGTCCCACGGCGGCGTGCCCCGCCCGACCTCGCCCGCCCGGTATCGCCGGACCCAGTCGTGCTGGTAGCGGATCACCGCGATCGCCCGGTCCACGATCGCCTGCGCGTTCAACTTCGTGCGCTCCCGTCCGACGAACTCCCGGTAGTCGAGCGGCGGGCCGTATACGATCGTCACCCGCCTGAACGGCATCGGCCAGGCCGACCCGATCGGGAGAACGTCCTGCATGCCCTCGATCGTGACCGGGATGATCGTGGGGTGGTCGGCCAGCGCGACGAGCCCGGCACCCGGCCGCCCCCTTGCCACCCTTCCCGAGCGGCTCCGCGTCCCCTCGGGAAACAGGATCATCGTGCCCGAGCCGAGCGCCCGGATCATCCGGTACAGGGCGCGCATGTCGCGACGGCCCGGGGCGATGGGAATGCACTTCCACTGGTCGGACCACCACGCCTGATGGGCGTTCTTGTAAAAGTTCTCCTCCGCCGCCGGGTTCCACGGGATGAGCCACGGGCGGAAGAAGGCGGGTCCGTAGAACGCGCCGAACCCGATCAGGAAACTGTCGATCAGGGACTGGTGATTCGCCAGCAGCAGCGTGTTGCGGCGCCGCGGAACGTTCCGCCGGCCGATGATCTCCGTCCGATTCAGCCCGAAGAACAGGACCGCACCCACGGTAGCGGTGACGTTCGACAGCGCCCAGCGCGTGACCGGCCACGCCGCGTTGAACAGTCGTCCTCGATGGTCCGCCCGGTAGCGCTCCGACATCCCGTTCCCGTGCCTGGTTCGTCCGCGCCCGTGACGGCGACGAGCCCGCAATATCCCGAACGGGGCGGCCCGGGGCCAGCTTCCACTCGCCGCATCGGCCATCTTCCTGCATATTGCACGCTCGGACGCGCGGGCGTCCCCGACTCGCGAGACAGATGGCGCCGGTCCGCCCTCCCGGGCGCGCCGGTCGACGAAAGGCCCGAGATGAAGCGACTTCGAACCGCGAGCCTCGACTCCTTCGGGGCCCGCCGCAGCTTCTTCCTCCCGGATGACTCCCCCGTCACGATGTTCGATCCGGGAGCGCTTTCCCGTGCCGGGATCGGCCGCGTCGAACGGCTTCCGTTCTCCATCCGCGTCCTCCTGGAGAACCTGCTCCGGCACGAGGACGGTACCTCCGTGACGCGCGAGGACATCGAGGCCCTCGCGACGTGGGACCCGTCCGAGGAGCGGGAGATCGCGTTCCGGCCCGCCCGGGTGATCCTCCAGGACTTCACTGGCGTCCCGGCCGTCGTCGACCTCGCGGCGATGCGCGACGCGATGGAGGCGCTCGGCGGCGACCCGGCGCGGATCAACCCCCTGATGCCCTCGGAGCTCGTGATCGACCATTCCGTGCAGGTCGACTCGTTCGGCCTGCTCGCCTCGCTCCTGATCAACGCCGGGAAGGAGTTCGAGCGGAACCGGGAGCGTTACGAGTTCCTCCGCTGGGGACAGGAGTCGTTCGAGAACTTCCGGGTCGTGCCCCCGAGCACCGGGATCGTCCACCAGGTCAACCTCGAATACCTCGGACGGGTCGTGTTCGACGCGCGGGCGGACGGCGAGCGGATCGCGTATCCCGACACGCTGGTCGGCACGGACAGCCACACGACGATGATCAACGGCCTCGGCGTCCTCGGGTGGGGGGTCGGCGGGATCGAGGCCGAGGCAGCGCTGCTCGGCCAGCCCGTGAGCTTTCTGATCCCCGAGGTGGTGGGCTTCCGGCTGCAAGGCCGGCTGCCCGAGGGGGCGACGGCGACCGACCTGGTGCTGCGGGTCACGGAGCTGCTCCGCGCGAAGGGCGTGGTCGGGAAGTTCGTCGAGTTCTTCGGCCCGGGACTGCCGGCGCTGTCGCTCGCCGACCGGGCCACGATCGGGAACATGTCGCCGGAGTTCGGCTCCACCTGCGCGTTCTTCCCGGTCGACGCCGAGACGCTCTCCTACCTCCGGTTCACGGGCCGGGATGAGACGCACGTCGCACTCGTCGAGGCCTATGCGAGGGAGACGGGCCTGTTCCACGAGCCGGGTGCTCCGGAGGCCGCGTACTCGGACACGCTCGCGCTCGACCTCTCCAGCGTGGAGCCGAGCCTGGCGGGCCCGAAGCTCCCTCAGCAGCGGATCCTGCTGTCGGACGCCAAGAGCTCGTTCGGACGGTGGCTGTCGGACCTCCGCGATGGCGGCGGCTCCTCGAACGGGGGCGCCGCGGGACGGTGGGCCTCCGAGGGCGGCAGCGGCACGGCGACGGCCGTCGCGCCCCCGGTGCGAAGCACGATCGTCGAGTGGGAGACGCTCGACGGCGAGCCGGTCTCGTTCGAGCTGCGCGACGGCCTGATCCGGGGTTAAAGTCTTTTTCGTTCGTAAAAATTGCATAATACCCTCCAAGAAAATAAGGTTAACGTTTCCCGCCAAAATGACGGCTGAAATTAATTACACCCAAATTATATATTAGATATCAAAAAAAGTCAATAGTAAAGGGTAATGTGTACATACATTTTGCATACTTCTAGATCGTTGAAATGCCCACCAGCTTCTCCCCCTCGGTCTTGTCTTTTTTGACGCCGTCTACAAACACAACCTTATCACCGGCTTGCAAGCGATACTCCTTTTTCAAAAACGCTTTAATATCTTTGGTAACCGAATTCACACTGACGATATTAGCGGACACAATCGGATAAACTCCCCAAACAAGGGATAACTGGCGCTGCACTTTCTTGTGACCGGTAACGGCCACGATCGGAATCTCCTGCCGCGCCGACGAGACCGCCACCGCCGTTTGACCGGTAACCCTCGGCTTCGCCGAGAGCGAGATGATGTTGGCGGTCGAGGTCAACCAGGACACGATGGCGGTCGGCGTCGACGAGGGCGTGTTCGA
>JAWOIN010000133.1:0-12251 GCA_046484665.1 Gemmatimonadota bacterium
TGCGCCCCGAACAGGTCTCCCTGCCCCCGGATCCTGAGGTCCTCCCGCGCGAGCCGGAACCCGTCCGTCGACGCCCCGAAGGCGCGCAGCCGCTCGGACGGGGCGTTCCCCGAGTGGAACGCTACGCACCAGCTCTGCTCCGCCCCGCGTCCCACCCGACCGCGCAGCTGGTGGAGCTGCGAGAGGCCGAACCGCTCCGCGTGCTCGATCACCATCACGGTGGCGTTCGGAACGTCGATCCCGACCTCGATCACCGTCGTCGCGACGAGGACCGCGATCTCGCCCGCGAGAAAGCGGCGCATCACGGCATCCTTCTCCCCGGCCGGCATCCGGCCGTGGAGCAGCGCGACCTCGAACCCCGCGAGCCGGCCCGCGAGCTCCGCATGCGCCTCTGTCGCCGCCCTCGCGTCGAGCGCTTCGGACTCCTCGATCAGGGGATAGACGAAGTACGCCTGGCGCCCCTCGCGGAGCCGGTCCTCCACCCAGCCGATCGCCGCGTCCCGGTCGCGCGCGGGACGGACCCCGGTCTTCACGGGCCTGCGGCCCGGAGGCATCTCGTCGATCACCGAGAGGTCGAGGTCGCCGTACAGGGTGAGAGCCAGCGAGCGGGGGATCGGAGTCGCCGACATCACGAGCGTGTCCGCGACGGCGCCGAGCTCGCGGAGGGCGCGTCGCTGCTCGACCCCGAACCGGTGCTGCTCGTCGATCACGAGCAGGCCGGGACGGGCGAGCTCGACCCCCTCCTGGATCAGCGCGTGCGTTCCGACCACGATCGGCACCTCGCCGCTCCGCAGCCCCTCGAGCAGCGCCCGCCGGCGGGCCCCGCCGACCGAGCCGGTCAGGATCGCCGGCTCGAGCCCGACCGGAGCGAGCAGGCTCCCGAGCGTCCGGAGGTGCTGCTCGGCGAGGAGCTCGGTCGGCGCCATGAGAGCCGCCTGGAGACCGTTCTCGACCGCCTTCAGCATCGCCGCCACCGCGACGACTGTCTTGCCGCTTCCCACATCCCCCTGCAGGAGCCGGTACATCCGGCCCTCGCCCGACATGTTCGAGCGGATCTCCGTCCATGCGCGCTCCTGCGCGGCCGTGAGGCGGAACGGGAGGGACGCGAGGAAGGGTCCGGACAGACCCTCCGGCCCCGCCATCGGAATGCCGGGCTGGCGGCTCCGGAGCTCGTGGCGCGCCCGCGCGTGCAGGAGTTGCAGGAAGAACAGCTCCTCCCAGGCGAGGCGGCGGCGGGCGCGCTCCACCCGCTCGAGGTCGTCGGGACGGTGAAGGGTCTCCAGCGCCGGCCCGAGCGCGGGCAGTCCGAGCTCGGCGAGCCACTCCGGCGGGAACACCTCCCGCTCGCCCGCCTCCTCGAGCAGGGCGTCGAGGTTCTCCCCGACGATCGCGCGGATCTGGCGGTGGCTGAGCCCCTCGGTGGCGGAGTAGACGGGGAACACCCGCCCGCCGCCGCCCTCCTCGCCTTCGCGCGCCAGGACGGTGTGCTCGCGCGGGCGGAGCTGACGCCCGTGGAAGAACCCCACCGGCCCGCTGGCCAGCAGCAGGTCGCCCTTCGCGATCGTCCGGTCGAGCCAGGGCTGGCCGGGCCAGGCGCACTCGATGAGGCCCGAGTCGTCCATGAGGACGGCCCGGAAGATCCGGAGCCCGCGGCGCGTCGGGAGGACGCCCTTCGACACGACCCGCCCGATCACGGTCGCGTCGTCGCCGGGCTTAAGCCGCGCGATCGGCGCGACCCGCGTGGCGTCCTCGTAGCGGTAGGGCACGTGGTAGAGCAGGTCCCGCCCGGTGCGGATCCCGAGCCGCTCGAGGCGCTCCGCGCGCCGGGGGCCGACGCCCTTGAGGTACTGGACCGGGGCCTGGAGTCGGGACCGGGAGGTCATCTAGCCGAGCAGCTTCTCCACGTACGCGTCGGGGTCGAACGGCTCCAGGTCGTCAGGGGCCTCGCCCGTCCCGAGCCATCGGACCGGAACGCCGAACTCGCGCGCCACCGCGACCGCGGTGCCGGCCCGGGCCGTGCTGTCGTATTTCGCGAGCACGATGCCGGTGAGCGGCAGGGCCTCCCCGAACTCGCGCGCCTGATGGATCACGTTCTGGCCCGCCGTGGCGTCCACGACGAGCAGGCGCTCGTGGGGCGCCCCCGGCAGGACGCGGCCGACCACCCGGTCGATCTTCCGGAGCTCGTCCATCAGGCCGCGCGCCGTGTGGAGCCTTCCCGCCGTGTCCACCACGAGCAGGTCGACGCCGCGCGAGGCCGCCGCGGTTGCCGCGTCCCAGGCAACGGCCGCTGGGTCCGCCCCCGGCCGGCCTCCCACGAAGTCGGCCCCGAGCCGCTCCGCCCAGATCCGGAGCTGTTGCTGGGCGCCGCTGCGGAACGTGTCCGTCGCGGCGAGCAGCGCGCTGTGCCCCTCGCGCGTCCACCGGCGCACGAGCTTCGCGGCCGTGGTCGTCTTCCCGGTGCCGTTCACCCCGAGCAGGAGCACGACGCGCGGCCGCGTCGCGACTCCGGCCCCGTCTCCGCCGGGATCGGAGGTCCCCCGGAAGACCGCGCGGATCCGGTCCGAGAGGAGCTCCCGCAGCTCGTCTTCCGTGCGGACCTTCCCCCGCTGTGCCGCGCGCTCGAGCTCCTCGACGAGCTCCATCGTCACGTCGACCCCGAAGTCCGCCTCGAGCAGCACGCGCTCGAGGGCCTCGATCGACTCGTCGTCGATCCCGCGCACGAGCGTGGACACGTCCGAGAGGGAGATGTCCACGATCTTCTGCCACAAGGACCGGAAGCCCCCGTCGCGCCTCCGGCCCAGCCGTTCCTCCACCATTCCTCCCCTTCCGCTGCCTGGCTCGTCGTGCCCGTCCCGCCCGGTCAATTCCGTCCGACGCAGCGCCCCCTCCTCAGCGAAGGCCGATCCGTCGCCGCCACGCCCACTCGCCGCAGAGCGCGACCGCGGCGAGGGCGAAGGGCCAGATCGGCGGTCCCCGCCAGCGGACGCCGGGGCCGGCGGAAGCCCGCGGCCCGCTCCCCGGGACCGAGAGGACCGGGCCCCCCTGCCGCCCGGCGAGCTCCGCCCGCGGACCGGGCAGTCGGACGGGCCGGCCCCAGCGGAACGGCCGCCCGTCGACCCGGCCGGTCGCGACGAGCCACACGTCCCCTTCCGATCCGACCCGGAGCCGCGCTTCCGGGCCCGGGGCGGGAATCGAGTCCCGCGCGACCTCCGCACCTGCGGAGTCCCGGACGGAGACGGCGAGGTCGCGCACGCCTTCCGCGACGCGCAGCGCCACGAAGCCCTGCTCCCCGGCCGGGGACTCGCCGAGCGCCACCGGCTCGCGGTCCGCGCTCTCCAGCAGCCATCCTCCGAGTCCCGAGAACAGCGCCCGGTACACCTCGCGGGGACGCCCGGTCCGCGCCGCCCAGCGCCACGTTCCCTCCGCGAGCACGACGACCCGGCGGGACCCGTCCGACTCGAGCCCCACCGCGAGCGGAAGCCGATCGCCGCGGCGGTCGCGCGCGAGCTCCAGCGCGGACCAGCCGCGCTCTCCCGCGAGCTCCCGGAGCGCGCCGACGGGAGGCAGGGGGGCCGGGTCGAGGCCCGCCACGTAGCCCGCGACCGGGCTCGACGGCACGGGCGTCATCGGGTACCACTCGCCCGGCAGCGGAGCCCCGATCCGTCCCCCGGCCGCGCCCGGCACGGGCCCCGGGCCCCGGACGAGGAGGAGGAGCGACCGCGCGCTCGCCGCCTCCTCGGCCAGCCAGGGCGGAAGCTCCGCGGGTCGCCCCTGAAGGACCAGGAGGTCGGCGCCCGCCACCGCCCGACGCAACTCGGGCTCCGTCACCGGCCCGGGACGTGCCCCGACCGACGTCCAGCCGCCGCCCAGGCGGAGGAAGCCCCGCGCGCCTCCGGCGCTCGCCCTGTCGAGCACCGGGAGAAGGTAGCCGGCCTCCCAGTCCGGATCGACGGACACGAGGACGGCGCCGCGCGGCGCAGGCGCCACCTCCACCCAGGTCCTCGTCGTCGCCCCCGGCCGGAGCGGGTCCGCCCCCGGCTCGAGACCGATCTCGTACCCCCGCCATTCCGGCTCGTCCCCGACCGGACCCGCCGCGAGGCCCAGGGTGAGCCGGACGGACCGCCCCGGGTCGGGGCGCGGAACCCTCCGCGCCGCCCGCTCTCCGGCCGGCCCGGACGCCGTCACTCCCACCGAGTCCTCCGCGCCCGATGCCGTCGCCGGGGTGCGAAGCTCCACCTCGATCCAGACCGTGTCGCCGGCCACGACGCGGGCGGGCCCGCGCACCTCGACGATCGCCGTGCGCGGGACCGGGGGCGCGACCCGCAGCTCCTCGAGCCCCAGGCCGAGGCGCGCGGCTTCGGCCCGCGCCTCCTCGCGGTCCTCGAGCTCGCCGTCCGTGATCACGACCGCCGAGCTCGCCCCCGCCGTCCGCGCCGCCCGCAAGGCGGGGGCGAGCCGGCTTTCCCGGGCGCCGCCCCGGAGCTCGAGCCGGTCGCCCGCCGGCCGGGCCCGCTCCTTCCCGGGAAGGGCGACGGACACCACCGTGTCGCCGAACCCGAGCGCGAAGTCGACCTCGAGTCCGGAGATCACGGCGAGGGCCGAGTCGAGCCGGCTCCCGCCGCCGGCGCGAACGGGCAGCGCCATGCTCGCCGAGAGGTCCACGAGCGCCGCCTTGCGGGGCGGCGGGACGCGGTCGCCCTGCAGCGTGGGCAGCCGGATCCCGGCCAGGAGGAGGAACAGCGCGGCAGCGTGCAGGAGGGCCGGACCGGCACGACCGGGGACCGCTTCCTCGCGCGCCGCATACCGCAGCCAGGCGGCGGCGACGGCGACGAGGGCCGAGCCGGCGATCCAGGTGCCGGGGCCGGAGAACATCCCCGGCCCCGGCTCAGTCGGCGACCGCGCGCTCGGCCGCGCCTCCGGGCGACGGCTCGGGCAACGGGACGACGTCGAGCAGAGCCAGCGCCTCGTCCCGGGAGGCCTGGAAGCTCGCCACATGCTCGTCCTCGAGCCGCTCCGCCGAGGGGAGGTCGATGGTGGCGGGGTTCCTGTGCTGCCCGCCCTGCAGGAACTCGTAGTGGAGGTGCGGTCCGGTGGCGAGCCCCGAGGAGCCCACCCGGCCGATCACCTGCCCCTGGTCCACGAAGGACCCGACCCGGACGCCGCCCGCGATCGAGCTGAGGTGCGCGTAGCGGGTGTGAATGCCCTTCACGTGCCGGAGCTCGACGATCCGGCCGAACGATCCCCAGGTTCCCGCCCGCACGACCGTGCCGGCGGCGGTCGCCTTCACGGGCGTCCCGTGGGGCGCCCCGTAGTCGATCCCGAGGTGGGGGCGGCTCGTCTTGAGGACGGGGTGGTAGCGACGACTGGAGAACCCGCTCGTGACGCGGAAGGGAACGGGATAACGCAGGAACACGCCCCGGAGCGCCTCTCCGTCGACGTCGAAGTACTCCCGCCGGCCGCCGGGCCGGGCGTATGGAATCGCCGCCAGCACCCGGTCCCGGTTCCGGAGCTCGATGGCGAGGAAGCGCCGCGACCGCAGGGAGCCGTCCGGCCGGCGCTCCCTCTCGATCGCGACGCGGAACGCGTCGTCTCTCCGCATGTCGCGCGTGAAGTCCACCTT
The DNA here is from genome assembly GCA_046484665.1 of Gemmatimonadota bacterium. Lineage (GTDB taxonomy): Bacteria > Gemmatimonadota > Gemmatimonadetes > Palauibacterales > Palauibacteraceae > Carthagonibacter. Next base: position 5,621 of record JAWOIN010000133.1, read on the forward strand.
CCACGCGAACACGTCGGCGAGATCGAACACGTACTCCGGGAACTCGTCCTCTCCCAGCTTGTGGGTCTCGCCGCTGAGCTGCGCGAACCAGAGGCTCGTCTCGATCAGGCCCGCCAGCACGATCGTGTCCGTCTCCACCGCCACTTCACGGACGACCGCCGCCCAGCCCGAGTCCGCCAGCACCAGGTCGAGCAGCGAGTCCGGAGTCAGCTGCAGCAGGACGCGATCGGGCTCCGCACCGGGAGCGGCCGTGAACCGGGCCACGAGGCCCGGCCGGAGCGCGCGGGGACTCCGGTAGTCCCTCACGACCTCCGTCAGGGCGTGCGCCCGGGGCGACCCGACGCCGTTCGCGGCGAACAGCTCGCCGAGGGTCTCGCCGGTTCCGAGGGTGTCGTACACGCTCACGGGAGGGGGTGGAGCGGGAACGACAACGACGGGGGCGCGCCGGGGCGGACCGACCCCGTCCGCGTCGGACAGGCGCCGGAACCCCAGCAGGGCCGCCGCGGCGAGCGCGCCGAACAGGACCAGCGACGCGCCGCTGCGAGCGCCGATCAGGCGCAGGCCGGTCGGGCCCCGGCTCGAAGGCTCTGGTGCCACCTGTCCTTCCTCTGCGGTTCGGGTCCCGGGCCCGCCGTCAGTCCATCTGGCGGCGGATGAACGTCGGGATCTCGAGGTCCTCGAGCTGCGAGCGCGACGGATACCGACTGCGAATCTCGTGCCGCCGGTCGTCGATCGCCTCCGGGGCGCCCCCGCTGACGCTGACCAGCCTCGGTCCGGCCGACTCGGGCGCGGGGCCCGCGGGGACGACCTTCAGGGTGGGGACCGACTCCTCCTCGGCCTCCTCCCCGAACCCCGTGGCGATCACGGTCACGCGGATCCGGCCCTCGAGCCCGGGGTCGTGCACGGCCCCGAAGATCAACTCGGCCTCCTCCCCGGCCGCCTCCTGGATGATCGAGTTGATCGTCGTGACCTCGTCGATCGCGAGGTCGAAGCCGCCGGAGATGTTGACCAGGACACCCGTCGCACCGTGGATGGATACGTTGTCGAGCAGCGGCGAGCAAATCGCCTGCTGCGCGGCCTCGACGGCACGGTTCTCGGTCGACGACTCGCCGGTCCCCATCAGCGCGGCGCCGCGGTTCGACATCACGGTCCGGACGTCCGCGAAGTCCACGTTGACCTCGCCCGTGACGCTGATCAGGTCGGAGATCCCCTGCGTCGCGTGCAGCAGCACCTCGTCAGCCTTCTTGAGGGCGTCCCGGAAGGTCGTCCCCTTCCCGACCACGGAGAGCAGGCGCTCGTTCGGCACGACGATCATCGTGTCGACGCTGCGTCGGAGGTCCTTCAGGCCGAGGTCGGCGTGCCGCATCCGCTTCTTCCCCTCGAAGTGGAACGGCCGCGTGACGATCGCGATCACCAGCGAGCCGAGCTCGGAGGCGATCTGGCCGACGCGCGGAGCGGCGCCCGTTCCGGTGCCGCCGCCCATGCCGGCGGTCACGAACACGAGGTCGGCGCCCTCGAGCGCCCGGCGGATGTCCTCCTCGTTCTCCGCGACGGCCTGCCGGCCCACCTCCGGCCGGGCGCCGGCGCCGAGGCCCCGGGTCAGCTTGCGCCCCACCTGCAGTTTGATGTGCGCGTTGCAGTTCTTGAGCGCCTGCGCGTCCGTGTTGATCGCCACGAACTCGACCCCGTCGAGGCTCTCGTCGATCATCCGGTTCACGGCGTTCCCCCCGGCCCCGCCGACGCCCACGACCTTCATGCGCGCGTTCCGGGCCCCGACATCGTCGAACTCGAAGACCATCTGTCCCTCCCGTTCTGGCGTGTGCTCCCGCTTCCCGTTCCCTCGGGCTCCTCGACGCGACGACCGCCCGGCTCCGGTCACCGGGCTTCCCTTCCGCCGCTCGTCGTCCATCAGAAGAACTCCTTCAGCCACTCGGTGACCCGGCCGAGCGCCCGCACCGCGGTGCCCACCGGCCGCTCGCTCCGGCGGTGCCGTCCGTACAGCGCGAGGCCGACCGCCGTCGCCCATTCCGGCCGCCGCACGGCGTCGACCAGCCCACCCAGGCCCCGACCCGGCACGCCGAGCGAGACCGGCAGGTTGAACACCTCCTGCGCCAGCTCCACGGTTCCGTCGAGCCGGGCCGCGCCGCCCGCGAGCACGACGCCGGCGGCCATCCCGTCGAGCAGGCCGCGCGCGTCGAGCTCCTCGTAGACCAGCCCGAACACCTCGTCCAGCCGCTGCTCGATGATGTGGGCCAGCAGCTCGCGCGAGACCTCGCGCGTGCTCCCGGGCGTGGGCCCGGGGATCGAGAGCGTCTCGGCGGAATCCACCCGCCGGGTCTGGGCGCTTCCGAACCGCGTCTTGAGTCGCTCCGCCTCCGCGACCGGAACGCCGAGCCCCTTCACGATGTCGCTCGTCACCGTCGCGCCCCCCCAGGGGAGGGTGGCGACGAGACGCAGCCGCTCGTCGCGGAACGCGAGCACCTCCGTGGCCGCGGCACCGATCTCGATCAGCGCGACTCCCTCGCGACGCTGTTCCTCGTCGAGGAGAGCGAGGTTCGTCGCGAGCGGCGCGAGTACGAGTTCCTCGAGCCGCCACCCGGCGCGGTCGATCGCCTTGCGCAGGTTCTGGGCAGCCGCCGAGCCGGCCGTCACGATGCAGACCTCGGACTCCAGCCTCGTCGCCTCCATCCCGACCGGGTCCTGGATTCCGGCCACGCCGTCGACCGAGTAGTCCTGCGGGATCGCGTGCACGAGCTCGCGGTCCGGCGGGACGACGACGGCCCGCGCCACGTCGTGGACCCGGTCGAGGTCGCGGGGGCCGATCTCGCGCCCCGAGATGGCGACCACGCCGGCGGACCGCTCCACCTCGACGTGGTCTCCGGCGATCCCGGCGTAGACGACGTCGGCCTCGAGCCCTGCCATCTCCTCGGCCCGGCGCAGCGCCTCGCGGATCGACTCGACCGCCGCCTCGATGTTCGTGACGGAGCGGTTCCGGACCCCGCCCGTGGGGGCCTCGCCCGTTCCGAGGACGCGCACGTCGTCCTCGGGAAGGCTCCAGGGCGGCGCGAGCTCCACCAGCACGGCGTGCGTGGTCTCGGATCCCACGTCGAGCCCCGCGAGGCAGCGCTGCGGGCCGATCACCGCCGGCCTCCCGTGCGCACCACCACTCGGTCCCGGAAGCGCGCGTCGGCGGAGACGACGGCCGCCCTCGTCTCGGCCGCCCGCACGGCCGCGGTGGCGCGGCGGAAGGCCCGGGCGGCGTCGTCGAGCGGGAGCACGAGCCGGTCGACCCGGCTCCCCTCCACGAGCAGAAGCTCCATCGACTCCGGGTCCGGGGTTCGGATCTCGGAGATCCGGAGCACGAACTCGGGCGCCAGCAGCCGGATCTCCTCCAGCGCCGTGAGCGCCCGGCGCGCCGGCTCCTCGCGCACGCGCCCGGGCTGCCCTTCCAGGCGTGCCGAGGTGAGGACCGGGAGGTCGAGGCCGTGCCGCGGCGGGTCGATCTCGAGCGCCCGGCCGTCGGAGTCGACGGCGACCAGCAGGGGCGTCGCGACGAGCGCGACGGGCTGCACCTCCCGGATCTCGAGCGCGAGCCGGTTCACCCCCACCCGCCGGACGCGGGCGTCCTCGACGAGGGGATGGACCTCAAGGCGGCTCTCCCACTCCGAGGCATCGTCCCACACCGTGGCATCCGGACCGATCGCCGCGAGCCTCCTCAGCTCCGGCTCGGGCGCGAAGCGCGCGCCGCGGACCTCGACCGACTCCACCTGGAACATCGGGACGCCGCGCAGGACCCGGGGGGCCCACAGGGGGGTCGCCGCGCCCGCCAGCGCGCCCGCGACCGCGACCGCGAGCCGTCGTCTGGCCTGGCGGGTCATGGCTCCACCCCCACGCTCCGCAGCTCGTCGGTCGTGAACCCCCAGAACCGGATCTCGGGCTCCAGATTCGCTCCCAGCTCCTCCAGCACCCTCCTCCTCGTCTCCCGCATCAGCGCCAGGACGTCCTCCGCCGTCGCCTGCGCGACGTTCGCGATGAAGTTCGCGTGCTTCTCCGTGATCACGGCGCCGCCGATCCGGGCGCCCCGCATCCCCACCCGTTCCACCAGCTCCCAGGCCGACCCCCACGGCGGGCCGGGGTTCTTCCAGACCGAGCCGCACGACGGCAGGTCGTAGACCTGGGTCTCCACCTTTCGCGTGCGCCGCGCCCGGTGCTCCGATTCCACCGCGCCGGGGGCGCCGGCGGGCGCCGCGAACCGGGCCGCCACGAACACCCACGACTCGGGCAGCTCGACCCTGCGGTAGGATGGCCGGGCCTCTTCCGCGCCGAGGCGGATCCGTTCGCCGTCGGGCGTCACCGCGTCGACCCAGGCGACCCGGTCCCAGAGGCCCGTGTCCACCGACCCGGCGTTCATCCGCAGTCCGCCGCCGACGCTTCCCGGGACCGCCTCGAGGAAGCTCCAGCCGGCACGACCGGACCGCCGCGCCTCCCCCACCAGGGCCGGCATTCCAGCGCCCCCGCCCGCCTCGAGCCAGTCCTCGCCGCAGCGGATCCAGTCCAGGTCGCCGGCCAGGACGAGCACCGCGGGCGCGACGCCGCGGTCGGCGACGAGCAGGTTCGCGCCCCAGCCGAGCGTCAGGTGCTCCCGCGGGCCGAGCTCCCGCAGCGCCGCGATCAGCTCGGCCTCCGAATCGACGCGGCCGAGCCGCCGAGCCGGCCCGCCGATCCGCCAGCGCACCCGTTCGGCGAGCCGCACGTCAGGCTCCCAGCGCATCGCCGACCAGCTCGCGCGCGGCCCGGCTCGCGACCGCCGTCACGTCTCCGGCCCCCATGAACGCGACGACCGTGTCGCCCGACGACTCGACCGGCACCCGGACGGCCTCCTCCGTCGATCCGAGGCGCACGTGGCCGGGCGCCGACGCGACGACCAGCGAGGCATCGACCCCCGGAATCGGCTCCTCCCGCGCCGGATAGACCGGAAGCACGAGCGCGACGTCGGCGTCCGCGAGCGCACGGCCGAACTCCGTCGCCATCGCACGCGTCCGGCTGAACAGGTGGGGTTGGAAGACGACGACGAGCCGCGCCCCGGGCCATGCCCGGCGCAGCGCCGCGATCGAGGCGCGCACCTCCGTCGGGTGGTGGGCGTAGTCGTCGATCACGACCACGTCCCGGCGCCGCGCCAGGAGCTGGAGACGCCTGGCGACGCCGCGGAACTCCCGAAGCGCCTCCGCCGCCGTCCGCGGATCGACTCCGAGCCGCAGCGCCGCCGCGAGAGCGCCGGCCGCGTTCTGCGCGTTGTGGTCTCCCGGCACGCCGAGTTCGAACGCGAAGCTCCCGTCGGGACCCGCGAGGCGGCAGGTCTGCCCGTCGGAGGCCGTGGCGACGACCTCGACCCGGTAGTCCGCGGCCGCCCCGAGCCCGTAGCCGAGCGAGGCGCCGACCCGTCGTCCGGTGTCGCGCGCTCCCGCGTCGTCCACGCACACGAGCAGGCCGTCACGGCCGGCGGCTCGTTCCGCGAACCGCGCGAACGCGTCCCGCAGCCCCTCCTCGTCCCCGTAGGACTCGACGTGCTCGGGCTCGACCGACGTGACCACGGCCAGCGACGGGTCGAGCTCCAGGAAGGAGCGGTCGTACTCGTCCGCCTCGACCACCGCCTCGCGGCCCCGCCCCGGCCGGGCGTTGCCGTCCCACGCGGGAACGCGCCCGCCGACGAAGGCGAGGGGGTCACGTCCCGCCGCCTCGAGCGTCAGCGCCAGCATCGCGCTCACAGTCGTCTTGCCGTGCGTCCCCGCCACCGCGACGAGACGCCTGTCGTTGACGAGCGCCCCGAGCGCCCGCGCCCGCTTCCACGTCGGCACGCCCGCCGAGGCTGCGGCCTCGAGGGCCGGGTGGTCCGGCGCCAGGGCGGAGCTGTAGACGACCAGGCTCGCCGCCCGGACCGGCGCGAAGTCCGACTCCGGCGCCACGCGGACCCCGAGGGCGGCGAGCTCCGCGGCGGCCGCTGCGTCCCGGTCGGACGCGCTCACCGTCCAGCCGCCGTCGGCGAGCACGTGCGCGATCCCGCGCATTCCGGCACCTGCGGCGCCGAGCAGGTGGATCACCGCGCCCTGCGGCGGAAGGTCGCGCCGGCCCGGCAGCCGCTCAGCCATCCGCGCCTCCGCCGTCCTCGCCGCCGCGCCGGGTCCGCGGCCGCGGCGGCTCCGAGCCCGTCGCCGCCGCCAGCTCGAGCACCTCGCGGGCGATCCTCTCCGCCGCGTCCGGCCGGCCGCGGGCCCGCATCGCCGAAGCCATCGAGGCGAGCCGCCGCTCCTCGCCGAGGAGCTCGAGGACCGCACGCCACAGCTCACCCGCGGCCACCGCGCCCTCCTCGAGCATCCGCGCCGCGCCCGCCGCCTCCAGGGCGGCGGCGTTGTGGCGCTGGTGGTCGCCGGCCGCGGCCGGAAATGGCACCAGGACCGCCGGAACGCCCGCCGCGGCGAGCTCGGAGCAGAACATCGCACCGGCCCGGCTCACGGCGAGCGTGACGCCTCCGAGACGCGCGCCGAGCTCGTCCACGTACGGGACCGTCCGGATGCGGTCGGCGGCCGGGAGTCCGGCGACGCGCGCCGCCACCGCCGCGTGGTGCGCCGGCCCG
>JAWOIN010000109.1:0-6192 GCA_046484665.1 Gemmatimonadota bacterium
GTTGCAAGACGCAATAGCAAAATAGTCCTATTTTTCACCTGTCAGGCGGCGCCGTCTGTTTTATGCGAGCATCGGCATCCAGATGCCGTGTTCCTTGCCGAATTCGATAGCGGATTCGTACCCCGCGTCGGCATGGCGGATGACGCCTGTGCCCGGATCGGTGGTGAGGACGCGTTCCAGACGGCGCGCGGCGGCGGGGGTGCCATCGGCCACGATGACCTGCCCGGCGTGTTGCGAGTAGCCAATACCGACGCCGCCGCCGTGGTGGAAGCTCACCCACGTGGCCCCGCCGACCGCGTTGATCAGCGCGTTGAGGATCGGCCAGTCCGAGACGGCGTCCGTGCCGTCCTTCATCCCCTCCGTCTCGCGGTTCGGGCTCGCCACGGAGCCGCAGTCGAGGTGGTCCCGTCCGATCACGATCGGCGCCTTCACCTCGCCGCGCGCCACCATCTGGTTGAACCGGTGCCCGGCCCGGGACCTCTCGCCGTACCCGAGCCAGCAGATCCGCGCCGGCAGGCCCTGGAACCGGACCCGCTCGCGCGCCATGTCGAGCCAGCGGTGGAGGTGGCGATCCTCCGGGAACAGCTCCTTCACGGCCTCGTCGGTGCGGTAGATGTCCTCCGGGTCGCCCGACAGGGCGGCCCAGCGGAACGGTCCCTTGCCGCGGCAGAACAGGGGCCGGATGTAGGCGGGAACGAACCCCGGGTACGCGAAGGCGTCCTTCACGCCGGCGTCGAGGGCCCGCTGCCGCAGGTTGTTGCCGTAGTCGAACACCTCCGCTCCCGCCGCGCGGAACGCGAGCATCGCCCGGACGTGACGGGCCATCGAGGCCATCGAGCGCCGCTCGTACTCCCGAGGGTCGTCACGCCGCAGCGCCTCCGCCTCCGCGACGGAGAGCCCCTCGGGGACGTACATCAGCACATCGTGGGCCGGCGTCTGGTCGGTCACGACCTCGGGACGGAATCCCCGATCCACGAGGGCGGGGAGCACCGTCGCGGCGTTCCCGACCAGCCCCACCGAGAGCGCCTCCCGCGCGTCCCGCGCCGCCTCGCAGGCCCGGACCGCCTCGTCGACGTCCTCCGTCACCCGGTCCACGTAGCGATGCTCGAGCCGGCGGCGCGCCCGCGCCGGGTCCACCTCCACGACGAGCGCCACGCCGCCGTTCATCGTCACGGCGAGCGGCTGCGCGCCCCCCATCCCGCCGAGGCCCGCGGTCAGGGTGATCGTGCCCTCGAGGCCCTTCCATCCCTTCTGCGCGGCGAGCGCGCCGAGCGTCTCGTACGTCCCCTGCAGGATTCCCTGGGTGCCGATGTAGATCCACGAGCCGGCCGTCATCTGGCCGTACATGATCAGGCCCTTCGCCGCGAGCTCGTCGAAGTGCTCCTGCGTGGCCCAGTGGGGCACGAGGTTCGAGTTCGCGATCAGGACCCGGGGAGCGTCCTCGTGCGTGTAGAACACGGCGACGGGCTTACCGGACTGGATCAGCAGGGTCTCGTCGTCCTCGAGCTCGCGCAGCGCCGCCACGATCGCGTCGAAGCACTCCCAGTTCCGCGCCGCCTGTCCCCGGCCGCCGTACACGACGAGGTCCTCCGGCCGCTCTGCGACCTCGGGATCGAGGTTGTTCATCAGCATCCTCAGGGCCGCCTCCTGGAGCCACCCCTTGCAGCTCAGCTCCGTCCCTCGCGGGGCCCGGACCGTCCGCGGTCCCGATGTCCCGGTCATCCGATCACCGCCTTTCCGCGCTTGATCACGCGCCGCACCGGGTTCCAGCCGATCCGGTACACCATCTCCTCGACCGACGTCACGTTCCACACGGTCAGGTCGGCGAGCGCTCCCGGACGCACGACGCCGCGGTCATCCAGCCCGCACGCCGCCGCCGCCCCCGCCGTCGCGGCGCGCAGCGCTTCGCCCGGCGACAGCCCGTTCCCGCGACAGGCGAACTGGACCGCCAGCGGCATCGACACCGCGTATCCGCCCGGACAGAGGTCGGTGCCGATCGCCATCCGCAGCCCCGCGCGCGCCCAGCGTCGCGCGTCGATCGGCCTCGGGTGCCGCACCGCGAAGTCGATGAGCGGCATCAGGACCGCCGTCACGCCGGCCTCGGCGAGCCGCGCGAGGTCCCCGTCCGTCGCGCAGTTCAGGTGGTCGGCCGAGACGCAGCCGAGCCCGGCCGCGAGCGCCGCGCCGCCCGTGCGGGCGTACTGCTCGGCGTGGATCTTGGGCGCGAGCCCGGCGTCGAGGCCCGCCGCGAGGATCCTCCGGGCCTCCTCCGGGGTGAACCACCCCTCGTCGCAGAACACGTCGTTGAACCGGGCCAGGCCGCGGCGGGCGACCTCGGGGATCTGCTCGGAGACGACCTCGTCCACGTAGCCGGCCCGCGTCCGTCCGGGCGGCACGTCGTGCGCCCCCATGAACGTGCTCACCAGGTCGACCGGGTGGCTCCCGTCCAGCCGGCGGTTCACCTCGAGGAGCGCGACCTCGCGCTCCGTGTCGAGGCCGTAGCCGCTCTTGCTCTCGGCGGTCGTCGTCCCGTGCGCCAGCATCGCGTCGAGCCGCTCGCGCGCCGTCCGGTCCAGCTCGTCCGCCGTAGCCGAACGCGTGGCGGCGACCGTGGCGAGGATCCCCGTCGGGATCCCGAGCGCCTCGGTCTCCTCCCGGGTCCGGGTGAGCCGGCTCGCGTACTCCCGCGCCCGCGAGCCCCCGAACACGAGGTGCGTGTGCGCGTCCACGAACCCGGGCGCCACGACGCCCCCTTCCGCCTCCACGACCTCCGCGCCGCCGACGTCGACCAACTCCCGCAGCTCCGCCTCCGGGCCGACCGCGAGGATCCGGCCATCCGCCACGGCCACGGCGCCGCCCCGGATCCGGCCGAGCCCATCCTCCCCGGTCCCGTCACAGGCGACCAGCTCGGAGGCCCCCCGGACCCAGAGTTCCGCCCGCGGCCTTCCGGTTCCCGGGCCGACCGCGTCAGCCAAGGAGCGCCGTCTCCACGACCTGCCCGACGGCGAAGTCGTGGGTCTGGAGGTAGAAGCGCACGACCTCCTCCAGCGCGCCGAGCGGGACCGGGCCGATCAGCTCGGTGCCCGCCACGGCGACGCCGTAGCGCGCCGCCTCCGAGCGCACCGTCTCCAGAACCCGGTGGATCGGGGTCTCCGTGTAGTTCACCAGGTTCATCGAGACCTGGACCATTCCCTTCTCCTCGAGCGCGAAGCCCATCCCCCGCACCGCCTTGAACCCCCCGTTGATGTGCCGTACGGCCCGGGCGATCGACTTCGCGATCTCCACGTCGTCGGTCCGGAGGTTCACGTTGAAGGCGATGAGCGGGAAGCGGGCTCCCGTCACGGTCGCGCCGGCCTTCGGGTTGAACGCGGCCGGGCCCTCGTCGGGCGCCCACGCGGGGTCCTTCAGCTTCTCCTCGAGCGCCTCGTACTCGCCCTTGCGGATCTTCGGCAGGCTCTGACGCTCGGCTCGCGTGGCGGCGTCCTCGTAGTAGTAGACCGGAACCCCCTGCGCCCCGAGCCACGCGCCGAACGCGCGGGCGACCTCCACCGCGCGCTCCGTGCTGACCTCGCGGATCGGGATGAAGGGGACGACGTCGAGCGCGCCCTGGCGCGGGTGCTCCCCCCGGTGCTCGCGCATGTCGATTGCCTCGAGCGCCTCCGTCGCGAGCGCCTTCGCGGCTTCGAGCACCGCCTCCGGCGGGCCGAGGTAGGTGATCACCGCGCGGTTGTGATCGGCGTCCATCGACCAGTCGGCGACGCGCACGCCCTCCACCGAGCGAACCGTCGCGACGAGCCGCTCGACGACCTCCCGCCGCCGGCCCTCGCTCACGTTCGTCTCGCACATCAGCACTTCAGCCATCCCGTTCCCCTTCGAGGTTGCGGTATTCGGTCCTCAGCCGGGCTCCGCGCGCCGAGAGCTCCGCCCGGGCGTCCTCGTCCTTCACCGACGCCAGGTTGATCTCCACGTTCGCCAGGCAGCCCTCGAAGCCCGCCCGGGCCAGCGACAGCCCGACGGCGAGGTCGGAGGCGGCGTTCTCGTTGTAGGCCGTCTCGAGGCGGCGGCCCAGCGCCAGCACCCCGAGGCAGCGCTCCGCGTTCTCGGCCGGAACGCGCGTGGCCCCCACCATCGCGAGCCGGATCCGCCTCGAGCGCTCGGCCTTCTCTTCGTCCGTCGCCTTCGGCAGTCCGTAGGCCCGCATCACGGCGCCGAACGCCTCGGAGTCCTCTCGGCCGCCGGCCATCAGCCGCTCGGTGAAGTCCCGCGCCCCGGCGTCGATCTCCCGGTAGAATTCCTCCGTCTCCATGCCTTCGCGGCCGATCGAGACGCGGGCCACCATGCCCACGAGGCCGGCCCCCATCGCGCCGGCCACGGCGGACGCCGTGCCGCCGCCCGTCCGGTCGTCGGCCGGGTCGATCACCTTGAGGAACGCCGCGACGTCCTCGTCGGTCCATGTCGTCATCGTTCTCTTCCCCCTTCGGTTCCGAGCGCCTCGCGCACGTCGGCCAGGATCGTCCCCGACCGGATCAGGTCCGCGACCGCCTCGACGTCGGGCGTCACCGGCCTGTCGTGCTCCAGGAAGCGCACGCGGCTCCGGATCTGTCGCCAGGCGGCGGCCGTTCCCCGCCCGAGACGCTCCGGCCCGTTCTCCCTGAGCTCGACCGCCTGGGCGGCGGTCACGAGCTCGATCGCGATCACCGTGCGCACGTTGTCCAGGATCTCGAGCGCGTGGCGGGCGGCGTTCGCCCCCATGCTGACGTGGTCCTCCTGGTTCGCGCTGGAAGGGATGGAGTCGACGCTGTCGGGATGCGCCAGCGTCTTGTTGTCGGAGACCAGCGCCGCCGCCGTGTACTGGCCGAGCATCAGGCCGGAGTCGAGGCCCGGTTTCGCCACCAGCATCGAGGGGAGGCCGGCGCTCAGCTCCGGCGTCAGCAGCCGGAAGCAGCGGCGCTCGCTGATGCTGGCCACCTCCGCCATCACGATGCCGAGCAGGTCGTGCCAGAACGCGAGGCCCTGTCCGTGGAAGTTCCCGCCGCTGATCAGGCGCCCCTCCCCGTCGGCCTCCGGGAACACCAGCGGGTTGTCGCTGGTGCCTCGCAGCAGGCTCTCGACCCGGCCGGCGATGAACTCCACCGCGTCGCGCGCGGGGCCGTGGACCTGGGGCACGCAGCGGAGGCTGTAGGCGTCCTGCACCCGGTCCGGGTCGGAGTCGACCAGCCGGCTGCCGTACAGGAGCGTGCGGACCCGGGCCGCCGCCTCGGGCTGCCCGCGCTGCCCGTTCGCCTCGTGCAGGAGCGGGTGGAACGCCGCCGACAGGCCGAGCAGCGCCTCGATGCTGAGCGCCGCCGCCACGTCGGCGTGATCGAGCAGCGACCGCGCATCGTGGACGGCCAGCGCGGCGGCGGCGAGCATGAACGTCGTTCCGTTCGTGAGCGACAGGCCTTCCTTCGGGCCGGGCGCGATCCGCGGGATGCCGGCCCGCTCCATCGCCTCGGCCCCGGTCAGCAGCTCGCCCTCGAGCCAGGCCCGCCCGCTGAACTCCTCCGGCTCCGAGCCGTCCGGGTCGCGGGTCATCACCACCGCGATGTGGGCGAGAGGCGCGAGGTCGCCGCTCGCGCCGAGCGACCCCTTCGACGGCACGTAAGGGGTGACGCCCCGGTTCAGCATCCGCACCAGCGTCTCCGGGAGCTCGGGGCGGACCCCGGAGGCGCCCCTCGCCAGCGTGTCCGCTCGGATCGCCATCATCGCGCGCACGACGTCCGCCGCGAGCGGGGGGCCCGTCCCCGCGCAGCACTTGAGGATCACGTTGCGGGACAGCCGTGCGGCCTCCTCCGGCTCGATCCGCCGCCGGGCCAGGGCCCCGAATCCCGTGTTCACCCCGTACATCGTGCGCTCGCCCGAGGCGACCGCCGCCTCCACCCAGCGCAGGCTCGCCTCCATGCGCTCCCGGACGGCGGCGCCGAGCGGCGCCACCTTCTCGCCGCGCCGCGCTGCGGCGACGACTTCCTCCAGGCGAAGACCCTCTCCGGTGATCGTGATCATGTCGACCGTCTCGCGGTGTCGCGGTGGGTGCGCTGCGGAGCCGCCCGACGGCCGACGCGCCGCCGGACAGGGCCAAACTACGGGCGGCTCGGGAAGCGAGCCAGACGGGCCCGCGGCATTGCGCCGGGTGTCGCCGGCGGCCACGATTCT
>JAWOIN010000146.1:0-20152 GCA_046484665.1 Gemmatimonadota bacterium
GCGCGGGGTCGAGCGGCGGCTCGCGGAACACGGGACGGAGCAGCGCCGCGAAGAAGAGACCGGTTCCGCCGACGAGGAGCGGCTCCCGGCCCCGGTCCCGGATCCCGTCGATCCAGCCCCGCGCGAGGCGCGCGAAGCGGCCCGCGCCGTACCGCTCGCCGGGCGCGAGGAACGCGACCCCGTGATGCGGCACCTCGGCTCGCTGCTCCGGCGTCGGCGCCGCCGTTCCCACCTCCATCCCGCGGTACGCCTGGCGGCTGTCGACCGAGACGATCTCTCCACCGAGCTCGCCGGCGAGCGCGAGCCCGAGCTCCGTCTTGCCGCTCGCCGTCGGCCCGAGGATCGCGACGACGGGCCGCTCCCGGGCGGGCGCTACGGCCGGCTCGAGCACCGGCTTCAGCTCCGCCCGAACCGCCGTGCGAGCTCCTCGAGCGTGAGCCGCAGGATCGTGGGGCGCCCGTGGACGTCGTGGCCCGGGAGCTCGGTGGCGAACAGCCGATCCACCAGCTCCTCCATTTCGCCGCGCGACAACGGCTGGCCCGCCTTGATCGCTCCCTTGCAGGCCAGGCTCTTCGCTATCCGCTCGTGCTGGTTCCGGGCGGAGTTCACGAGCTCCGACCCGTGCGCGAGCTCTCCGATCATCTCCCGGAAGCAGCTCTCGGGGTCGAAGTGGTCGTGCAGGTGCGGCACCGCGTGGACGATCACCGTCCGCTCGCCGAACCGCTCGAGCTCGAAGCCGGCCGCGCGGAGCAGGCTCGACAGCTCGTCCGCCGCCGCGAGCTCCGGCGGCGACAGGCGAAGCGTGAGCGGAAACAGGAGGCGCTGGGAGGTGCCCTCCTGCCGGCGGAACCGCTCCATCGTCTCCTCGAACAGAACTCGTTCGTGCGCCGAGTGCTGGTCGATCACAAGCAGCCCCTGCCGGGCCGGGACGAGGATGTAGGCGTCATGGAGCTGCCAGGGGCCGGAGCGCGAGGGGTCGCCGAGCGCCGCGAGGGCCGCGGCGGCTCCCGCCTCGGCCCCGTCGTCGGCCGTCGCGCCGGCCTCGCCCGCCCCCGCATCGCTTCCCGCACGCGCGACGTCTCCGCCGCGGGGCACGAAGAAGGCGAGCTGCGAGGCCTCCTCGTCCTCGACCGGCCGGGGCCCGGCGGGTTCGCGTGCGGGTCCCCGCTCCGGTCCCAGGCCCGGCGCGCTGCTCAGGCCGCGCAGCCGCTCCCGCACGAGGCCCGCGAGCGCGGAGCGCACGGCGCCCGGATCGGCGAACCGGACCTCGGCCTTCGCGGGGTGGACGTTCACGTCGACCCCGCCCGCCGCGACCGCGAGGTAGAGAAAGGCGCTCGGCCGCAGGCCCCGGGAGATCGTCGTCCGGTAGGCGTCGTCGAGCTCCCGAAGCAGGCCCGGGTCGCGGAACGGGCGCCCGTTCACGAACAGGAAGCGCCTTCCTCCCGCCGGCCGCGCGGCGTCGGGGCGCTGGATCAGGCCCGCGATCCGGATCCCTTCCCGCTCGCCGTCGACCGCGAGCAGCTCGCCCGCCTCGTCGTCCCCCCACAGCTCCCGCACCCGCTCGCCGACGTCGGTCGCGACGGGAAGGACAAGCAGCTCGCGGTCGTTGGAGACGAGCCGGAAGCCGACGTCGAGGTTCGAGAGGGCGAGCAGGATCACGGCCTCGCTCGCGGCCCGGGTCTCCGCCGCGGCGGAGCGGAGGAACTTGGCCCGGGCGGGCACGTTCTGGAACAGCGAGCGCACGACGACGGTCGTTCCCGGTCGGCGCGCGACCTCCCCGACCGAGACGATCCGCCCGCCCTGGACCCGGATCTCCGTGCCCGCGCCGCCGGCGGCCGGCGTCGTCTGGAGCTCGAATCGGCTGACGGCCGCGATCGACGGCAGCGCCTCGCCGCGAAACCCGTACGAGGCGACGCTCCGGAGATCTCCGACGTCGCGGATCTTGCTCGTCGCGTGCCGGTCGAGGGCGAGCAGCGCGTCGGAGCGCACCATGCCCTCCCCGTCGTCGGAGACCCGGATCGAGCTCTTGCCGCCGTTCCGCAGCTCGATCTCGACCCGCGTCGCGCCCGCGTCGAGCGCGTTCTCGACCAACTCCTTGACCACCGAGGCGGGACGCTCGACGACCTCGCCCGCGGCGATCTGGTTCGCGACGTGGTCCGGCAGGATCCGGATGCTCGGCCGCTCGGCCGACGGTCGCGTCGCGTCGCTCATCTCAGTCGAGCCCGTAGAAGTGCCGTGCGTTGCGCCGGGTCGTCTCCGCCAGCGCCTCCGCGGGCACGCCCCGGATCGCCGCGACGGCTTCGCAGGTGTGTCCGAGATGGGCGGGCTCGTTCCGCTTTCCACGGTGCGGAACCGGCGCGAGGTACGGGCTGTCCGACTCGATCAGCAGTCTATCCTCCGGGACGCGCCGCACCAGGTCGGCCGCGTCGAAGCGCCGGAAGGTCACGATCCCCGAGAAGGAGATGTGCCACCCCGCGTCAAGCCCGGCGTCGAGCAGCTTCGCGCCGCCCGTGAAGCAGTGCAGCACCCCGCGGACGCCGTCCGCCGACCGGAGGACCTCGATCACCTCCGCATCCGCCTCGCGGGCGTGCACGACGACGGGGAGCCCCGCCTCGCGTGCAAGGCGGAGCTGCGCCTCGAAGCCGGCGCGCTGGCGCGCGCGAGGCGCGTTGTCGTAGAAGAAGTCGAGCCCGGTCTCGCCGACTGCCACCACCTCCGGCTCGCTCAGCAGGCGGCGGATCGCCTCTTCGGTCTCCGGGCCGAAGCGCTCGGCGTCGTGGGGGTGGAGACCGGCGGTGCACGCGACGCCCGGGAGGGCCCGGGCGAGTGCGAGCCCGGCCGCGGCATCGTCGGGATCGGAGGCGATCGTCACCATCTCCTCGACGCCGGCCTCCCGCGCGCGGGCCAGCACGGCGTCGAGCTCGCCCGCGAACGCCTCCGCGGTGAGGTGGCAGTGCGAGTCGAAGAGCTTCAACCCGCCTTGGCCGGAGCCGCCGCCGACTTGCGCTCGCGCTTCCTGGTCCACCGCTCGATCTCGAGCAGCACCGGCGAGGCGACGAAGATCGAGGAATAGGTGCCGATCGCCACGCCGAGGATGAGGATGATCGCGAACGGCCGGATCACCGCACCCCCGAACAGGGCGAGCGCGATCAGCGTGACGAGGGTCGTGGCGCTGGTGAGGATCGTTCGGGGCAGCGTCTCGTTGATGCTGCCGTTCACGACGTCGTAGTACGGGTCCTTCCGGCGCTTCTTGAGATTCTCCCGGATCCGGTCGAACACCACGATCGTGTCGTTCAGCGAGTACCCGACGATCGTCAGCACCGCCGCGACCGTCGCCAGCGTGACCTCGAGGTCCACAACGGAGAGGAACCCGAGCGTCAGCAGCAGGTCGTGCGCGGTCGCCACGACCGCCGCCACGCCGAACCGCCACTCGAACCGGAACGCGAGGTAGACGAGGGTCAGCGCCAGCGACATCAGGATCGCGATCAGGGCCTTCTGCTTCAGCTCGGCGCCCACCTTCGGACCGACCGCCTCGGTCCGGACGACCTGCCAGGCCCCCTCGCCGTAGGAGGCGTTCAGCGCTGTCGCCACGTCCTGCGACACCCGCTCGTCGCCGGTCTCGGAGAAGACGGACACCCGGATCAAAAACTCGTTCGACTCGCCGAACCGCTGGATCTCGGCGTTCTGCAACCCGGCCGCGGCGATCGCGTTGCGAACGTCGGCGACGCGCGTGTCGCTCGCGAACTCCACCTGGAACAGCGTCCCGCCCGTGAACTCGACTCCGTAGCGGAGCCCGCGGTGGACGACGAGGAAGAACAGGCCGACGATCAGCGCCACCGCCGTGATGACGTATGCCGTCTTCCGCTTGGACAGGAAGTCGTAGTGGGCGTTCCGGAAGAATCTCATCGCTCGCGAGCCCGTCGGTTCAGATGCTCAGCTGCTCGGACGGCGAACGCCGCTCGAGGTAAATCAGAAACAGCGTCTTCGTCACGAAGAGCGCCGTGAAGAAGGAGGCGACGATCCCGATGCCGAGCGTGACCGCGAAGCCGCGGACCGGTCCGGTGCCGAACTGGTAGAGGATGGCGGCCGTGATCAGCGTCGTCAGGTTCGCGTCGACGATCGCCGACAGCGCCTGCTGGAATCCCTGCTCCACGGCGGTTCTCGGGGTCTTGCCCGCGTCGGACTCCTCCCGGATCCGCTCGAAGATGAGGACGTTCGCGTCCACCGCCATTCCCACCGACAGGATGAGGCCCGCGATGCCCGGCAGGGTGAGCGTCGCCCCGAGCCCGGCGAGGCCGCCGAGCACGAGGAGCAGGTAGACCGACAGGGCCGTGACCGCCAGGATGCCCGCGAACCGGTAGTAGAGCAGCATGATCAGGATTACGCCGACGATCCCGATCCCGAACGCGATCTTCCCCTGCCGGATCGAGTCCGCCCCAAGCGACGGGCCCACCGTCCGCTCCTCGACGATCCGGATCGGCTGCGGCAGCGCGCCCGCCCGCAGCACGAGCGCGAGGTCCTGGGCCTCCTTGAAGGCGGTGCCCGCGCCCATCTCGATCTGGGCGCGACGGCTCAGGGTCTGCCGGATCACCGGCGCGCTCTGTACGCGGTCGTCGAGCACGATCGCCATCAGGCGGCCGACGTTGCGGCTCGTGCCCCGCTCGAAGATCCGGGCGCCCTGGCGCGTCATCTCGAACGGGACGTACGGCTGGTTGAACTGCGGGTCCCGGGCCGCCGGGCCCGCGTCCGCGAGGTACTCGCCGGTCACCAGGGGCTCGGCCTCCAGCACCCAGAGGTCGCGGTACGCCGCGCCCTGGATCGAGGCCGGTCCCGCGCCCCACGCGAGCTCCGTGTTCCGCGGCAGCGCCGTCTGGACGGCGGGCAGCTGGATGTAGCCGTCGACGGTCGGGACGTCCTCCTCCGCGACGTAGAACTGCCCGGGCCGGCCCGACTCGAGCAGCAGCGCGGAGAGCGGCCGCAGCTCCGGACTCGCCTCGATCGTGTCCTGCCCTGCCGCGGCCGCCGGGTCGGCGGGCGCGGTCGTGTCCGTCGCCGCCTCGCCGGCGGCCCCGGGGCCTGCCTCGCCCAGGAGCTCCGTGAGCGCCCGGGGCTCCGCCGGCGCCGCCTCCGCGGCGATCTCCGCCGGCAGGTTCTCCGCGCCCACCGACTGTACGATCGCCCGGTCGATGCGCGGCAGCGCGTTCCGAAACCCATCGTCCTCGCGCACGATCTTGAACTCGAGGAACGCGGTGCGCTCGACGATCGCCTTCGCGCGACCGGGATCGTCGATCCCCGCGAGCTCCACGATGATCCGCTCGTCGCCGACCCGCTGGATCGTCGGCTCCCGGACGCCGAACTCGTCGATCCGGTTGCGGATCGTCGTCAGCGTGCGCTCGAGCGCGTCGACGCGGGCCTCCTGCGTGAGGCTGCCCGTGGGGTCGTCCACCTCGACGGCCAGGTGCATGCCGCCCTGCAGGTCGAGCCCGAGGTTGATGGGGGAGATCCTCTCCCCGTCCGGGCCCACCTTGGGAAGCAGGGCCCAGGCGCAGAGCGCGACGAGGCCGGCTATGACGATCAGGCGATTTCGAATGCTGTGCATGTCTGGAACGGGCCCGCGGAAAACGAAGTCAGGCACGCGCCGCCCGCGCGGGGGCGGCTCGATCGTAAGCGGGGCAAGCTACGACCGATCCGCCGGAAAGGAAAGAAGCCGCGCCCCGGCAGGCCCGGAGCGCGGCGTTCCGGGCATCGGAGCCCGATCCCGGGCTCGCTCAGGCCCCGGGCACGGGGTCCCGGTGGATGCCCGTCTTCCGCAGAATGTCCTCCATCAGGCACCATCGGGTGATCCCGGACTGGAGCAGGTTCGCGCCCACGAAAGCGGTGAACAGGAACCACCAGGGGCTCACGAACCGGCCCAGCGCGAGGCTGATCAGCACGAACGTCCCCGCGATCACCCGGATCTTCTGGTCCATCGTCATGGTACGCTCCTCACGCTCCCCTCCGGGAGCCGTGGATGGCCGCTTCCCTTGCGCCGGAAGGCCGCCGTTCATCGCTCCTCCCGACTCGACGCCGGGAGCCTTATTCAGTCCGCCTCGACCGCCTCCGGACAGCCGCAGGCCGCGCTGCGTCCCACGTTCAGCTCGAAGGCGCGGATCGGATGGCGCGGGTCCTCCACCCCCGTGCAACCCCTCACCGCGGACAGGATCCGCTCCGCCACCTCGTCGCCGACGAAGGTGAACACCATGCGCGAGCGATACGGGGCCGCCTCCGCGTACCAGCCGACCGGAGCCCCCTCCGCGTGCCCCTCGATCGACAGCTGGCTGTACGCGGCGACGTTCGCCTCTCTCAACAGCCGGTCGACGCACCCCTCGTCGCCCTCGAGATACGTCAGCACGATCAGCTTCATCTCCACCTCTTCATCGGGTCAAGGCCGG
This sequence comes from Gemmatimonadota bacterium, assembly GCA_046484665.1. Taxonomy (GTDB): domain Bacteria; phylum Gemmatimonadota; class Gemmatimonadetes; order Palauibacterales; family Palauibacteraceae; genus Carthagonibacter. Next base: position 6,432 of record JAWOIN010000146.1, read on the forward strand.
CCGTCATGCCACGGGCGCCGGTGCCGGCGTCGCGTCGGCCCCGAGCTCCGCGCCGGGCCCCTCGGGCTCGCGGTTGATCAGGAAGTAGATCCCCGGCACCACGATCAGCGTCAGGATCGTCGAGGCGAGCGCCCCGAAGATGAGCGACACCGCGAGCCCCTCGAAGATCGGGTCGAGCAGGATCACGAACGCGCCGATCACCACCGTCCCGGCGGTGAGGGCGATCGGGCGCGTGCGGACGGCGCCCGCCTCGATCACCGCCCGCCTGAGCGGAACTCCCGCGCGGATCCGCGCCTCGAGGTAGTCGATGAGCAGGATCCCGTTCCGGACCATGATCCCGGCGAGCGCGATCATCCCGATCATCGAGGTGGCCGTGAAGAACGCGCCCGTGATCCAGTGTCCCGGAGCGATCCCCACCAGCGTCAGCGGGATCGCCGTCATCATCACGAGCGGGGTCACGAAGCTGCCGAACCAGGCCACGAGCAGGCCGTAGATCAGGAGCAGCGCCCCGGCGAACGCGATCCCGAGGTCCCGGAACACCTCGTACGTCACCTGCCACTCCCCGTCCCACTTCATCACCGGCTGCTCCACCGCGCCGGGCTGCCGGGTGTAGAGCTGGCCCAGCGTCGCCCCGCCCGGCAGCGGCAGGGCGCCGACCCGGCGCTTGAGGTCGAGGATCGCGTACACGGGGCTCTCCTCCTCCCCCGCGACCTCCGCGAGCACGTAGATCACCCGCTGGCCGTTCTTGCGGTCGATCACCTGGGAAACCGTCGACTCCTCCAGGCGGCCGAGCTCTCCCACCGGGACCATCGCCCCGGTCGTCGAGGCGACGTGCAGTCCGCCGATCCGGTCGGGGCCGGAGCGCTCGGCCTCGGAAAGGCGAACCCGGACCGGAACCGGGCGCCGCGACTCCGGGGCCGAGAGATGCGTCGCGACCCGTCCGCCGAGGCCTACCCCCACGGCGTGCACGACCTGCTCCTTGCGCACCCCGGACAGGGCCGCCTTCTCCTCGTCGACCTCGAGCCGCAGCTCCCGCTGGGGCGCGGTCGGCGACCAGTCGACGTCCACCACCCCGGCCTGCTCGACGAACAGTCGCATCACCTCCCCGGCGACGGCCCGCTGGTCCTCGACGTCCTCGCCGTACACCTCGGCGACCAGGGTGCTGAGCACGGGTGGCCCGGGCGGCACCTCCACGACCTTGGCCCGCACCCCGACGCCCGCAGCCGTGGCGACGGAGTCCACGATCGGTCGGATCCGCCGTGCCACGTCGTGGCTCTGATCCCTCTTGAGGAGCCCCTTCCGGCCGCGCATCTCCTTCGGGATGTTCACCTGGATGTCCGCCACGTTCGGACCCTGCCGCAGGTAGTAGTGGCGGACAAGTCCGTTGAAGTTGAACGGCGCCGCGACGCCCGCGTAGACCTGCACGTCGTGCACCTCGGGCACCGCCGACAGCGCGTGCGCCACGTCGAGCGCGACCGCCGTCGTCCGCTCGAGCGACGTCCCCTCCGGCAGGTCGAGGATCACCTGGATCTCCGTCTTGTCGTCGAACGGCAGCATCTTCACCGCTACGGCGCGCGTCAGAAACAGCGCCGTCGAGGCGAGGAGGAGGACGACGACGACCGCGAGGGCGATCATCAGGCGCAGCGGTCGGTCGAGCAGCGGCTCCATCACCCTGCGGTACGTGCGGTAGATCCTCGTCTCCTCCAGCACGTAGGGCGCCTCGTGCTCGTCGCCGTGCACTCTGCCCAGCAGCCGGAACGCCAGCCACGGGGTCCCGATCAGCGCGACCATGAGCGAGAAGGTCATCGCGAGGCTGGCGCCGATCGGCATCGGGCTCATGTACGGCCCCATCAGGCCCGACACGAACAGCATCGGGAGGACCGCCGCGATCACCGTGAGCGTGGCGAGGATCGTCGGGTTCCCCACCTCGTCGACCGCCGTCCGGGCCGCCGCACGCAGCGGGCGGTCCCGCATTCTGAAATGCCGCTCCATGTTCTCGGCGACGATGATCGAGTCGTCGATCACGATCCCCGTCACGAAGATGAGGGCGAACAGCGTGACTCGGTTCAGCGTGTAGCCGAACACCTGGTAGACGAACAGGGTGAGCGCGAAGGTGATCGGCACGGCCAGCATCACGACGAGCGCGCTCCGCCAGCCCATGAACACGGCCACCACGATGCCGACCGCGATCACGGCGCCCGCGAGATGCTCCTTCAGCGTCGCCACCTTCTCGCGCGCCGTCTCCCCGTAGTTCCGGGTTACGACCGCCTCGAACTCCGCCGGGATCACCCGTCCCTCGAGCCGCTCCAGCGTGGACTCGAGCCCGTGCCCGACCTTCGTCGCGTCCGCCCCGGGACGCTTCGACACCGCGATCGTGACCTGCGGGAGGAGCGACCCGCCCGGGACTCCGTGGAACGTGTAGCTCGTCATCTCGGCGGGACCGTCGATCACGTCCGCCACGTCGCCCACCTGAACGATCCTGCCGTCACGCACCGCCAGGACCACCGAGGCCACGTCCCCGGCCGTCGTCAGGAACGGCCCCCCGACGACCCGCACGACCTCGTCGCCGCGAGCGTACCGGCCCGCCTCCACGCTCACGTTCGCCGCGCCGAGCCGCTCGACGACCAGCCCGGGGTCGATCCCGAGCTCGGCGGCGCGCTCGGCCCTCAGCTCGACCCGGATCTCCCGCGGCGAGCCCCCCACCACGCTCACGTCGCGCACGTCGGGCACTGCCTCGAACGCCGTCGCGACCTCCTCGGCGACCCGCCGGAGGTCGCCGGGAGTCCGGTCGGCGGCGAGCGTCGCCGTGAAGAACGGGACGTCGTCGATGCTCACCGTCTTCACGAGCGGGAACTGGAGGCCTGGCGGCATCCGGTCGGCGAACTTCAGCAGCGTCGAGTACAGCCGCACGAGGCTGTCCTCGAGGTCGCTCCCGACCACGAACCGAACGGTCACGAGGCCGAAGCCGGGCGCGGCGTGGCCGTAGACGTACTCCACGCCCTCGATCCCGGAGAGCACGTTCTCGAGCGGGATCAGGGCCCGGTTCTCGATCTCCTCCGGCTCCGAGCCCGGCATCGGCAGGTAGATGTCCGCCAGCGGCACGATGATCTGCGGCTCCTCCTCGCTCGGGAGGGTCGTCGCCGTGTAGAGTCCCAGCGCGAGCGCCGCCGCGAGCAGCAGCGGCGTGATCTTCGAGCCGATGAACGCGTCGGCGAGCCGGCCGGCGATCCCGCCCTTCACCGGCCCTCCCCGCCCGCGGGCTCCGGGCTCCACTCCTCGCGCCTGACCGTTCCCGCCGCGATCCCGTCGCGCAGGGCGGCGGCGGGCGATCGGACGACGACGGCATCCGGACCGAGTCCGGCCAGGACCTCCACGGCTCCGTCCCGGGCCCGGCCGGGACGGATCCAGCGCAGCCGCAGCACCCCGCCCTCGAGCGCGTAGACGCCGGTCAGCTGACCCTGCCGGACGAGCGCGTCGTCCGGGACGAGAAGACTCGCCCCTTCCGTCCCCGGCAGCTCCAGCCTCACGTACGTGCCCGGGAGCGGCAGGTCGCGCGTCCCCGGCGCGAATTGCGCTTCGAAGCGGAAGCGGTTGCTCGTCCGGTCGATCACCGGGACCTTGCGGCTGACGACGGCAGGCCAGCTTCCTCCCGCCGGCGCGACCACCATCAGCTCGTCGCCCGTCGCGACCCGGCCCGCCAGCGCCGCCGGCGCATCGGCCTCCACCTTCACCGCGCCGCTCCCCGCCAGCGAGAGAACCGCCATCCCGGGCACCGCGAGGTCGCCCGGGTCCACCATCCGGGCCGCGACCGTCCCGTCGAACGGCGCCCGCAGCGTGACGTACTCCCGCTGGGATCGCGCTTCGCGGAGCCGGGCCTCGGCCATCTCCAGCTGCGCCGTCGCCTGGTCCAGCTCCTGCGCCGTCGCGGCACCGTCCCGCAGCAGGTTCTCGAGGCGCGCGTGGGATTTCCGGGCCACCGTGACGGCCGCCTCGGCTCCCGACACCGAGGACTCGACCCCGGCATCGTCGAGCCGCACGAGCGTCTGGCCCGCACGCACGGGCGCCCCGACCTCCACCAGGACCGCCATCACCGTGCCGCTGGTCCGGGTCGCGAGCTCCGCGCTCTGTGCCGCCAGCACACGGCCGGCGACCTGCGTGGCACCGAGCGAGCTGACGACCGCGCTCACGGTCACGTCCTGCGGCGAGCGCGAGCTCTCCAGCCGTCCGGGCTCCCCCCGATCACAACCCGCGGCCGCGACGGCGAGAGCGGGCAGCAGTAGAAGCGTGTGTCGCATCATGGGTCTCACTCGCTCGTGTGTCGCGTGGTGACGAACCGCAGCCGGGCTTCCGCCATCCGCTGCCCCGCCACGGCATCGATCGCCCGGCTCCGCGCCGTCGCGGCCCGGGCCTCCGCGGCGAGGAGGTCGGTGGCCGTGGCGAGCCCTTCCTCGAACCGTCGCTTCATGAGGTCGCGCCCGAGGGACGCGGCGCTGTCGCCGACCACGGCGGCCGCGGCCGCCCGGCGCGTCGCGAGCACCGCCTCCCGGGCCTCCTCCGCTTCGGCCCTCGCGGACCGCAGCGCCTCGTCGTAGCGGGCCTCGGCGACCGCCCGTTCCGCATCCGCCCTCTTCGCATCGGCGCTCCGTCCGAACCCCGAGAACACGTTCCAGCGCAGGACCAGGCCGGCGACCCAGTTGTCCCCATCGCTGCCGAACGGATCGGCGCCGTGCATCGCCCAGCCGCCGAAGCCCTCCAGCTCGGGCAGGTATCCGAGCCGCGCACGAGTGCTGTTCGCGGCGGCCGCGTCCCGCGCCCCGTCGAGCGCCCTCAGGTCCGCCCGGCCCTCGGGACCGGGCGCCCCGGGGCCGACGGCCGGCGCCGCCTCGGCCGTATCGACCCCGGCGTCGATGGTCCCGAGGTCCAGGCTGTCCGTCAGGAGCGGCCGCACCTCCGGACTCCATCCGAGGTGCACGGCCAGCCGCCGCAGCGCCTCCGCGTCCCGGCGCCCCGCGTCGATCCTCGCGGCCACGGCGGCCTGGAACTCCGCCTCGGCCTGCAGCAGCTCGGCGCGCGTCAGAAGTCCCTCCGCTTCCCTGCGCGCGAACGCGTCGCGGGCCGACCGGGCCGCCTCCTCCGCGCGCTCCGCGGCCGCTAGCTGCGCGGCCGCCCGCTGCGCCTCGTAGTAGCGCGCCTCCGTGACCAGGACCGTCGCCTCGCGGGTCCGGACTTCCGTCCAGCCGGCTGCCTCGGCCGCTCTCGACGCCACCGAGCGCCCGACCCATTCCCGGGGGCTGAGCAGCTTCCACTGCAGGCTCGCCCCGGTGGACCAGTCGCTGATCGGGTCGGGCGAGTTCAGCGCCTCGAGCGCGAGGTCGGCCTGCGCGAAGATCCCCTGGCGCAGCTTCGTCCCGAAGGCGAACACAGGGTCGTTCGAGCGCGTCCAGCCGGTCGAGACGTCGATCCGCGGCCACAGGGGGGACGCGGCCGCCTTCGATTCGGCGCGCGCGCGGTCCGATTCGGCGCGGGCGACCGCGAGGGAGGCGTTCCCCTCCAGGGCCTCCGCGATCGCCGCGTCGAGGCTCAACGGACGGACCGCGGCCGCCTCCTGCGCGCCGGCGGGAGCCGGCGCCGCGGCGAGGAACGCGATTCCGAGCCAGGCACTCCAGCGAGCTGCGTTTCCCATGTCTCTCCCGGTGGCGTTCAGGGTGTGCCGTGGACGGGCGGACCGCTCCGGTCCCTCAGGTCCGCGCACGCGCGCGGCGCCCGGGTGTGCGCCCGGGCGGCGCAACCACGTCGCAGGCACGGAGGCAATTGAGTATGGGGATCACCTTCTCGTCGCCGATCGCGTAGAAGACGTTCACGCCGTCCCGGCGGCTGCGGAGGATCCCCCTGTCCCGCATGAGGTTCAGGTGCTGGGATGCGGCCGCCTGCTCCAGCTCGAGGGCTTCCTGGATGGCGCTCACGTTCAGCTCCCCCCGGGTGTCGAGCAGCTCGATGATCCGGAGCCGGAGTGGGTGCCCGATGCAGCGGAGGACGCGCGCTGCGTCCTGCACGAGATCCAGGCTGATCAACTGCGTCATCCGGCTCATCGCGACTCCCCGCTCCGCTTCGACTCCCGCGCCGCCGCGCCGTGCGACCGGCCAACGAACGTAAACATAGATATATTACAATGTCTCTATCGTCAAGCCCCGAAAGCGTACCGGGGATCCCGTCGTCGGACCTGTCGCGGCGTCAGCGCTGGCGGCGGCCCCGGGCCAGTCGAGATCTGGGAGCGGCGTCCTCCTCGGGCGCGATGGTCTCCCCGAGGTCGGCCCGGAATCCCGGCTCGAAGCCGGGGACGACGGCGCGCGGGATCGGCTCCCCCGTGAGCCTCTCGATCTCCCGCACCATCATCACCTCGTGCGGCGACATCAGCGTCACCGCGTCGCCGGTCAGGTCCCCGCGGGCGGTCCGTCCCACGCGGTGCACGTAGTCGTTCGGGTCGTCGGGGACGTCGAAGTTCACGACGTGCGTGATCCCGACGATGTCCAGCCCCCGCGCCGCCACGTTCGTGGCGACCATCACGCGGGTCTTGCCGTCCCGGAATCTCTGGAGGCTCTTCGTCCGGTCCGACTGGGCCTTGTCCCCGTGCAGGTCATCCACTGAGATCCCCCGCTTCCGGAGAAACTCGCAGACGTAGGCCGCCGTGCTCCGCATCCGGGTGAACACGAGGGCCTGCCCGTCGCCCCACGAGTCGAGCAGGTGGAAGAGCAGCGCCTGCTTGCTGGCGTACGTCACCGGGTGGAGGACCTGCGTGATCCCGGCCGCTGCGGTCTGGAAGCCGACCTCGACGAAGATGTGGTCCTGCATCATCTCCCGGACGAGCCCCATGATCGCGTTCGGGATCGTGGCCGAGAACAGCAGGGTCTGTCGCGACGGCGGCGTGTGGCGGACGATTTCGCGCACGTCGTCGATGAAGCCCATGTCCAGCATCCGGTCGGCCTCGTCGAGGACCAGCACCTCGAGCCGGGCGAGGTCCACGGTGCCGCGCCCCATGTGGTCGAGCAGGCGTCCCGGGGTCGCCACCAGCACGTCGCATCCGAACTTGAGGTCCCGGATCTGGGCCGCGATCGGCACCCCCCCGTAGACGACGAGCGGCTCGAGCGACAGCCGCGCCCCGTAGTGCACGACGGCCCGCTCCACCTGGTCGGCGAGCTCCCGCGTCGGGGTCAGGATCAGGCCGCGCACCGATCCGTGCGGCGCCGGCTCCGCGGCCAGCCGCTGCAGCATGGGAAGCACGAAGGCCGCCGTCTTCCCCGTTCCGGTCTGGGCGCACCCGAGGACGTCCCGTCCCTCGAGCGCCGGAGGAATCGCGTCCCGCTGGATCTGCGTCGGCTCCCGGTAGCCGCGGTCGGCCAGTGCCTCGAGCAGAGGGCCCGTGAGCCCCAGCCCGTGAAACCCGCTCTCGTCGGGCAGCTTCGTCACGTCATCTCCTCGTCGTTCGTTCCGGTCGGCGCGGCGCCTCGTCCCGCAACCGCCTCGCGGGCCCGCCGTCCAGGGCGGCGCGCGCCAGGCGCGTCTCCCGCTCGTCGATGAAGAAGCGTCCCGTCACGTCGGACGCGTCCGGCCCGGCCGCGAGGTGCACGGGCGTCCGCCCTGCGCTCAGGCGGGCGCTTGAACGGTGCGAGCAGACGGTTGAGCGGAAACGGGGCGAGGTGTTTCGCCGCGAGCTGCGTCTCGAGGAATGGCCCGCCGGTAGGACCTTGATGTCGGCCCCGGGCGCCGGCCTCCGGATCTCCTGCGCGGCCACCTCGCCTCGGTCCCGGCTCCGGACGCCGATCGGGACGCGCGCACGGCGCATCGCGGGCTCCGTCGCCGCAGCCTTCCAGATCCCCCGGCGCGCCCCCGTCACGAGGGTCGTCTTCCCGTTCATACCGTTCCGCCTTCCGGGACGGAACCTACTGCGGCGCGAGCCGACCCGGCCAGCGTGGCCATCGCGCCCGGGCCGCGCTCGCCGCACCCCGGGGGCGCTATATTCCGCACGATGCACTTCCCGAACGGGGCACGGGCCGTGAGGACGTCGGCAGGCGGAGATCGCGATCGTGGAGGCGCCACTCGTGGCCCCGCCGTCGCCGGGCGGTTCTACGAGTGCCGACCGGAGGCACTGCGCGCCCAGCTCGACGCCTGCTTCGCCGGGGTCCGGCGGGCCCCTCTTCCGTCGCCTCCCCTCGCGCTCGTCGCCCCGCACGCGGGGTACATCTTCTCGGGCGAGGTCGCGGCGTCGGCCTGGGAGGCGGCCCGCGCGCGGAAGGACCTGCGGCGGGTGGTCCTGCTCGGACCGAGCCACCACGTTCCGGTCCGGGGCCTCGGGACGAGCTCGGCGGCCCGGTTCGCGACGCCTCTCGGCGACATCCCCCTCGACCTGGAGGCGATCGCGAGCGTCGCGAGGCTCCCCTTCGTCGAGACGCGCGACGACGCCCACGCTCCCGAGCACTCGCTCGAGGTCCAGCTTCCCTTCCTGCTCGCCGTCCTCGGCCCCGTCCCGATCGTGCCGCTCGTCGTGGGCGCGGCCACGGCCCCGGAGGTCGCCGCGGCGATCGGGGCGGCGGGAGGTCTCGACGCCGGCGCCCGCACCCTCACGGTGGTCAGCACAGATCTCAGCCACTATCTCCCGGACGCCGCGGCCCGCAAGCGGGACCGCGACACCTGTGACGCGATCGAGCAGCTCGATGCCGGGCAGATCGACGGGGAGCGGGCGTGCGGACATCGGGCCGTCGCCGGGCTTCTGGTCGCCGCGAAAGCCGCAGGACTCATCGCGATCCGCCTCGATCTGCGGACCTCGGCCGTCGCGATTCCCGCCCGCGTCGGCGTGGTCGGATACGCCGCCTTCGCGTTCGTGCGCGACCCCGGGACGGTCGAGGGCCCCGACTGACGCCGGGGGCCGCGCGGCCCCCGGGTCCCCGCGTCAGGGTAGCAGCCGGATCCGCCGCTCCCACGTCACCGTCATCGGCAGGTCGAAGCCCATCGCCGACACCGTGCCCTCCGTGTCCGATTCGGCGTCCGAGGCTACGAGTACGCCGCGCGCATCGTCCCACAGGTAGACCGTGACCGCGTCGCCCGATGTGCTCAGCGCGATCTCGCCGGGAGCCCCCGGCGGGGTCCCGCTCCCGGACACCGAGACCCGCCCCTCGGACACGATGCGCCGCACCGGCACGCCCTCGAACGTCGTGTCCCCGGCGAACCGCGCCTCGCCCTCGTACGACACCTCGCCCGCGAGGCCCCCTCCCGCCGGCAGCGTGTACCGGTGGGGCCATGGTGCCGCCTCATCCGAGCCATCGGGCGGCAACGGCGCGAGGATGTCCGGCAGGACGCCGGCGAGACTGCCCGCGTCGAACGCGCCGGCGGCCCCTTTCGGCAGGTCGCCGAGCACGATCGCTCCGTCCGGAGCGAGCACGCCCGTGAACTCCGAGCCGACCAGCGCCGACCCGTCGACCGGCATCGAGCCCATCGCGCTCGTCAGCGTGGCGGAGAAGCTCGCGAAGGCCGCGGTGAATCGCCGGCCCACGCCCGAGGCCGCGCCGACGTCGAGCAGGATCTCCGCCTCGGTGCTGGACTCCCCGCCCTGCGGGCCCGCGGGCGTCTGGACCGACTGACTGCCCTCGGACTCCTCGGCGTATCGCAGCGGCGCCGCGGTCGGCTCGAGCGTGTAGATGGGGGCGCGGCCTCCAGCGCACGCGGTCGTGAGCGCTGTCAACGAGACGGCGACGAGAGCTCCGACATACCGGCGGACGGGCATCGGTCCTCCCTGGATCGGCGTGGTCACCGCGAATCGCGCTCCCCGTCGGAAGCTCCGCCTTCGGCCCCGGTCCCGCAACGCGAAGCGTGTCGGGGAATCCGAGCGAAGCATCGATCATGTCGCCAGGTCCCGAGCGGCGCGTGCGAGGATCAGGAGCCGTCCGCGACCGCCGCGCCGCGATCCGGGCTCCTCGCACCGACGGCGCAGGTCCGGTGGCAGGGAGCTTGCCTCCCACTCCCTGGAAGCTCCCGGCGGCACGGGAAGATGGATCCGCGTGGGGAGATCCAAATGCATACGCTCCGGGGCTTTTCGCCAGGCCACCGGACGATGGAGGGGAATCGGAAGGTGTCGCGCCGAGTCCACAGCCGGCGATGGAGCAGCGCGTCGCGAGTTCGGTCCGGCCTCGCGCTGCGCGTCGCCGCGGCCTGCCTCGCTGCGACGACGGCGGGAGCCCGCGTGCCGGAGGCGCCGGACGACGCCGGCTCCGGCGCTCCCACGGGACCGCGCGCGGTGCACGCGGTGGGGATCGCGTGGGATCCGCCGACCGCGGACGCGGACGGACGGACCCTGGACGACCTCGCCGGATACAGGGTCTACTTCGCGCCGGACGGCGAGCTCGACGGTCCGGCGAGCCGGGTCGTGGAGTCGGCGGCGCCCGAGGCGATCGTAGGGGATCTCACCGCCGGTACGTGGACGTTCGTCGTGACCGCGGTCGACTCGGCCGGCAACGAGAGCGCCCGGTCGGCGGCTCTTCCGGTTCCGGTAGGCGGATCGTGAGTCGCGGCGGAGTTTCCCGGATGACGCTCAGGCCGGTGATTCCGGCCTTCCTCCTGCTCACCGCGGGGTTCCTGTGGACGGCGGAGCCCCGTCCGGACCCGCCGCGAGACGTGACGGCCGAGGCACTGGACGCCACTCGCGTCCGGATAACGTGGCGTGAGGGAAGACGCGGTACCGAGCCCGAGTCCTACCTCGTGCTTCGCGACGACGCGGTCGTGGCCCGGGTCGAGAGCGAGGAGTGGACGGACGAGGGACTCCAGCCCTGGACCGAGTATCGATACGGCGTCATCGCCGTGGACGAGAAGGAGCGGCAGAGCGACCCGAGCGAGACCGTCACGGTACGAACGCCGGACGGAACTCCGCCGGGCGCCCCGGGGGCCCCCGTGATCGTCGCGGCGACGGAGAATTCGCTGCAGATCTCGTGGCCCGCCGCCGACGACCCCGAGTCCGGCATCGCCGCCTACCAGGTGTTCCGCGACGGCGCGGCTGCCGAAGTCAGCCCCGCGCCGTCGCTGCTCGATGAACCCCTCGCGGCCTCGACGGCGTACGCCTATCGGGTGCAGGCCGTGAACGGCGCGGGAGAAGTGGGACCGATCGGACCGGAGGCGACGCTCCGGACCCCGGACCCTCCGCACGCCGGCCCGGACACGATTCCTCCCGCGCCCCCTTCCGGTCTGCGCAGCTTCGAACCGTCCTGAGCGCGGAGTTGCGCCGGTGTCTCGCCGCCGGAATCCCGCCGGCCGGGGAGTCACCCGGCGCCCGGGACCGCGTGGTCGGGTACGCCGCCTGCGCGCTCGTGGGAGACGCCGGAGCGAAGGCAGCTCGCCGCCGCCGAGCCCCGGTCCGGACCGGATGCCGGTCGTCCGCGAGGCCCGGCCGGCGCGGCCCTTCGACCGGAGGCGGCCGAGGCACGGGAATGGGCCCGCCGGGACTCGAACCCGGGACCTACCGATTATGAGTCGGCTGCTCTGACCGGCTGAGCTACGGGCCCGTCTCCCCTGATCTTGCCCGCCCGGGCGGGCCCGGGGCAATACGGGACCTTCACCTTGCCCGCCGCCGGGCTCGCGGGGACATTGGGGGCCATGCGGATCATCATCGTCGGCGCCGGCGAGGTGGGCTACCACGTGGCCGAGCGCCTCTCCCGGGAGCGGCACGACGTGGTCGTCGTCGACGTGGACCGCGACCGGCTCGACTACGTCGAGTCCCACCTCGACGTCGCCGTGGTCGAGGGAAGCGGCGTCAACGCGAGCGTTCTCGACGCGGCGCGGATCGACGACACCGCGCTCCTCCTCGCCGTGACGAGCGTCGACGAGGTGAACCTCGTCTGCTGCATGTCGGTCCCGCCCCGTCCGGGGCTCGTCAAGGTCGCCCGGGTCTCCAACCCGGATTTCTACCACGACGGGCAGGCCCTGACCCCGGCCCGGTTCGGGGTCGACGTCCTGATCAACCCCGAGCGCGAGCTCGCGGTCGAGACCTTCCGCCTCCTCCAGACGACGGCGGCCACGGACCTCGCCGTGTTCGCCGGGGGCGCCGTCCAGCTGATCGGCCTCACGATCCTCGACGGGGCCCCGGCGGCCGGGCATACGCTCAGGGAGGTCGCCGCGAGCGTGGGACGGAGGGCCCTGCTCGCGGTCGCGCTCGAGCGGGGTGGAGAGACGATCATCCCGCACGGCGACACCGAGGTCCGCGCCGGCGACCACATCCACGTGATCGCGGCGGCAGGGGAGATTCCCACGGCGCTGGAGCAGTGCGGCTACGCCCGGTCGAAGCTGCGCCGCGTGATGATAGCGGGCCACAGCCGGGAGGCCTTCTACCTCGCAGGCCTGCTCGAGCAGCACGCCGTCCAGGGGACGGTCCTCATCGACGATCCCGAGAAGGCCCGCGAGTTCGCGGAGCGGTTCGACCGGACGCTGGTCCTTCAGGGGGACGCGACCGACGTCGAGCTGATGGAGTTCGAGGGCGTCGCGGAGATGGACGCCTTCGTCGCGCTCACCGACGGGGACGAGGGGAACATCATCGCCTCCCTCGTCGCGCGGGACCTCGGAGTGAGGCAGGTGATCACGCTCGTGAACCGGACCGACTATCTCCCGCTGGCGCGGAGGATCCGGCTGGAGACCGCGGTGAGCCCGCGGATCAGCGCCGCGAACGCGATTCTCCGCTACGTGAGGCGCGGGAGCGTGAACCGGGTCGCGGTGTTCAAGGACTCGGACGCCGAGGCGATCTCCTTCCGGGTCGCCGCCGGCTCTCCGCTCGCCGCGCGCCCGCTCGAGGAGATCGGCTTTCCGGATCACGCGATCCTCGCCGTGGTCGTTCGGGACGGGCAGGTGATCGTCCCGCGGGGCTCCGACGTGCTGCGCCCCGGCGACGAGGCGATCGTGTTCGCGCTCGCCGACGCCGTGGTCGACGTCAGCGCGCTATTCCCCGCCTGATCGGCGACCCGGGTTGAGATACCGCGAGATCGGCCACCTGCTCGGCGCGCTGCTGGTCGCCGTCGCGATCGCGATGCTCCCCTCGGCCGCGATCGGTACGCACGAAGGGCTGCTGGACGCGTGGCTCGCGGCCGCCGGTCCGATCGGGCTCGCGGGGCTCGCCCTCTGGCTGGCGACGCCGGGACGACCCGAGCTCACGGTGCGCGACGCGCTCGTCGCGGTCGGCCTCGGCTGGATCGTGATCGTGGCGGCAGGAGCGGTACCCTTCCTCACTACCGGTACCGCCCCTTCCGCGGCCGGCCCGCAGTGTTGCTTGAGGCGCAGTGGTCAAATCCAGCCGGTTGGTCAAAATCAAGTACACCTCTTGTCCCACCTGAAACGAAACCAGACGATAAATGGGACAGCCTTTGGCACTAGTCAACCGCTTGCCAGCACGGCCAACCCACGAGTTGCGAGAGTTGTTGTCTTGAAATAATAAAGCCGCCTGGCGATTGGGTGCACAGACGGCTTTGTGTTATAATGAATGCGCCGCGCGGTCCAATCGCGTAGGCCACTTGCCCGGATGATGCGCATCTGCCAGATGCGGCGCTTCCAAAGGAAGCATGTCATCGCGGGCACATTTGTTTGTGATGGGGGGATTATAGCATACCTTGTGTGGGGTGCAAAGCGGGGCAATACAAGATGAGGGGGTGAGGGGGTGACAAGGTGACACGGTGACAAGGTGAGAATGATCCTTCGGC
>JAWOIN010000098.1:0-26652 GCA_046484665.1 Gemmatimonadota bacterium
GGCTGCGCCGGCTCCCGGTCCCGTGGCCTCCGTCGCCTGGCCGTTCAGTCCGGCCAGCGTTCCAGCCACGGGCGCAGGCGACGCACCGCGTCGGCCCGGTGACTCGTCCGCGCCTTTGCCTCGGGGGGCAGCTCCCCGTACGTCCGATCCCGCTCCGGCAGCAGGAACAGCGGATCGTAGCCGAATCCGCCGCGCCCCCGCTCCGCGCGCGCGATCCGTCCCTCGACACGGCCGACGACGACCAGGGTCGCGCTCGCATCCACGAGAGCGAGGGCACACAGGTAGCGCGCGCCCCGCCGGTCGTCGGGCACGTTCCGGAGTCGCTCGAGGAGCCAGGCGTTGTTCGCCGCGTCCTCCGTCCGCTCCCGCCGCAGCTCTTCCGGCGCGAACCGCCGCGACCTGACGCCGGGATCTCCGCCCAGCGCGTCCACGCAGAGACCGGAGTCGTCGGCGATCGTGGGAAGGCCGGAACGGAGGCGGAACAGCCGGGCCTTGGCCAGGGCGTTCTCCTCGAAGCTGTCGTGCGCCTCCACCTCCTGCTCGGCGGAATCGGGCGGGATTCCCGCCTCGTCGGGCCCGACGATCCGGATCTCCGTCCCCGCGATCAGCTCCCGGATCTCTCCGAGCTTGTGGTCGTTGCGTGTCGCGACGAGCAGGGTGCGGGTCACGACGAGGCCCGGTCCGGCTCCCAGAGCGCGTCGTGCGTCAGTCCCTCCCGGAGCCGCGGGTGCGCCTTCCAGAGATACGCGCCCATCGCCGCGGCGGCGACCAGGTTCCCCGCGAACACGGACCACCAGGCGAGTTCGCGCAGCAGCCACGTCCCCAGCATCGTCGTCAGGAAGACCACGAAGGTCCAGTACACGACGAACAGCATGACGAACGCGAAGGCGAGCGGCGGAAAGCGCTCGATCCGCGCCGCCAGCGCAGCCGACAGGAGGCCGAGCAGGACGAACGCCGTCACGTGCAGCAGCGTGTAGGCCAGCACGGGCTCGAGCTCGACCGAGACCGCCGAGGCGGCGTCGACCCCGCTGAGGAGCACCGACCCGAGCGCGGCGGGCGTGAACAGGGGCCGGCCGCTCACCGAGTCGACGACCAGGAACCAGGCGGCCAGCGTCGCCGCTCCGATCAGCCCGGTAATGACGCCCGGGCGGAGAAAGCCCCGCGGGGCGATCCCGCCGGCCGGCTCGCCCGTTCCCCTGCGACGGATCCACCCGACGATCACGAGTCCGGCGAGGAAGTTGGCGGTGAACACCCACGGCCACGCGGGCGCGTCGAGGACGCTGGAGCCGGAGAGGGCGAGCGCCGGATAGAAGATAAGCGAGCAGAAGAACAGGCCCGCAGCGGCCCCGACCAGCGGCCTGGGCGGAATCCCGGTCACGTCGAGCAGGCTCGCCGCCAGGGCGCCGAGCGACGCGAACACGAGATAGTGCGCCGCCGTGTAGAGGGCGACCCCGACGGCACCCACGCTTCCCTCCTCGCCCCCGTACAGCACCGAGGCGAGGAACCGGACGGTCCCGAGCGGCTCGCCCCGCACGAGATCGACGACGAAGAAGAGGAGCGCGATCGTCGTGGCGCCCAGCACGCCCGCCACGATGCCGGTCGTCAGGCGAGTCCGGTCGACGGCCACGGGCAGCTCCAGCGTTCGGAGGATTCGTCGGCAGCTCCGTCGTGTCGTAACACCCTTGCGGGCCTCAGGTGCCGGTTCGGGCCCGGCTGCCGCCGGTCACCCCGGCTCCGGCACCCCCACCCACCCCCGGGGGTGCGACGGGAGCGGGACGCTCAGGGAGACCGGACCAGGCTCGCCGGAGGGTCTCCCCCCGCCACCGCGATGGGTCCCCGGTCCATGCCGCCCCCCCGGTCGAAGCTCAGCAGGAGGAGCAGCAGCGGCAGGTACAGGAGCGAGGTCCGGAACAGGCCCCGCGCCGTCGGGACGTCGGCTCGGATCCAGAAGCGGATCGCGCTGCCCACGTAGGCCAGGCTGAGGGCCAGCGCCACCAGGGCATAGGCCGGGCCCGAGAGTCCGAGGACGACGGGAAGCAGGCTCGTCGGAACCAGCGCCAGGGCGTAGAGCACGGCCTGGCTGGTGGTCTGCCGTCCGGTCGGGTCCGCGACGCCCAGCATCCGCAGGCCGCCGCGCCGGTAGTCCTCCCGGAAGAGCCAGGCGAGCGCCAGGAAGTGCGGAAGCTGCCAGAAGAACAGGATGCCGAACAACGCCCACGCGCCGGGCGCCAGCTCACCGGTCGCGGCCGTCCATCCGCCCATGATCGGCAGCGCGCCGGGCACGGCGCCCACCAGGGTGGAGAGGGAGGATACCCGCTTCAGCGGCGTGTAGACGAGGACGTAGCTCGCCAGCGCGATCGCGGCGAGGAGCGCCGTGAGCGGGTTCACGACCGCCGCCAGGAACGCCACCCCTGCGAGCGAGATCGTGAGGGAGAAGGCCGCCGCCGCGGCCGGCGTCACCCGCCCCGTCGGGAGCGGGCGCCGCCGGGTCCGCTCCATCCGGGCGTCGACGTCCCTTTCGATCAGCTGGTTGAGCGCGCTCGTGCCTCCCGCCACCAGCCCGATCCCGAACATCGCGGCGAGCATCGGGAGCGGCTCCGGCCGGCCGCCGCTGGCGAGGACGAATGCGGCGGCGGCGGAGACGAGGACCATGAGCGTGATTCTCGGCTTCGTGAGATGGAACAGGTCGGCCGGCCGGTTCCGGCCGCCGGGGACCCTCTCCTCGTCGCGAACAACTGGGTCCGGATCCATCGACTCCTTTCCTGGCCTCCCGCCGCGGCAGGTACCCGCCCGACGCTCGACCCGCGCCGGTTACGGTCGCCGCGCGCGTACGTATCTACTCGGGCCCGGTCTGCTCCCGCAACGGAGCCGCGCGGATCCGTCGGACGAGATCCGAGGTGGAGCGCCCCTCCTCGAGGGCCACGAGCCGGACTTCGCCACCCGCGGCCCGCACCGCCTCCGCGCCGGCGACCTCGAGCCCCTCGTAGTCGGCCCCCTTCACGAGGACGTCGGGGAGCAGGCGCTCGATCAGCGCGGCGGGCGTGTCCTCGTCGAAGATCGTGACGGCATCCACGCAGCGAAGGGCGGCGAGGACGATCGCCCGGTCCAGCTCCGGCTGGAACGGCCGCTCCGGGCCCTTCAGCCGGCGGGCCGACGCATCCGAGTTCACCGCGACGACGAGGCGGTCCCCGAGCGCCCTGGCGGCCTCGAGCGAGGCCACGTGCCCCCGGTGCAGCAGGTCGAACACGCCGTTGCTGAACACGAGCCGGCAGGAGCGCGGGCGGCCGAACCGCCGCAGCAGCGCCTCGCGCCCGAGCACCCGGGACGGCGCCGTGTCGAGCCCCTCCGTCGGATCCGTCATCGCGGCATCAGAACAGCGTGTCCGCCGCCGGCGGCCCGAGCGCCCCCACGGAGTCCGGCGGCGGTGCGGGCGGTTTGCGCGCGAACAGCGCCTTCAGCAACGGAGGCACGATGAACGTGGAGAGCATGACCATGATCAGCACGGCGCTGTACACGGACTGGGAGAGGATGCCGGCCGTGAGGCCGATCGAGGCGAAGATGAGTCCGACTTCGCCGCGCGGTACCATTCCGACGCCCACCAGGAGCTTCGACGCGTCGGCCCTGCGGACCGCGAGACCGGCGATCAGCTTCCCGAAGATGGCGACCACCGTGAGCAGAAGGCCGACCACGAGGACCTGGAGGTCGAAGTCGACCGAGCCCGGGATCAGGAGTCCCACGTTCACGGGCGCGCCCACGGCGACGAAGAAGATCGGCGTGAAGACGTCCGCCACCGGCTCGATCCGCTCGACCACCGCGTCGAACTGGTTCGTCGACGACAGCACGAGGCCCGCCGCGAAGGCGCCGATGATCATCGCCGAGCCGGCGAGGTCCGCGAGCGCGGCGATTCCGAGGGCGAAGCAGAGCGAGACGACCGCGAGCATGCCACGGACCCGCATGCGGTCGACCGCGTCGAAGATGGCCGGCGCGAAGCGAGTTCCGAGCACGACGGCGAGGACGAGGAACCCGACCGCGAAGACGAACACCTTCGAAATCGAGAAGAGGGTGACGGCGGCGCCTCCCACCATCCCGGCGACGACGGCGAGGATGACGATTCCCAGCACGTCGTCGATCACGGCGGCGCCGATCACGATCCGCGCCTCGGGGGTGTGCATCCGGTTGAGGTCCGAGAGCACGCGGGCGGTGATCCCGACCGACGTCGCCGTGAGCGTGGCACCGACGAAGATCGCTACGACGGTGAACGAGACGCCCGCGGGGTGCACGCCGATGGACGGGTTCGCCAGGTACCAGTAGAGGAAGCCGAACAGGAACGGGAACACGACCCCGATCAGGGCGACCCGCGCGGCCGTCGGACCGACTCTGAACATCTCTTTCAGGTCCGTCTCGAGGCCGATCTCGAACAGGAGGAGCGAGACCCCGATCTCGGCGAACACGTGGACGATGTCGTACAGCTCCGTCCCCTGGGCGGGAATCACGCCGAGGACGCTCGCGCCCAGCGCGACGCCCGCCAGGAGCTCTCCGAGGACGGCGGGCTGGCCGATCCGCTCGGCCATCTCGCCGAACAGCTTTCCGGCGAGCAGCATCGCGATCAGGATGAAGAAGACATCCCGGACCCGGGGGCCGTGACCGCCCCCTTCCTCGTGCGGAGCGTCCGACTCCTGCACGTCCGCCGCCCCCGTGCCCTGGCCGGCCGGCACCGACCCTCCCTCCTGCGGGGCGGTCGCGAGCGCGACCCCGGCGACCGCGGCTGGCTCCGCGGTCGCCGCCCACGGCAGGGCCGGAACGGGCTGCCCGGCGAGGAACCAGAGCCCCGCCGCGAGCGCCGCAAGGCGACGGAGGCGCCGGGCCCGGGACCGCCGGGAGCGTGGTCCCGGGCGGCGCCGTCCGGTCCTCACCATTGCGACTGGGCTCCGTCCACGATCTTCTGCTGCAGGTCGTTCAGGGCGAGATCCTGTCCCGCGAGCTCCGTGTCGTCGTCCGGTGAGTAT
Source organism: Gemmatimonadota bacterium (assembly GCA_046484665.1). Classification (GTDB taxonomy): domain Bacteria; phylum Gemmatimonadota; class Gemmatimonadetes; order Palauibacterales; family Palauibacteraceae; genus Carthagonibacter. The sequence continues at coordinate 5,007 of JAWOIN010000098.1, forward strand.
TCCCCGATCCCGGTCACCGAGCCTCCCCAGATGATCTCGTTCCGCGTGTTGTCGACGATCTCGACGCGCGCCGAGATCCGGATGCGCCGCTGGAACACGTCGGCGCCGACCCCGGCCTCCGCGGCGAAGTTGACGGCCGTGTCCTCGTAGCGGGTGAGCACGCAGCGCACGGTCGCGTCTGCCGTTTCCTCCGCCGCGAGCTGCGCGCCGAGCCTGGAGCGGGATGCGTCGAGAAGCAGCTGGGTGAACGGCTCAGTAAGGGCGAACTGGGTCGTCTGGTTGTCCACCGGCGCGACGAAGATCGTCCTGATGTGCGGCGGCAGCCCGCCCCCGCCCGAGAAAGTGTAGTTGCAGGCGGCGGCGACGAGGCCGAGGCACGCCAGTCCGACTCTACGGCTCGTGGGGCAACGCATAGATCTCGCTCGGATGGCGCGCGACGGGCGATCGCACACTCTCGATCGTCCACCGCACGCGGCTCGGACGATGCAGGTCCCGGAACTCCGCCCCCGTGGGCCACGCTCCCTCGACCGGCCACTCCAGGCGAACGAGCCGCAGGACCCGTCCGCCCCGGCGCTCCTCCAGCCGGCGAAGTCGCCCGTCCCGCAGGAAGAACACCTGCGTCCGCCCCTCCGCGGAGCCGTAGACGAGGACCGAGTCCGATCCCGCCAGGAAGCCTCGGGGCGGCTCCGGTCCGTCCGGGCGGAACAACCCGGCCATCGCGAACACGAACGCTCGCGGCGGCACCTCGATCTCGTCGATCTCTCCGAGCGACGTGAGGCGTCCGCCCGCCGAGGCCACCGCCATCGCCACGTCTCCCGACGTGAACAGGTCGAGCCTCAGGCTGTCCGGCGGGTTGAAGCGCGCGACGCCCTCTCCCCGAACGTCCCCGCGCCGGTCCCCGTACCGCCAGGCCAGTCGGAGGGTCGCCGGCCGTTCGGCGCCGGTCCGGGACGCGAGGCGGACCGCGATGGCCGCCGGATCGGCGAGCGGCGGTCCCGACTCGATCGCCGTCGCGCAACCCCCGACCAGAAAGAGCGGAAGGACCCGCGCGCCGGCTCGTCGAATCGCTCGTGTCATGGGCGTCGGCGCAAGCTACCGGGGGCCCGGAGGGGGGTCAAGAAACGTCCGAGGCTCGGGAATCCGGGCCCCTCCGCGGCGTCGCGCGCCCCGCCGGGCCCTCCGCCCGGAGCCACTCGAGCAGCCCGGCGACCTCGCCCGGAAGCCGTCGCGGATGCAGGTCCGGCCCCGCGCAGATGAGGGTCGTGCTTCCGGTCGCGAGCACCTCCCCGGTCTCCGGGGCGCGGACCTCGTAGGCGAAGGAGACGGACCGGCTGCGGACCTCAGCGACCCATGTCCGGATCTCCACGCGGTCGTCGTAGCCGGCGCCGCGCCTGTACTCCAGGTTCGCGCGCGCCACCGGCAGCAGCAGCCCTTCCCGCTCCAGCTCCGCGTAGGAGATGCCGTTCGAGCGCATCAGTTCGGTCCGTCCGAGTTCGAACCACGCCAGGTAGTGCATGTGGTGCGCCCGGCCCATCTGGTCGGTCTCCGCGTACCGGACACGGATCTCGATCCGGCTCCCGCGTGGCATTCTCTCGCTCATCGTCGACTCCGGCCGGCTGCTGTCGCCCTCCGCATCACCGCCCTCTATACTGTGCGGGATGCGAGAGAACGGAACCCTCATCGTGTCGGATGCCCACCTCGGGGCGGCTCCCCCTGACCACGAGCGCGCCTTCCTGGCTTTCCTCGAGGACGTCGCCGACCGCACATCCGACCTCGTGGTCAACGGCGACCTGTTCGACTTCTGGTTCGAGTACTCCTCGGTGATCCTCAGGCGCCACTTCGACCTCCTTGTCAGGCTTCGTTCCCTCGTCGACGCCGGGGTGCGGGTGCGTCTCGTCGCCGGCAACCACGACTTCTGGGGCGACGCTTTCCTCCGAACGGAGATCGGGGTCGAGCTGATCGACGGTCCGGTGCTCACGACCCTGGGAGGACGGCGCGCCGTTCTCGCGCACGGAGACGGCCTCGGACCCGGCGACCGGGGGTACAAGGTCCTCAGGCGCGTGATCCGCAGCCGCCCGGCCCGCATCGGCTTCCGGTGGCTGCACCCGGACCTCTCCGCCCACCTGGTCCGGGGAGTCAGCCGGACCGGGAGCCGGCACGGCGGCTTGCCCGACGCCACGGCGAGAGAAAGGGCCCGGGTCCTTCGGGAGTGGGCCGAGGCGCGCCTCGCGGCGGAGCCGGAGGTGGAGGTCGTCGCCCTGGCCCACTGCCACGTTCCGGAGCTGAGGGAGGTCTCCCCGGGGAGGCTCTACCTCAACTCGGGAGACTGGGTGGGACACTGCACCTGGGCCGAGATCGACCCCGAGCGCGCCCGACTGCTCCGATGGCGGCCGGACTTCGGCGAGCCGGAGACGGTCGTCGAGATCGCCGCCCCGACCGGAGCGGCCGGGAGGGGAGGTCGCGATCCCCGGGCCGGCGGTCAGGGACCGACCGGGACGCTGTAGCGGAACGCGACGCCCGGCGACCCGTCGGGAGGCGGCACGACCTCGGCCTGGAAGTCCCAGAGCTGGGCGGAGACCCACGCGTCGATTCCCGAAAACAGGGCCCAGAACCCCGCCAGCACCGCCCAGTCCTCCACCTGCTCCTTCCGGGACGCGACGAGAGCCGAGTCCGCGGGAATCGCGCGCTCCGCCGCGCTCAGCTTCGACTGGCTCGTCAGCAGCATGAACAGGCTGCCGGCCTCCATCGCGAAGTAGAACGCTCCCCGCAGGGGCTGGTCGACCGCCGCCTGCCCCCACCCGGGCAGCACGAACGACCGGAGCAAGGCCCCCATCGGACCCACAGGCGGACGCGGAAGCGTGTCCGGCGGCGCCTCCTGCCGCGATCCGACGGGCGTCGCCTCGACCGTGGGGCCCGGCGCCATCCCGGGCGGCGCGCCCGGCGCCACCGCGGCAGAGTCATCCCCCGCGGGCGCCACGGCGCCGGCCGAGTCGCGCGGCTCGGGCTCCTGCGAGCGAACGGCCGGCGGCGCCGCGAGCGCGGCTACGAGGGAGAGCAGCGCGAACAGCCGGCGGCGACGGGCGCCGCCCCGGTCCCGGTCGAGTTGGCGGGAGCGGGTGGGAATCGAACCCACCGGAGAGCTTACACAGCCCTCCAGACGGTTTTGAAGACCGCTGGCGACACCAGCCGCCATCCGCCCCCTCGCTCTCGCCGGTCCCCGCCGGGTCAGGGTAGTCGGGCGATGACGTCGATCTCGACCCGCGCGCCCTTCGGCAGTCCGGCAGCCTCGACGGTCGAGCGGGCCGGGTACGGCGTCTCGAAGTGCTCCGCGTAGATCGCGTTGACGGTCCCGAAGTCCGCCATGTCCGCGAGGTAGACGGTCGACTTCACGACGTCCCGGAACCCGGCGCCGCTCGCGGCGAGCACGGCGGCGAGGTTCGCGAAGACGCGGCGCGCCTGGCTCTCGACGCCCGGAGCGACCAGCTCGCCCGTCGCCGGGTCGAGCCCGATCTGGCCGGCGGCGAACAGAAAACCTCCGGAGCGGACCGCCTGCGAGTAGGGGCCGATCGCAGCCGGCGCTCCGTCCGTGTGCACGGCTTCCAGGTGGTGCACGATCGCCTCCTCAGAACAGGCCTTCGATGGTTCCGTCGGCGTGCACCCGCATCGCCTCGGCCGCCGGCTTCGCGGAGAGCCCCGGCATCACCATCATATCCCCGGTCAGGGCCACGATGAACCCGGCGCCCGCCGAGATCCGGAACTCGCGCACCGTGATGTCGAACCCCTCGGGGCGTCCCAGAACAGTGGGGTCGTCGGTGAGCGAGTACTGCGTCTTCGCGACGCATACGGGAAGACCGCCGAGACCGTTCTCCTCGATCCGTCGCAGCTCCTTCTCCGCCGCGGGAAGGATGGTGATGCCGTCCGCGCCATACACTCTGCGGGCGATCGTCTCCAGCTTTTCGGGGATTCCGGCTTCGAGCTCGTAGAGGAATCGGAAGTCGGCTGCTCCCGCCTCGAGCGGGCCGAGGACCGCCTCGGCCAGCTCGAGCGCGCCTTCGCCTCCCTTCGCCCACGCGTCGCAGTCGGCGACGGCGACGCCCCGGTCGCCGCAGAACGAGACCACCGCCGCGACCTCCTCCTCGCTGTCGCCGGTGAACCGGTTGAGCGCCACCACCGGAATCACCCCGAACTGCCTCACGTTCTCCACGTGCGCCTCGAGGTTGTCGAGACCGGCGCCGAGTCCCGCCGGTCCGCCGCCCCCGGCCTTTGCCGCGTGGTGGCGCATCGCCCGGATCGTGGCGATGACCACCGCGACGTCGGGACGGATGCCGGCGGCCCGGCACTTGATGTCGAAGAACTTCTCGGCGCCGAGGTCGGAGCCGAATCCCGCCTCCGTGACGACGATGTCGGCGAGCGACATCGCCGCTTCGGTGGCGATGCTCGAGTTGCAGCCGTGCGCGATGTTCGCGAACGGGCCACCGTGGACCAGCGCGGGCCCACCCTCGATCGTCTGCACGAGGTTCGGGGCGAGCGCGTCCTTGACCAGGAGCGCCATCGCGCCCGACACGTTCAGCTCTCCCGCCCGGACCAGGGACCCGTCGGGGCGCGCACCGAGCACGATGCTCGCCACTCGCTTCTCGAAATCGGCCAGGTCCCTCGACAGGCAGAAGATGGCCATGATCTCCGATGCGGCGGTGATCGACCAGCCCTCCTCCCGCGGCATACCGCCGTTCGGCCCGCCGAGTCCGATCACGGTGCTCCGCAGCGCCCGGTCGTTCATGTCGATCGCGCGCTTCCAGTTGATCCGCCGGAGGTCGAGGCCGAGCGAGTTCCCCCGGAACAGGTTGTTGTCGAGCACCGCCGAGAGCAGGGAGTGGGCGGAAGTGATCGCGTGGAAGTCCCCCGTGAAATGGAGGTTGATCTCGTCCATCGGAAGGACCTGCGACCAGCCGCCGCCGGCGGCGCCGCCCTTGATCCCGAACACGGGTCCGAGCGACGGCTCGCGCAGACAGAGCATCGTGCTCCTGCCGAGCCTGCGCAGCGCCTGCGCCAGTCCGACCGCCACCGTCGACTTGCCCTCTCCGGCCGGCGTCGGCGTCATGCCGGTGACGAGGACGACCTTCCCGTCCACCGGGAGTCCGCTGGTCCCGCGCGGGTCGATCTTGGCCACGTGGTGGCCGTACGGCCGCAGGTGCTCCTCGCCGAGCCCGATCTCCGCGGCAACGTCGCGGATAGGCCGTAGCTCGGCGCGTTGTGCGATCTCGATATCGGTAGGCATCTCTCGGGTCCTTTCATCGATTCGGCCGGGGGCTCAGCCCCGGCGGGCGAGCTCCTCCAGCACCTCGTCGCGCGTCACGGGGACCGCCCCGAGACGGCTCACCTCGATTCCCGCGGCGACGTTGGCCAGCGCCGCGGCGACCGCCACCCCGGGCCGGCTGACGAGCGCGACGGCCAGGGTGGCCACGACCGTGTCGCCGGCCCCGGTCACGTCGAACACCTCCCGGGCCCGCGAAGGTATCCTGACGACTCCTTGGCTCTCCCGCGAGACCAGGAGCATCCCCTCGTCGCCGAGCGTGACGAGGAGGTGCCGGCAGCCGAGCCGGTCCATCAGCGGCCGCAGGGAATCCTCGTCCCGCGGCGCCCGCTCGAGACCGAGGGCGGCGGCCAGCTCCCGCACGTTCGGCTTGAACAGGAACGCGTCCCGGAAGTCGAAGAAATGGCGCAGCTTCGGATCCACGATCGAGGGGACGTCTCTTGCCGCGGCCTCCGCGAGGAGCGTGCGCGTCAGTCCGGGCGACAGCACTCCCTTGTCGTAGTCCACCAGCACGAGCACGTCGGCCGACGCGAGGGCGTCGAGCGCACGCTCGCGGAGCAGGTCGGCGACCTGCCCCTCGAGCGGCGCCGTCGTCTCGTGGTCGACCCGGAGCATCTGGTGGTGGCGGGCGAGTATGCGTGTCTTGCGGGTGGTTCGACGACCACGGTCGGCCACGACGTCGCCCGGGTCGATCCCGCGCTCCGCGATCAACGCCCTCAGCTCACGGCCGGCATCGTCGTCGCCGACGGCCGAGACCAGCCTCGCCCCGGCTCCGAGGGCGACGACGCCCGCGGCGACGTTCGCCGCTCCGCCGAGCGCGGACCGCTCCTCCTCGACCCGGACGACCGGGACCGGCGCCTCGGGCGAGATCCGGTCGACGCTTCCCGACACGTACCGGTCGAGCATGGCGTCGCCCACGATCAGCACCGTCCCGTCGCGCGCGGCGTCGAGCAGGTTTCTCGCCTGTCTTCCGTCCGGACCGGATTCGTGAGCGGACACGGCTCGCCTTGCGATGGGTCGGAACGCCGGGTAATCTGCGGCCACCCGCCGGCTGGATCGTAACGCCTTGCCGGGCAACGCGCTCGGAGGGTGAGAACCGGATTCTCGGCCGCGAAAGTAGCGGGCGCGCGCGGGAGAGTCAAAGTCGGGGGACCGGATCGGACCGAGACGGATGAGCCTTCGAAACTCCGCCGCCGCGCCCTTCCGATACTTCGGCGAGCGACTGCGCGGCCTCGCTTTCCACGCCCAGAGCTATTTCGCGCTGCTCGTCCGGGCCCTGTACGGTTCCGTGTCCCGTCCCTTCTACACGCGTGACCTCGCCGTCCAGCTCGACTCCATCGGCGTCGGCTCGATCGGGATCGTCCTCCTCACGGGCCTGTTCACCGGGATGGTTCTCGCTCTCCAGTCCGCCGTCGAGATGCGGCAGTTCGGGGCGACGATCTACATCGGCCGCCTGGTGGGCGCGAGCACGGTCCGCGAGCTGGGACCGGTCCTGACCGCGCTCATGGTCACCGGCCGTGCCGGTTCCGGCATCGCCGCCGAGATCGGCGCGATGCGGGTCACGGAGCAGATCGACGCGCTCGACACCATGGGCGTGGACCCGATCCGGAAGCTCGTGATCCCAAGGTTCGTTGCCTGCCTCGTCGCCCTTCCGCTGCTCACGATCGTCACCGACCTCGTCGCGATCCTCGGCGGGCTCCTGATCGCGGTGGTCAAGCTTGATCTCACGCCCGACCTCTACATGCGCTCGGTCTACGCGACCCTGGCGCAGACGGGCTTCCTGCTCCGGGTGATCCCGATCGACGTGTTCGCCGGCCTCGTCAAGCCGGTCTTCTTCGGGGCGATCATCGCGGTGACCTCCTGCTACTACGGACTCGCCACGCGCGGCGGCACCGAGGGCGTCGGCCGCGCCGCCACCGGTGCGGTGGTCACTTCGTCGATCTTCATCCTGGCCACGGACTACTTCCTGACCCAGCTCATCATCGCGCTGCTGATCGAATGACGAACGGACGAGATCCCCTCTGGGACTCGGGACGGCTCCGCGAGGAGCGAGAGGAGGCGAGGCGGATGATCGAGGCCGGTCACTCCGCCCGGCCGCACGCATCGGCCGGTAAGCCGGTCATCGCCCTGCGGGACCTCGTTCTCCGGTTCGGCGAGCACACCGTGCTCGACGGCGTCTCGCTCGACGTGGCGCACGGCGAGACCGTGTGCATCCTGGGCGGGTCCGGCGCCGGGAAGTCGACGATCCTCCGGCTCATCCTGGGCCTCGCTCCCCCCGACGCAGGCGAGATCCTGGTCCGCGGGGAGAACGTCGTTACCGCCTCGCACGACGAGCTGCTGGCCCTGCGGCGGAACATGGGCATGGTGTTCCAGGAGGCGGCGCTGTTCGACTCGCTCACCGTCTACGACAACGTCGGCTTCTACCTCCACGAGCACACGGCGCTTCCCGAGCCGGAGATCGGGGCGAGGGTGCGCGACTCGCTCGAGCTCGTCGACCTCGACCCGGACCTGGTGTCGTCGCTGCTCCCGGCCGAGCTCAGCGGCGGCATGAAGAAGCGGGTGGGAATCGCGCGCGCGCTCATTCACCGTCCGGCGATTCTGCTGTACGACGAGCCGACGAGCGGGCTCGACCCGATCACCACGCGGACGATCGACGACCTCGTGCTGAAGCTGCAACGCGAGCTCGACGTCTCCAGCGTCGTGGTGACGCACGAGATCCGATCGGCCTTCCGCATCGGGGACCAGGTGGCTCTATTGTTCGACGGACGGATCGTGTTCCGCGGCTCGCCCGAGGAGATGATGGACTCCAACGATGCCTACGTTCGTGACTTCCTGCGCTGAGCACCCCGACCTGCGCCCCCTGCGGCGCAGCGGTACGCCGTCGTGAGGCGCGGCTCCCCCGTCACGTGGGAGCAGGTCCGTGTCGGCCTGCTCATCCTCGTCGCCCTGGTCGTGCTTGCGGCGGCGATCTTCCTGATCGGCAACACCGGCAACGTATTCGGGACACGCTACAGGATCGTGATGCTCGTGCGCTCCGCCGCGGGGATCGTGCCGGGCGCCGCGGTCCAGCTGGCCGGCCAGACCGTCGGCCAGGTCGCCGAGATCCGACTGATTCCGCCGGAAGCGCGCCCCGAGAGCGGAGAGGCGGTCGAGATCTGGCTGGCGGTCAACGAGGAGGTGCGGGAGCAGGTGCGGGCCGACTCGAGGGCGCAGGTCCGCACCCAGGGACTGCTCGGCGACAAGCTGATCGACATCACCCCCGGGACGGCGGAGTCCCGCGTCCTCTCCGAGGGCGACACGCTCGCCGCCGCGAGCTCGGTCGACTACGACGCGCTGATCGCCGAGGGGGCGGATGCGGTGGGCGCGATGCTGGAGGTGACGAGGAACCTCTCCACGCTCACCGAGGACCTGCTCGGGGGACGCGGATCCCTCGGAATGCTGGTCACGGACGAGGCGCTGTACGAGCGGGTCACGGCCGTCGCCGGCCGGCTCGACTCGGTTCTCGCCGCGGTCGCCGCCCCCGACGCTCCCCTTCTCCGTCTGCTCTCGGACGACTCGCTCTACACGTCGCTCAGATCGGCGGCGCTCGCCCTCGACGTGATGATCTCCTCAGTGGCGCGGGGGGAGGGCAGCCTCGGGCGTCTCGTCGTCTCCGACTCTCTGTACGGAGACCTCCGGGCCTCGATCGCCCGGACCGACTCCCTGCTCGCGGGGCTGGAGGCGGGAGAGGGAACGGCAGGTCGGCTGCTGACGGACGAGCGACTCTACGAGGAGCTGCTGAAGACGGTGGTCGACCTCAACGCCCTGCTGGCGGCGGTGCGGGAAGATCCCGGGCGGTACGTCCCGCCCGTTTCCGTGTTCTGACGTCGCTCAGGACCCGGCCTCGCGTCTGCCGACGGGGCCGGTCTTCCCCGGCCCCGTCGTCAGCCGCGATCCGGACCGTGGCTGGAGCCGTGGTTGGATCCGAGCTCGTGCAGCGTGACGAGCCGTTCGACCCGGTAGCGGAGCCGCCCGCCCGGCAGCGAGACCTCGATCTCGTCGCCCACGGACCTTCCGAGCAACGCCTTCCCGATCGGCGACGCCATGGAGATCTCGGCGTTGTCGAGGTCGATGATGTCGCCGAACGCGAGCGTGTAGGTCTCGCGGGCGTCGTCGTCGAGGTCGTGGACGACGACCTGCGACCCGAAGCCGACTCGATCGGTCGGAACGTCGTCGAGGTCGATCTCCGAGATCTCTGACAGCCGGCGCGCGATGTGGTCGAGCTTCGCCCGGACAAGCTGCTGGCGCTCGAGCGCGGCGGCGTACTCGGAGTTCTCGCGGAGGTCGCCCTGCGCGACCGCCTTCTCGATCTCCCTCGGCAGCGTGACGTTGAGCTCGTACAGCAGAGCTTCCGCCTCGCCGTTCAGCTTCTCCCTCAGCTGGTCCAGCACGGATCTTCCCGGTTCGGGTGGCGCCGGGGGTGCATCGGGCCCCGGAACGAAAACGCCGCGGGACGCGTCGCGCGCGCCCCGCGGTGAAGTTGATGGAGGTGCCGGGAATCGCACCCGGGTCCGTGAATCCTTCCTCTCCGGCATCTACGTGCGTATCCGGGGATCCCGTCTCGCCTCGGGTCGGGGCTCCCCGTCAGCCCGCCCTCGGCCAGCCGCTCGGGCTACCGCCCTTCTCGTCGGCCGCGGTCACGGCTCCCGCTGCCGACCAGCCCGATTTCTCGACGCCCCGCGGGCCGCCTCGGGCAGGGCGGGATCCGGGGACGGGTCGCGTCAGTTAGTTACGCGGCCAGCGCCAGGTTGTCGTTGGCACCTGAAGATTTCCCGGTGTTTTACGAGGATCCGAGCACCTCGGCACGCTTCCGTCGAGTCCGGCAGACACGTCGAATCTCTTCACCCCCGGCTTCTCAAACAGCGGCAAAAAACGGACCGCGCGAGCGGTCCGTTCCTCGGTCTTAACACTACTCCCGCCGGCGGGTTCCGTCAAACCCCCGGGCCACGCCCGGGATCGGCGGCCGTCCGCTTTGACAGCGTTTCCGCGGAACGGGTATGTTATCGAGTCGTATGTGTCCGTCGCGGAATCTCGCAGGCGGAGGGCCCGCAGCCCGTTCCGCACCATGGAGCCGATATATGCAACTTCGTGAGTTCTTTTCGCTCGACGCGATCAAGCTCGACCTCGAGGCGGAAACCAAGGACGAATCCCTCAAGGAACTCGTAGGCCTGCTCGGGCTCGACGACAAGTCCCAGGGCATTCTGTTCAAGATGCTGAAACGCCGGGAAAACCTCGGGTCCACGGGGATCGGGCGCCGCATCGCGATTCCGCATTGCCGCTCGCTCGTCGTGAACCGTCTCCGCGTGGCCTTCGGGCGCAAGCCCGGCGGTATCGACTTCGACGCGATCGACCGCAAGTCGGTCCAGCACATATTCCTCATCGTCGCCCCGCCGCTCGAGGTGTCGAACCAGTATCTTCCCGTGCTCGGCCGGATCGCCCAGTTCGGAAAGGAGCCCGACATCCCGGAGCGGCTCGCGGAGATCGAGTCGCCCGAGGAGTTTCTCTCCCTGCTCGAGGAGAAGGGAGTCTGATCCTATGCACCCGCAGCTCGAGCTCCTGCTGGAGATCCAGGACCTGCAGACGCAGCGTCGCGCGCTCGCCGAGGAGCCGCTGGCCGGGGTCGAGGAGGAGCTGTTCGAGCTGAGCCCGGAGGAGGCGCTGCGGCTGCTGGACGAGAAGGTCGAGGAGCTCGCCGACCGGCTCGCCGGTCCCGTGGCCGCCCGGTGGAGGGATGTATCGACCACCCTCGACCGGGCGGTCGCCCCCGTGCTGAACGGCGTCTGCTACGGCTGCTTCGTGGCCGTGCCCACGGCCTGGTCGTCGGAACCGGGCCGCAACGAGCGGATCCGCGTCTGCGACCAGTGCGGGCGCTTCCTCTACTACCTCGACTGAGGTCCGGGCGGGGCTGATCCTCCCGGCCAGGGGGCGGCGGGGCCGCGCACGCGCCCGTCGCCCGTCCGTCGCGTCCAGCCGGTCCGGTCCAGGTGCTCCAGCAGCGGGATCAGCTGCCGGCGGCTGAGCCCCGTCGCCGCCGCGAAGGCAGAGGGAGCCGCGGGCTCGCCGGCGGCGAGGACGCCCATCGCCAGCCCCCGCAGCTCCCGCTCGCACGCCGCCTCGAGGAACAGGTCCGGGCCGAGCGCGATCACGGCCCCCTGCTCCACCAGGATCCGGAGCAGGTCGTTCAGCAACGGCCTGTCTCCTCCGCACGCCTCGGCGGCGAGGCTCTCCGGCGGCGGCGGTGCGAGGCCCCCGTCGCGCAGCAACGTCAGCAGGCGGGAGCGCGCGAGCGCCTCCTCCTCGTCCAGGCGGGCCTCGTGACCCGCGAGGCGCATCTCCGCGCCCCGCCGTTCCACCCTCCCCTCCGCGACGAGCCCCGCCAGGGCGGCGTCCATCAGCTCCGGGGCGAAGGTCCGCGCGAGGGCCGCCCGCACGGTCTCCAGCGACTCCCAGGCGACCCGCGGCCTCCGGTCGTGCGACGCCGAGAGGATCGCGATGGCCGCCTCCCGGGCCCGCTCGGGCCACGGCTCGGCGAACAGCCGGCCGCCGACGCTCGCGGTCGAAACCGGGGGCTCCCCTCCCGGATCCCACCACCACCCGGTCCGGAAAGGAAGCTCAACCGGGTCGAGGCCCAGCCCGCCGGCCATGCGCACCGTCGCGACGGCGGCCGCACCGCCGTCCTCGCCTACCAACGCGGCCCACCCGACCAACCGGTCCCGCCAGCGCCGCGGAGGGTCAACCTCCGCGACCACGCCGCCCCCGACCGTCGCTGCCGGCGAGAGAGAGCGGAGCACGAACCGGTCGCGCGCCCGCGCGACGAGCGGGGTGGAGCAATCGAGGACACCCCACGCCTCCGCGCCCGCCGCCACGGAGTCGCGGTCCTCGAGCAGGACCCGCGCCTGGATCTCCCGCGTCCCGAGGTGGAGCCGGAGCGTCGTGGCGTGCTCGATCGGACCCGGTGCACCCGGCAGGACGACGATCCTCGCTCCCACCCGGCGGCTCGCGCGCCAGCCCGGCCCCGAGACCGCTGTCTCGCCCCGCGCGACCTCCTCCCGCGACACGCCGACCAGCGAGAGCGCGCAGCGTAGACCCGGGCCTGCCTCCGCCCGGTCCCGGCCGTGGACCTGGAGGGTGCGGACCCGGGCCGTCCTCGCCGATGGGAGGAGACGCACCTCTTCGCCGCGTCGGACCCGCCCCGACCAGACCGTCCCGGTGACGACGGTGCCCACGCCGCGGACGGTGAACGACCGGTCCACCGGGAGCCGGAACAGATCACGCCCGTCCCGGGCCGTGGGCTCCGCCGCCGCCCGAAGGGCGTCGCGAAGTGCGTCGAGCCCGGTTCCCTCGAGGGCGGAGACCGGGATGACGGGCCAGACCGGTTCCACGCCGGCCGCGGCGAGCTCCTCGACGGTCATCTCGCGCGCGACGCCGAGCCAGTCCGCATCCACCCGATCCGTCTTCGTCAGCGCCACCACGCCCCGCCTCACGCCGAGCAGTTGCGCGATCGCGAGGTGCTCACGCGTCTGGGGCATCGGCCCTTCGTCCGCCGCCACCACGAGCAGGAGAAGGTCCACGCCGCTGGCGCCGGCCAGCATGTTCCGCAGGAAGTCCTCGTGTCCCGGAACGTCGACCACGCCGACCTCGAGCTTCGGCCCGAGGTCGAGCGGGGCAAAGCCGAGGTCGATCGTGAGTCCCCGCTCGCGCTCCTCGGGCAGGCGGTCGCCCTCGATGCCGGTGAGGGCGCGCACGAGCGCCGTCTTCCCGTGATCCACGTGGCCGGCGGTCCCGATCACGAGCGCGCGCGTGGACACCGTCAGTCCTCCGGAACGCCCAGGAAGTCGAGAGAGCGGAGTCGCGCCCCCTCCGCAACGTGGACCCGGATGAAGTCGCGGAGCAGGCCGAGCTGCCGGCCTCCCACGGCCGGCGCGACCTCCCCGCGGACCAGCGCGCGCAGCACGGCGAGCTCCGCCGGCGCGAGGGCGACTCCGCGGGCCGGACAGCGAAGGCACCTCACGCCCCCCTCGTCCGTGTCGAGCCGGGCCCCCTCGCGGTCCTGCACGACACGGCCGCAGGATACGCACGCATCGAGAGACGGCTCGAAGCCCAGCACCGCGACGAGCTGCCAGATCCGGGCGGCGGCGACCGCGGCGACGGACCCGGCAGGCGCCTCGACCAGCGCGTCCAGCCCATCGCGCAGGACCTCGAACAGCGTGACGTCGCGCTGTTCCGGGGCGAGCCGGAGCACGAGCTCGGCGAGCACGGAGGCGCCCGCGAACCTCTCCATGTCCCGACCGAGATCCTGGCGCGAGCGCACGAGTTCGAACCCGGAGAGGGTGTGCAGGTCCCGGTTCGCCTTCAGGTACAGCGTGACGAGTCCCTCCGAGAACGGCTCGAGGAGCCCCGAGATGCGGCTCCTCGGACGGAGCGCGCCACGGGCCATCGCGGAGCGGGGGCCGAAGTCCCGGGTCATCAGACGGAGGATCTTGGACGTGTCACCGAACCGGTGCGTCTGCAGGACCAGGCAGGGCGTCGTGACGATCGGCACGGCGCCAAGCTACCCGCGACCGCCGGCCCGGGCAACGCGCCGGAGGACCGTGGACGTCGACCGCCTCCGCTCCCGTCAGCGCAACGCCACGTCCGTGCTGCCGAACCCCGACGGCGCCTCGTCGAGCGCCTTCCCCTCGGCGTCCGCGAGCAGCAGGAGCCCGGGCGCGTCGGACCGGAAGGTGACGCAGACGATCCGCCCGTCCGACAGTCCCGTTGCCGACCAGCAGTCCACCGGGTCACCGTCCGCGCCGCGCGGGCGGACGGGATCGTCCGGTCCGCGCTCGAACGACCCGAGCGAGGGGTCGAACCGGAGGATCTCGATCGACGCGAAGTCACGCGTCGTCGTCACGTACACGAGGCCGTCCGCCCCGGCTTCGATCCCGATCCCGTTCGCGCCGAGCGGGATCGGCGTCCCCAGCGCCCGGGAGCCCGGCTCAAGGAGCAGGAGCGCGCCGTCCGCGCGGGGGGCGAAGGTAGCGGGGTCGAACGTCCCTCCGGCGAGGATCGCGATCCGGCCCGCCGCGATCACCGCACCGGAGGGGTTCGGCGCCGAGGCCGGCAGGACCAGGACGTCGCGCTCGACTCCGTCGCGGCCCAGAACCACGACCCGGCCCGGACCTCTGGGGAGATACGTCATCCCGTCGTCGTCGAGGTTCGCGTCGATCGCGAACAGCTCGGACCCGAACGGCACGACGCTTTCCACGAAGCTGCCCACCCCGGACGCCACCCTCGTCGCCGTCGCCGCCCCCGGGTCGAGCCGGTAGACGGCGTCGCTGCCCCGGCCGCCGACCCAGAGCGTCCCGCCCGCGTCGAACGACGGCCGCGACGGGTTCGCGAGCGCACCTTCCGGATCGGGAAACGAGGCCGTAGAGACCGTCCCGAACGCGAGGTCGACGAGCACGATCCGGCTGCCGCCGTAGCTGCTCACGGTCGAGGCGGCCCATTCCCCCGACGTGGCGAGCGCGTCGCCGTCGAAGCCGACTCCGAGGTCGACCGTTCCCCCGGCGGCCGACAGCGCGTCTCCGACGACCGACCAGGCGGACAGCGTCTGCCCCGTCGAGTTCAGCACGAGCAGGTCGGCGCGGGAGAGGGACCCGCCGGGACCGGTGGGAGTGCCTCCCCCGCACGCCGCGACACACGCCGCCGTCGCTGCGGCCAGCCCGGCGGCCGCCGGGCCGAGGCCCGGGCGCACCGCGCTCCTGCCGCGAGCGCCCGCCCACCGGCGCCGGGTCGCGCCCGCCCCGGGGCTCATCGGAGCCATCGTCCTCGCCTCCTTGAAAGGTGTTCCGGTCAAGGGGTCTCCTCCGGCGGCGGGACACGGCGCGCCTGCCGGCCCGTGTCTCATCGGGCCCGGACGGTCAGCGAGATCCGACGTCCCGGCTCCGGGTACAGTTCCACGAGCTCGTAGCTCCGGTCCAGGACGTTCTCGACCCGGAGCTCGGCCTCGAGCGGCAGGCCCCCGACCGGGTTCCGACCCGCCAGCGCGAGGTCGAGCAGGACGAAACCCGGCAGCTCCCTGGTCGCCGCGACGCTCGTCGTGCGAGGGCCGTTCCAGCGAAGCTCGGTCCGCGCCACCCAGCCACGGCCGCGGCGCTCGAGGCCGAGCGCCGCAGCCGTGGCCGGTCGATATGGCACCGGGTTCCGGTTCGCCCCGAAGCCGAGGCGGCTCCGGTCGAGCGTCATCGATCCCCAGCCTCGCCATCCGGTCTCCTCCTCCGCATCCGCGGCGAGCTCGATGCGAAACTCCAGCCCCGTCGAGACGAGTCGGTCCAGGTTCCTGGGGCTCCAGACCGCCACCGAGCTCGCGAGCCAGACGATCGGCTCCTCCGTGACCCGCTGCCAGACGGCGATCCCGGCCTCGAGCCGGGCCGACTCCGTCTCCCACGCGCCGTCGAGCCCGAGCTCGGCATCCAGCCGCACGCGCTCCGGACGGAGCTCCGGGTTCGCCTGCACCCGGTGCGACGAGGCGAAGTAGAGGTCCGCGAAGGTCGGCAGCCGGAACGCCCGTCCCGCCCGGCCCCGGATCGCGAACATCGGGCTCAGCGGCACGCGGACCCCGAGCTCCGGGCTCGCGGCCGCGCCGCCCCCGCCGGCGTCCACCGCCAGGGCCGGCTCGAGCGTCACGCACCCGGCCTCCAGGAGAGCCGCCGCGGAGACGCCCGCGGTGAGCCGCCGCGCGTTCCGGTCGAGGGCGTCGCCCGACAACGACTCTCCGCGCAGTCGGGCGGCGAGCAGCAGGCCGGCCGCCGACGGGACCCCGAGCTCTCCCGCCGCCGCGAAGTCGAGGCCCTCGGTATCCGACGCGGCCCCGCCGCCGCCGGGACTCCACCGCGTGATTCGCCGTCCGACCCGGAAGGACACCGCCGAGGCGGCGTCGCGCCGGCCGAGCGACGCTGTCGTCCGGGACTCGCGCCAGCGCGCGTCGTCGTACAACGACGAGCCCGTCGGCCCCGGGGCGCCCCGCTCGACGCCGTCGTACCGCAGGTCGAGCTGCAGGTCGCTCCGCGCGGCGGAGAGCGCCGCCGACAGGTACGAACCGTCGGCGTTACGACGAGCGACCACCGGGGATCCCGGCGCGGTGCGGTCCTCGTACGGGAAGTCGTTCTCGGCACGGCCGGCCGCCAGCGACACCGCCGCCCGACCCGCGCCGCCGACCGACGAGGCGAACGTCTCCGCCGCGATCCCGCCGAACGACTCGAGCCGGACGGCTCCCGAGGCGGACGGCCGGTCCGCGCGGCGCGAGCTCAGCAGGAGGACCCCGGCGAGCGCGCCGGAGCCGTGGCCGGCCGAGCCGGATCCTCGTACGAGCGTCGCGGACTCGAGAGACGCCACGCCGATCGTGGACAGGTCCGCCCGGCCCGTCATCGGGTCGTTGATCGGAATCCCATCCAGCAGTACGAGCACCCCCTCCGGCCGGCTCCCACGAACGCTCACCACCTGTCCTCCCCCGGGGGACGACCGCACGGAGACCCCGGGGAGCGCAGCGAGCCACTCGCCGAGATCACGCCACGCGACCGGGGCGTCCGCGAAGCGGGTCCACGACACGGACCGAGTCCGCCTTCCCGGCTCGCCGCTCCAGCGGACCGCCGCCTCGATCGGGGGAAGCTCGTGGGGATCGAGTCGGAGCACGAGCCGCGGGATCCCGCCCCCTTCCCGTGCGGCCGTCGCGACGAGCGAGGCGGGGAGGTGGCCGGGCGCCCGAAGGTGGAAAGTCACGCGGCGCCCGAGCGGGGCGTCCACCTCCACGATCGTCTCGCGCCCGGCGGCGATCACGCGAGGCCGCAGCGTCGCGCCCGGCGCGCCGACCGCGTCCGCCTCGAGCCCGACGGGTCCGCCTCCCCCCTCGGAGACGACCGCGACCCGCGCGACGACGAGCGTGTCCCCGTCCGCCCCGGCGGCGCGGACTTCGTTCGCTGTCCCCGCCACGAGGAGGCCGAGCGCCCAGCCGGGGACTCTCACCCCTCCCTCGCCTTCACCTCGGGAACCACCAGCACCCCGAGGTCCGGCCGGGTCTCGACGCGGACGGGGCAACCGAAGGCCTGCTCGATCCGGGGACCCGTGAGGACGTCCGCCGGCGGCCCCTCCGCGGTCACCCTGCCCCGGGAGAGGAGGAGAAGCCGGTCCGCATAGCGGCTCGCGAGATTCAAGTTGTGCGTGATACTTATGACCGTAAGCGCATTTGCGCCGGTGAGTTGTGAAACGCGCTCGAAGATCTCGATTTCGTGGGCGAGGTCGAGGTGCGCGGTCGGCTCGTCCAGCAGGAGGTGCGTCGTCCGCTGGGCGAGGGCCCGGGCCAGCCGCACGCGCTGGAGCTCGCCGGCCGACAGCCGGGAGACCGGACGGTCGGCGAGACCCCGCAGGTCGAGATCGTCGAGCGCCCGCGCCACGATCTCGCGGTCCTCGGCACCGAAGCCGGCCCACGGGGCCAGGTGCGGGTTCCGGCCGAGGCCTACGAGCTCCCGGACCGTGAGGGGAAACGCGAACTCCTCGCCTGCCGCGACGAGCGCGGTCCGTCGGGCCATCTCCCGCCGGGTGAACGTCGCCGTCGGCAGTCCGTCGAGCGTCGCCCGTCCCCGCTCGGGACGGAGCAGACCGAGGAGGACGCGGAGCAGCGTGCTCTTCCCCGCCCCGTTCGGGCCGAGGATCGCCGTGTGCGCGCCGGTCGCGAACCGCGCGCTTACGCCTCGCAGCGCCGCCTCCCCGGCCCCCGGGTAGCGGGCGGTCACGTCCTCGAGCACGAAGCTCACGGGGCGCTCCGGCGCCTCAGGAGCGCCAGGAAGAACGGCACGCCGAGGAAGGCCGTGACGACCCCGATCGGCACCTCGACCGGGCCTGCGATCGCCCGGGCGGCGGTGTCCACGAGCACCAGGAAAACCGCGCCCGCGAGGAAGGCCAGCGGAACGAGCTGCCGGTGGGAGCTCCCCCACAGGAGCCTGACGGCGTGCGGCACGACGAGACCCACGAAGCCGATCACCCCCGCCACGCTCACCGTGGCGGCCGCGAGGAGGGAGGCGAGGAGATACGCGCTCCGCTTCACGCGCTCCACGTCCGTTCCGACCGCCGCCGCCGCCTCCTCGCCGAGCGCGAGGGCGTCGAGGTTCCGCCCCAGCGCCCACGCCCCGAGCGACGCCGGGATCCCGTAGACGGCCAGGACGCCGACCATAGGCCAGGAGACCCCCGAAAGGCTGCCGAGAGTCCAGAAGAACGCCGATCTCAGCCGCTCGGCCGGGGCCAGGGTCAGGATCAGCGTGATGCAGGCCCCGAAGAACGCGCTGACGACGACCCCCGCGAGGATGAGGACCCGGGTGTCGAACCGACCGGCCACGCTCGCCACCGAGAACACGACGGCGATCGCCACCAGGCCTCCGAGCAGAGCCGCGAGCGGGAGGACGGGCGCCCCGAGGCCGGCCACCCCGGACACGATCGCCCCCACCGCCCCGAGCGCGGCGCCCGAGGAGACGCCCAGCAGGTACGGTTCCGCGAGGGGGTTCCTGAGCAGGGCCTGAAACACCGCGCCCGAGACGGCGAGCGAGGCGCCGACGAGGGCGGCGCCGAGGACGCGCGGCATCCGCAGCTCGAGGACGATCGTGCGCGTGACAGGGTCGCCGCCGGGCCCGCGCAGGGCATCGAGAACCTGCGAGGGCCCGATCCCGGCGGGACCCACGAGCACCCCGGCGAGACCGGCGAGCGCGAGCACCCCCGCCAGGAGTCCGAACGGAGCCGCGCGCCTCACGGCTCCTCCTCCAGCCGGAGCTCCGGGTGGAGCACGGCCGCGAGGAATCGCGCCGCCGCCCCCACCCGGGGTCCGAGCCGGTGGAGCAGGCCCGCGTCGACGGCGCGGACGTCGCCACGCCCGACCGCTCCCACCGCCCTCCAGCCGGGGCGCGCCGACGGCTTCGTGGCCCCTGCCGCGGCAGCGCCCGAGGGAACGAGGATCAGGTCCGGGTCCCGGAGGACGATCGCCTCCAGCGCCACGCGCGGCGACGGAGCCGCGACGTCCCCGAACACGTTCCTTCCGCCCGCGATCGCGATCAGGTCGTCGAGGTAGCTGCCGGAACCGATCGTGATCGCGGGCGGCCAGGCCACGTCGTAGTACACGGAGACCCGAGGAAGACCCTCCGTGGCCGCGCGGACCGCCTCCAGCTCCGCCCGGATCCGTTCCCGGAGCGCCCTCGCTTCCTCCTGCCGCCCCAGGAGGAGGCCGAGCCGGAGGAGGTTGCGGTCCAGGTCGTCGAGGTCGTCGATGCGGATCGCGAGGGCCGGGACACCCAGGCGCTCGAGCCGCTCAACGGAGCCTGCGTTGTCGGGCCCGGCGTGGAGGATGACGAGGTCCGGCCGGCGGGCGAGGACGCGTTCGGGATCGGCCCGCAGGGCGTCGCCGACGCTGGGGACGGCGAGCACCGCCGGCGGCTCGTCGTCCCAGGCGGATCGGCCGACCACGACGTCGCCGGCCCCGAGCGCGTAGAGAATCTCGGTGACCGCGGGAACCAGCGACACGACGCGCGTCGGCGCGCGGTCGATCCGGAGCGTCCGCCCCAGGTCGTCCGCGATCCGCATCCCGTCCTGCGCCCCGGCGTGCGGGGCCCGGAACAGGAGAACGGCCAGGACGACGAGCACCGTCCCGGCACCGCCGCGCGTGAAAAGAAACACCCGTCCTTTCCTCCGGAAAGGGCGGGCATGACCGAGTCAGCCGTATCGCCTGGCTCGCCCACACCCTTCCCGCGAAGAGCGATCGTGGGCAGGGAGAGGGCTCGTCTCCTGGCTCGAGGCGGCGTCGCGGCCTTCCCGGAGCGGACTCCAGTGGCGACTCGCGCGACGACGGGGACGGTACCGCCCCCGGACGCCTCTCACAGTGGCGGGGCCGCGTCGGAGTCTCACCGACTTCCGGACGCCCGCTCCCTGATGTCTCGAAAGCACAGTCTGGGGGTCTGCCCGAGCGGGCCGCAAGACGTGTCGCGCCGGGAGCGTCGGCAGGCGAGCTCTGCGCCGGCCGGGCCGGGCTGAGTTCAGTGCGGTCCGCGCTCCCGCCGCGCCAGCACTGAGGAGAGGGCCGCGGCGGCGAGGAGGGCCAACCCGATCCCGAGCCAGAGGACCGCCCGGCTCCGCGACGACGTCGGGACCATGACCTCCACCCGGACCCGCGACCCGGGCAGGAGGTCCGAGCCCACGAACCGGCGGGCCGCCCCTCCCGCGGCCATCGCCGGAGCGTCTCCGGGGACGAGCCCCTCGACCCGCCTCGCCTCCGCCCCGACGAGGATCACGTCCAGCCGATCCGTCGGGTGCTCGACCGGGATGACGAGGTCCGGCCCGTCCGCGAGATAGGCGATCCCCGCGCGAAAGCCGGCCGGCGAGAGCGCGGCGCGGATCTCGAGCCCGCCGTCCGCGACCCGCACGGCCCGCTCGGGCAGGCCGCCCTCGAGCCGCTCCCACGAGCGAACGCCGGCCGGCAGCGGCGCCCGGAACACGGCGACGGAGTCGGGGCCCGGCACCCAGGTCCGGTCGCCCGTCCCGACCACGTCGAAGATCTCCGCGACCTCGAGGGTGCCGTCTCCGGCCGGGCTGACCACGATATGGCGGAGCGCGATCCTGGCGCCTCCGACCGGTCCCGTGGCGACCGCCGTGTCGTAGACCACGACCCGGTAAGGTCCGTCGGCCGCCATCCCGGCGTGAAGCGGCGGGCCGAAGTAGACGACGCCGTCCCGGCGCACGGCGGCCAGGAACAGAGAGGAGCCCGCGCCGGCGGTGTCGATGGAGAACCGGAATCGCCCGTCCGCCCCGGCCCGGACGGAGTCCAGGACCGTGCCGCCCTCAGGGCCGACCCGGTGGAGCTCAACGCTGTGCGGGCCCGCAGGGGTGGAGTCCGATCCGGCGACCACCCGCCCCTCGAGCGCGACCTGCGCCCACCCGGACGATGGCCCGAGCGCGAGGGCGGCCGTCGCGAACAGCGCGCCGGCCAGCCGTCGGGACGCGCTCACGGCACGAACCGTCCGAAGTCCTCGGGGTCCAGGCCCTTGAGATAGTCGCGGAGCTTCTCGCCTCCCGCTCGCTCCTCGTCCCGGGCCGAGGCCGACGGGGGCCCCTGCTCGACCTGTGACTCCCCTGCGGACGGCATCCAGTCCGGCGTCTCCTCCTCCTCCTCCGACGGCTCGATCTCGAGCGGCGTCCGGCCGAGCAGCTCCTCCGAGGCGTAGATCGGGGCCGAGGCCCTGAGGGCGAGCGCCACGCTGTCGCTCGGGCGCGAGTCGATCGAGA
>JAWOIN010000111.1:0-6162 GCA_046484665.1 Gemmatimonadota bacterium
GCGTTCGATCGTCCCGGGCGTGATCTTCGACAGCCGAGCATAATAGTCCCGCGGGCGTGGGCTGGACAACCTGCCGTGCGGAACGTCGCGTCGCGCGGCCCGGCCGGCGCGCCGCCGCCGGCCGGGCCTCAGCGCGCGAACGGGTAGCGGCTTCCGAGCCGGGACCGGACCTGCGCGTCGAGCGTGCCCGCGTCTTCGTCGGCCCGCGTGGCCGCGGCGCTCCCGCCGAGCGGTCCGCTCTCCCGGTCTCCCCCCGCGTCCCGGCGGGCGCCGCGCGTCCGCGAGCCGGAGGCCGACCGGCCGTCCGCCCCCGCGCCGGGCGCCTCGCCGGCGTTCTCCGCTCCGGCCGCGACC
Source organism: Gemmatimonadota bacterium (assembly GCA_046484665.1). Taxonomy (GTDB): domain Bacteria; phylum Gemmatimonadota; class Gemmatimonadetes; order Palauibacterales; family Palauibacteraceae; genus Carthagonibacter. The sequence goes on from JAWOIN010000111.1 coordinate 355, forward strand.
ACGTTCCGCGCCCGCGGGCCCCGGTCGGCCTTCTCGACCTCCAGCTCCACCTCGGAGCCGTCCGCCAGGCTCCGGAACCCCTCGCCCCGGATGTCGGAGTGATGGACGAAGACCTCGTCTCCCGTGTCCAGGCGGATGAAGCCCCAGCCCTTCTCCGGGTCGAACCACTTAACGGTGCCGTGGACTCGCGCCATGTTCTCCCGTTCCCGTTCGCCGTTGGCCGGCCGATCCGGCCGGAACCGCCATTGTAGAGGCAGCGTTCGGGCCCAACAAGGCCGCGTGCCCGGCCCCGTCACCCGTTCCGGGCCCACGACGAGGGCGGCTCGAGGTCGCGCGGCGCTTGACCCACAACATGTCGCGCCGATAGAATGGGGGCGCACCAGATCTTGTGCTTTCGGGAACTCTACGGGACCCGGACGCACGGGCAGGATCGTGGCCGGCGCCCGGCGGGCCCGTTCCGGAGGATCGGAACCGCCCGTCGGTTGCGCTTCGCCGATTCCGGCGAGGGCGCCGGTCCACCTGCCCCCTGCGCGTCGACGTCCCGGTCCTCGCGCGCGGTGGCGGCCGCGCGCCGTCGCCCGGTCCCCGGATCGGGCCGGGCTGCCGGATCCGGACCCCGTCGGCCCCGGGGACTCCGGCCAGTCACCCCACCGATGGTGAAGGAGCGGCGTCATGGCGGAAGCGGTTCAGATCTCGCGCGACGGGTCGTTCCGGCTGGGCGGACGGGCGTATCGGATCCCGGAGGGCTTCTCCCCGCGCGAGGTCTTCAGCTATCGACGACTTCTCGAGCCCATCCCGGACGTGCCGGGCGGCACCTGCCTGAGCGGCGAGCAGCTGGCGCGGCAGCGGGCCTACTTCTTCCGCCGGGCGGCCGCGTGCGTGATCCCCGGTCTCGAGCCGGCGGAGCTCGAGGCCCTGCCGTACGGCGCCCTGCAGGCGATCCACCGCTGGATCGCGACCCACCGGCCCGAGCTGGGAGTGGACGTCCGGATGTCAGCCTGATCCCGGGACCGCCGCCGGGGGCGGGGCCCGGTCCCCGGCGGCGTCCGGCCCACGTCCCTCTTCCGTTCCGCGCGCCGCGATCCGGCTCCCGATATCATGCACCCGGACCCGCGGCGCGCGACGTGCGTGCCCGCGGCGAGAACCCGCACCGTGGACCCGTATGAGCGACAGAGACGCGCTCCGACGCGCCAGAATCCTCTGCACGATGGGGCCGGCGAGCCGCGACCCCGGACTGTTCCGCCGCCTCGTGGCGGCCGGAATGGACGGCGTCCGGGTGAACTTCTCGCACAGCTCCCACGAGGACGCGGAGCGCACGGTCGCCCTCGCGCGGGCCGTGTCGAAGGAATCCGGCCTCCCGATCGCGGTTCTCGCGGACCTGCAGGGGCCGAAGATCCGCGTGGGAGAGCTGGACGAGCCGGTGGTGGTCGAGCCGGGACGCCGCTACCGGGTGGTGCCGGAGCGGGCGCCGGCGGAGGCCGGCATCGGACACGCCCCGCCAGCCGACGGGGCGGTGACGGTCGTGCCGAGCGCCTACCCCGAGCTGGCGCGAGACGTGACGCCTGGAGACCGGGTGCTGTTCGACGACGGCCGGATCGCCCTGCGCGTGGTGGAGGTGCTGGGTGCGGACGTGATCCTCGAGGCCTTGGACGGCGGGACGCTGCGGTCCGGGAAGGGGATCAACCTGCCCGGCATCGAGGTCTCCGTCCCGAGCCTCACGGACAAGGACCGTGACGACGTCCGGTTCGCGCTGGATCTGGGCGTCGACTACGTGGCCCTGAGCTTCGTCCGACGACCCGCCGACGTGAAGGAGCTGAGGACGATCGTCGACGGTCGCGCCCTCGTGATCGCGAAGATCGAGATGAGCCAGGCGCTCCGGCACCTGGGCGAGATCATGCGGACGGCGGACGGGGTGATGGTGGCGCGCGGCGACCTCGGCGTCGAGCTCGACTTCGAGGAGGTGCCGATCGTGCAGAAGCGGATCCTCCGGCTCACCCGCGAGAGCGCCAAGCTCGGGATCACGGCGACCCAGATGCTCGAGTCGATGATCTCCTCGGTCCGCCCGACGCGCGCCGAGGTCTCCGATGTGGCGAACGCGCTCCTCGACGGGACCGACGCGGTGATGCTCTCCGCCGAGACGGCCATCGGCGACCATCCCGTGGAGGCGGTGGAGACGATGAGCCGGATCATCCGGCGGATCGAGCGCGAGCGGACGGTCGGCTCGGAGGGCCCGGAGCCGGCCCGGGCGCGCGGGCTCGCCGCGGTCCACCACACGACCGCGGGCGCGATCGCGGGAGCGGCCGCCGAGGCGACGGACCGGCTCGGCTCGCCCTTCCTCGTGACGTTCACGCGGAGCGGCTTCACCGCGTGGGTCGTCTCCGCGCAGCGGCTGCGGGTGCCGGTGCTCGCGATCACCGACCAGGCCGGCACCTGGAACCAGCTGGCCCTTGCCTGGGGCGTGGTCCCCCTGCTGTTCGAGGGCGAGGCCACATACGACGGGATGCTGGCGACGGCCCGCCGCTTCGCCCTCGAGCGCCGGCTGGGGGAGCCGGGGAACCCCTTCGTCGTCACGGCCGGCGTTCCGTTCCACGTGCCGGGAACGACGAACTACATGCGCGTCGAGACGCTGTGAGAGGCGGGAGCGGGTGAGACTGCGCTTCCTGGGGACGGGTACCTCGTTCGGGATCCCCGTGATCGGCTGCGACTGCGCCGTCTGCCGTTCCAGCGACCCCCGGAACCGGCGGACCCGCCACGGCCTCCTGCTCCGCGAAGGCCCGCGCAGGCTGCTCGTGGACACCCCGCCCGAGCTGAGACTGCAGCTGGTCGCGGCGGGCGTCGACGGGGTCGACGCGGTCTTCCTGTCCCACCCGCACGCGGATCACCTGCACGGGATCGACGACCTCCGGGGGCTGGCCGGCCGGCGCTCCGGGCGGATCCCGTTTCACGTCGCGGCGGAGTACGAGGCGGAGCTCCGGAGTCGCTTTCCGTACTTTCTCGGTCCGGATCGGACGTCCCAGCCCGGGATGGTGGTCCCGGAGATCGAGCTCGTCCCGTTCGCGGACCGGGACACGATCGATGCCGCGGGGTTCGAGCTCCGGGTCGTCGGAGCCCCCCACGGCGCGTTCACCAGCTACGGGTTCCGGTGCGGAGACCTCACGGTGATCATCGACGGCAAGCGCGTGCCCGGGGACGCGGTTCCGCTGCTCGAGGGATCGAGGACCCTGGTGATCAACGCCCTCTGGCACGGCTCTCCCCACCCGGCCCACTTCAACGTCGAGGAGGCCCTGGAAGTGGTCGAGCGCCTCCGCCCGGAGCGCGCCTTCCTCACCCACCTCACGCACGGCCTTGATCACGAGACGCTCCTCGGAGCGCTGCCGTCCGGGGTGCAGCCGGCGCACGACGGCCTCGAGATCGACGTCTGAGGCGCGCGGCGCGGCGGGGCGTGCGCGCTGATTGCCGCCCCCGCTCGTGCCGTCTATTATTCGCGCTCCCGAAAATACGCCGAATCGCGAGGGGCCCTTCGTGCGACTGGACCGGATCCGCAACTTCTCCATCGTCGCGCACATCGACCACGGAAAGTCGACGCTGGCCGACCGCCTGCTCGAGCGCACGGGGGCCGTGGATCGACGCAAGATGAAGGAGCAGGTCCTCGACTCGATGGAGCTCGAGCGCGAGCGGGGCATCACGATCAAGCTGAACGCGATCCGGATGCCTTACGAGGCGGGGGACGGCCGGGAGTACGAGCTGAACCTGATCGACACCCCGGGGCACGTCGACTTCACGTACGAGGTGAGCCGCAGCCTCGAGGCATGCGAGGGCGCCCTGCTCATCGTGGACGCGACACAGGGCGTCGAGGCGCAGACGATCTCGAACCTGTTCCTCGCGCTGAACGCGGGTCTCGAGGTGATCCCGGTCATCAACAAGATCGACCTTCCGGCCGCCGAGCCGGAGCGTCGGCGTGACGAGATCGCCGACCTGATGGGGATCGACCCGGACGACGTCCTGTTCGCCTCGGCGAAGGAGGGGACGGGCGTCGACGCGATCCTCGAGGCGATCGTGGCGCGGGTGCCGGCGCCCCGGGGGGACCCGGAGGCGCCGCTCCGGGCCCTGATCTTCGACTCGATGTACGACAAGTACCGCGGCGCGATCCCGTTCGTGCGCGTGGTGGACGGCTCGATCCGACCGGGCACGCGGATCGGGTTCGGGAAGGTGGAGGCGGTCTACGAGGTGGACGAGGTCGGCTTCCTCCGGCTCGGCTTCCAGCCGACGGACGAGCTCGGCACCGGCGAGGTCGGGTACCTGACCGCGCAGATCAAGCGGATCGCCGACACGAAGGTCGGCGACACGGTGCTCGACGCGGACCGCCGGGCCCGGGAGATGCTCCCGGGGTACCAGGAAGCGAAGCCCGTCGTGTTCGCGGGCCTCTATCCGTCCGACTCCGACCGGTTCGAGGAGCTCCGCGACGCCCTCGAGCGGCTGCAGCTCAACGACGCCAGCCTGCACTACGAGCCCGAGACTTCGCAGGCGCTCGGGTTCGGTTTCCGCTGCGGCTTTCTCGGGCTCCTGCACCTGGAGATCGTCCAGGAACGGCTGGAGCGGGAGTTCGACCTCGAACTCGTGACCACGATCCCGAACGTGGAGTACCTGGTCACGCTGACGAACGGCGAGACGGTGTCGGTGGAGAACCCGAGCCGGATGCCCGAGCGGGGCCGGGTCGCGGCGATCGCGGAGCCCTTCGTGCGGATCCACATCGTCTCGCCGGCGGACTACATCGGAGCGATTCAGGGGCTGTGTCACGACCGGCGGGGCGAGTACGTGACGCTCCACTACCTCGATCCGAAACGGGTCGAGATCAAGTACGAGATTCCGCTCGCCGAGATCGTGCTCGACTTTTACGACCGACTGAAGACCGTGTCCCGCGGCTATGCGGCGCTCGACTACGAGATGGCGGGCTACCGGGAGTCAGACCTCGTGAAGCTCGACATCCTCCTCAACGGGGACCCGGTGGACGCGCTCAGCGTGATCGTGCACCGCGAGCGGTCCTACGAATACGGCCGGAAGGTGGCGCAGAAGCTCCGCGAGCTGATCCCGCGCCAGCTGTTCGAGGTGGCGATCCAGGCCGCGATCGGGCGCGACGTGATCGCCCGGGAGACCGTGAAGGCGCTCCGGAAGAACGTGACCGCGAAGTGCTACGGAGGGGACATCACGCGGAAGCGGAAGCTCCTGGAGAAGCAGAAGGAGGGGAAGCGGAGGATGAAGCAGGTCGGCTCCGTCGAGATTCCCCAGGAGGCCTTCCTGGCCGTCCTCCAGGTCGGCGACTGACGGGCGGCGGGGTCCCGGCATGGAGCGGCTCGCCGCCCGGGCGCCGAACCACCTCGGGGAGCTCGTGCTCGCGCTGCCGGCGCTCGCGGCGCTCGCCGAGCGGGCACGGCGCGGCACCGGAGATCGCCTGCTCGTCCAGCTGCCGGCGTGGCTTCTCCCGGTGCTGCGGATGTCGGGCCTCGACGCCGAGCCGCTGCCGTTCGACGACCGGCGCGCGGTGCTCGACGCCGCGGGCGCGCTGCGCCGGGCCGGTGCCCGCCGCGGGGTGCTGCTCACGCCGTCCTTCTCGTCGGCCCTGATCTTCTGGCTCGCGGGGCTCGCCGAGCGCCGTGGCACCGCGGGGGGCGGCCGCGACCTCCTCCTCACCGATCCCGTCGACCGCGAGCCGCTCCTGCGAGGGCACCGGGTGGCCGAGTTCCTCGCGCCGCGGCTCCGGTCCGCGGGAGAGGCCCCGGCGGCCTGGGCACGCCGGCGGGAGGAGCTCGG
>JAWOIN010000142.1:0-14820 GCA_046484665.1 Gemmatimonadota bacterium
TGTCCCGGGAGCGATTGCAGCTCGGATATGGCAAGGGGATCGATGCGGCCAGCCAAGCTCTTCGCGTCCCTCGACGCCTCGTGGTGGACGCTCTTCCCGCCCAGGAAGTGGCCGAGGTGCTCGCGGAAGTGGAGCGATGTCAGCGAAGTGCTCGAGGGCTGACCGGCCAGTTCGTCGGTGCGCTTGGCAGCCCGCTGCAGGAAGGCACGAAGAGCGACTCTCCTGCCAGTCAGCACCTGCGCAACATCACCGCCAGATATGCCCTCGACAAACACATCTCCGAGCCCGTGAGCGTCCAGGGGCGCCTCCCGCCCGCCGCCGGTCTCCACCGGACCGGGGACGACGGTGCGACCCGGCGCCGACGGCGCGCGACCGCGCGAGCCGCGCCGGAAGCGCCCGAGCGTCACGCGGTGTCGATCCTCCGGGCCGGATTCCGGCTTCGTCGTCGGCGCTGCGGCCGCGTCGGATTCGTCGTGCCCGGCCCGCTCCGCCGGGGCCTCGGCCCTCGGCTCGAGCTCCGGCTCCCGTTCGGCCCGCCGCTCGGGCTCCGGCCCGGCCCGGCGCTCCGCCGCGGGTTCCTCCGGCCTTTCGTGCCCGGGCTCCCGTCCGGCGCGGTCCCGGGCCCGCCCGCCACGGCGCGGCTCTCGCCCGCGACCGCGGGGCCTCGACTCCGCTTCGGGGCGGTCCGGCTCCGACCGGTCGGGCGCGCGCGCGCCGCCGACCTCGCCCGGGCTTCGGGCCCCGGACCGGGCGCCGTCACCGGCCGGAGAGACGAGGTAGTTGCCCTCGGGCCCGCGCTCGAGGTCGATCATCTCCTCGTCGTGCGCCTGCCGGAGGAAACGGCTGAACTTCCGGAAGCCGAGCGCTCCCTCGTCGAACTTCCCGTCCTTCTCGAGCATCCGTCGCTTCACCTCGGAGTCCCGCACGGGCTCTCCCGGCCCGGCCAGCTCGACCGTGACGTCCTGCAGCAGGCGATAGGCGGCGCGCAGCCGGTCCTCGTCCACTTCGGGCGTCTCCTCCGGGGCGGGAGGGGCCTTCTGCCGGGAGGTGCGCTCGCGGCTCTCCTCCCGCCTGCTCCGCGAGCGCCCCCGGGACCGACGCTCGCGCGACTGCTCGCGCGTCTCCCCGGAGCCGCTCGACCGGGAGGAGGCGGGAGACGCGGACGGCCTGTCCTCGGGCGGCGCGGAGCCGTCCGACACGTTCGTCGCGCGGGGCCCGGCCCCGACCTCGTACTGTCCGTTGGCGGCCTTCTCGAGGACCACGATGCCGCGCGAGGCCGCCTCGGTGACGAACCGGTTGAACTTGCTGAACCCGACGTCCTTCTCGTCGAACGAGCCGTCGAGCTCGAGCATCACCTGCTTGAACCGGTCGGAGCGCATCACGTCGCCGCGCTCCACCATCCGGCGGATCGCCCGGGCCGCGAGCACCCACGGGTCGTGCTTCACGGCGCCCGCCTCGGCGGCGGAGGTGAGCCCCGAGATGCTGTTGTAGCTGTAGTACTCGTCGCAGTTCTGGACGAGCAGGTCGGAGCTCGACTCCTGCATTCCGACTCCGATCACGTACTTCCCGTACTCCTTCAGCTTGAGCACCAGGCTCGAGAAGTCGGAGTCGCCGGAGAGCAGGATGTAGGTGCCGATCTCCGGCCGCGTGAACACCAGCTCCAGCGCGTCGATCGCGAGCCGGATGTCCGTCGCGTTCTTCTTCGAGGAGCCGTAGGCCGGGGCGAAGATCAGGTCGATCGATGCCTCCGACAGCGGGACGATGTACTGCGGATAGCGCCGCCAGTCGGCGTAAGCCCGCTGCACGGCCACCTTGCCCCGGATCATCTCCGAGTCCAGCAGCTTGCGGAGCTCGTGGCCCAGGTTGGACCGGATCCCCATCGTCACGTTGTCGAAATCGATGAGCAGGGCCGCGTTCGTGGAACTGTCTTCGGCCCCCGAGCGCCTGTGCGGCGCGCGCATGTAGGATTCGTTCATTCCTCTCGTTCTACTTCCTTCGTTTCGTAGAACCCGCTCGCTGAGCGGGCGAGAGGCCCGTCGACCTCGCCTCCGGGCGTTCCCGGAGGGGACGGTGCGTCGGGTCTCTCCGTCTCGTGTCCGCCGGTCTCAGTCCGGCGGACGGCTTCCTTCGGCGAGGCGCAGCTTCATGATCCGGACCAGCTCGGCCCGGCGCGCCCGGCCGTTCTCCGCTTCCGGGAGCTCGTCGAAGAACATCACGACGTCCGGAAGCTTGAACTCCGCGAGCGCCGGCCGGCACAGATCGCGGACTTCCTCCTCGGTGACGAGCGCGCCCTCCACCGGCACCACGCAGGCGCAGACGATCTCGCCCAGCACCTCGTTCGGCACTCCCACCACCGCCGCCTCCTGGACGGCCGGCAGCGAGCGCAGCTGGTCCTCCACCTCCCGCGGATGGACGCCGTATCCGCCCCGCAGGATCACGTCGCTCAGGCGTCCCACCACCCGGAGGTGGCCGGAAGGATCGATCGTCCCGAGGTCGCCCGTCCGGAGGTACCCGTCCGCGGTGACCGCGGCGCGGGTGGCGGCGGGCTGCCGGAAGTACCCCAGCATCACGTTCGGTCCGCGGACCGCGATCTCGCCGGTCGCGCCGGCCGGAGCCGGGCCCCCGTCGCCGAGGATCCGAATCTCCACCCCGTCGAGGGGCCGCCCGGTCGTCTCCGACCTCGCCTCCCCGTCCGTCGGGGACGTGATCGTCACCGTCGGCGACGTCTCCGTCAACCCGTAGGCGATCTCGACGTCGGGGACAATCTCCTCGCGGACGGCCCTCGCGAGCTCGGGCGGGACGGGAGCACCGGCGATGATACCGGTCCGCAGCGACGAAAGATCCGCCGCCCTCCCGACCAGCTCCCGCCGGAGCAGCACGAACACCGTGGGCACGCCGTGCAGGACCGTCGGTCTCCACTGCTCGACCCGGTCCAGCGTCTCGGCCGCCGTGAAGCGCTCGACGAGCCCCAGCCCCGCCCCTGCCATCACGGAGGTCAGGAACGCGGTGCCGAGGCCGAAGATGTTCGAGAGCGGCACCACGCAGAGGGTCGCATCGTCGGGATCGAGCCGCAGCGCCCTCGCGGTCCGCTCCGCCGTCCACAGCAGGTTCGCGTGCGACAGCACGACGCCCTTCTGCTTCTGCGACGTCCCGGCCGTGTACAGGATCGCCGCGGGGTCGTCATCCGCGACCTCGACCGGGCTCAGCACCCGGCCGCGGCCCGCCGACACGAGGTCCTCGAACTGGAAGACCCGGTCGTCGTACCACAGGTCCTCCTCGCCCACCGTCACCAGGTACTGGAGGTCCGGGAGGTCGGACAGCATCCCCTCGAACAGCTCGAGGTAGTCCACGGACCCGCAGCGCTCCGCGGTGACCACGGCGGCGCACTCGGTGGTCCGCAGCACGAACTGCAGGTCGCGCGGCGCGAGCGACGGGCTCAGCGGCACCACCGTGGCGCCCAGCTCCGCCGCGGCGAGCACGCTGAGAACGAACTCCGGCCAGTTCGGGAGGTTGATCCCGATCCGGTCGCCCTTCTCGAGGCCGAGGTTCTGCAGGGCGCACGCGAGGGCGTGGGCCTGGGCCGAGGCGTCGGCCCACGTCCAGCGGTCATCGCGGAACCGGAGGAAGGTCGCGGCCGGGCGCCGCTCCGCCTGCGCCTGGAACGCGCCGGCGACGCCCGGGAGGTCCGGGGTCACGAACAGATGCGCCCTCCCGGGACGGGAAGGCGCTGGCCCTCGCGTGGGTGTGTCTCGTCCATCACGCCGGGGAATCTGGCACTTCGGAGGCGCTTCGTAAAGCCGCCGCGAGCACCCGGGCGCAGGTTCCGGCGGGAATCGCGTGCGTCGGACGGCCCTCCGCATCGAGCGCGGCGGCGCCGATCCGGGCGGGCAGCGCCCATTTGGGCTCTCCGCCGCGCGCCTTCTTGTCAGGCCTGGCGGCCTCCAGGATCGCCCTGGCCGTCCAGTCCGGGTCGATCTCCTCCGGGAGCCCGCAGGCCGCCAGGACGGCCCGCAGGCGCCCCGCCGTGCCCTCCTCCGTGATCCCGAGGCTCTCGCCGACTCTCGCCTCGAGCCACATGCCCAGGGCCACGGCCTCCCCGTGCAGGAGCGAGAAGCCGGAGAGCGACTCGAGCGCGTGCCCGACCGTGTGCCCGAAGTTCAGGATCGCCCGGGTCCCGCACTCGAGCGGGTCCTCCGCCACGACTTCCGCCTTGAGCGCCACGCCCCGCTCGATCAGCCCGGCCACGGCCGTCGGCTCGCCCCCGGCCAGCCCGGCCGCCCGCTGCTCGATCCAGCCGAACAGCTGCGCGTCGCGCATCGCCGCCACCTTCACCCCCTCGGCCAGCCCCGACCTCCGCTGGAAGGGGGGCAGCGTGGCGAGCAGCGCGGGGTCCACGAGCACGAGCTCGGGGTGGTGGAACGCGCCGATCGCGTTCTTGGCGGCGTGCGTGTCCACTCCCGTCTTGCCCCCCACCGAGCTGTCGAGCATGGCGAGCAGCGTCGTCGGGACCTGCACGACCGGCACGCCGCGCATGAAGGTAGCGGCGACGAAGCCGGCGAGGTCCCCCGTCACGCCGCCCCCGAGCGCGACCACGACCGCGTCCCGCCCGAGGCCGCGCGCCAGCATCGCGTCGGAGAGCTCCGCCCACGCCTCGCGCGACTTGTTCCACTCCCCGGCGGGAAACGGGAGCAGGTCGGCGTCGAGTCCCGCCGAGGCGAGGGCGGCGAGGGCCGCCCCGCCGTAGAGCTGCGCCACCCGGCTGTCGGCGATCACGGCGTAGCGGTGAGCCGGCGCCCGCTCCGCGCAGAGCTCGCCGAGCCGGACGAGGCCGCCCGGCTCCACGATCACGGAGTAGCCGCGCTCCGCGGTCCCGGGCACGCGGACCTCGACGACGCTCACGGCCCCGGCTCCGATCCGGAGGCGTCCTGGCCGGAGGACACGCGAGCCGCCCGGGCGGCCGCCGAGAGCGCCGCCGCGGGAGCGCCCTCCGGCGCGTCGAGGACGGTCACGATCGGAACCCCGTCGAGATCGCCGGGCCGGACCGTCAGGGAGCGCCGCTTCCCTCCGTCGCCGCGCGGGCCATCGCCGTACCGGCGCGCCAGCGCGTCCCGGGCGGCCGCCGCGAACTCCGCCGCATCCTCCTCCGTGTCCCACGCCGTGACCCAGAGCAGGGCCTCCCCCCCGGGCCCCTCCAGCAGCCGGTACCGGTCGCCGTCCCAGCCCCCGGCGGCGCGCGCGGCCCGGTCCCGGTCCCCCAGCAGCTCCTCCAGCCAGATCCGCACCTCCAGCTCCCCGAGGCCGTCCGCGCGGACCTCCCGCCAGCCGCCGGGCGGCGGCGCGTCGAGCTGGAGCGGGGTCGGCTCGTCCCGATCCTCGCCGAACGAGCGTTCCGGGTGCAGCACCTGTTCCGTCGAGGTCGGCATCGCGGCCCCGAGCGGCGCGCTCCGGCCCCCGACCGCCCGGTTCCGCGCCCGTGCGTAGAGCAGTCCTCCCACGTACGGGAAGAGGAGCGACTCGCGGACGACCCGCGGAGCCGCCGCCAGCTCCGGCATCTCGAGCCCCGCGGCCTCGACCAGCTCCCCGTCGGCGAGGGACGACAGGTCGGGCAGGTCCTCCCAGTCGAACGTCCCGCCCGTGAGGCGGGCGAGCTGCCACTCGAGCATGGCGAGCGTCGCGTGGCCCTCGAGGGCCGCCTGTGCCGCCGTCGCCCGGTCGTTGCGGTCGAGGTTCGCGCGCATCAGCGAGTCGAGGTCCTGGTACTGGTCCTGGAGCGCGTGGACCATCTCGTGAGCGAGCACGAGCTCGACCAGCGCCGAGTCCACCCCCGAGACGACGTAGAGGGTGTCCCGCGCGGGGTCGTAGTACCCCACCACCTGCTCGAGCAGCAGGGCGCGGAGGAGCGGCGCGAGGTCGAGATCCGCGGGCACGAGCCCGAGCCGCGCGTAGACGCGGACCACCGCCGCCGCCTTCCCGGCCGGAAGCTGCCGCTCCAGCTCGGCTGCGAGGTACGCCTCGAGCTCCTCCCGGGAGCGGAGTCCCGTCGCGATCGGCGCCCGTGCGGGCAGCCCGGCCAGCGTCTCGATCTCTGGGAGCAGCACGGCGGCGCGGGCCTCGAGCGCCTCCGCCGCGGACCGCTCCGCCCCGGACCACCCCTCGGCGTCTCCGGACCCGCCCGAGCAGGCCGGAACGGCGAGCAGGGCGGCAAAGAGCGCCGCCGGTCGGCCGATTCTCCTCACCCGGCCGGCTCCGGGGGCTGCCGCTCCACCCCGTCCGCCCCCACGCGCTCCGCGAGCGCTGCGACGGACGCCGCCGGGTGCCCGTCGCTCGCCGGCACGATCCAGTCGCCCGCGATCTCCGCGAGCGGGACGAGGACGAACCCCCGTTCGCGGAGGCCCGGATGCGGGACGGAGAGCCCCCGCTCCTCGATCACGCGATCCCCGTACAGGAGCAGATCGAGGTCGAGCGTGCGCGGGCCGTTACGCTCGTCCGTCCGGCGGCGGCCGGCCGCCCGCTCCGCGTCCTGCAGCCAGGAGAGGAGCTGACGCGGCGCGAGGCGGGTCCGGCCGGTCGCGCACGCGTTCAGAAAGCGCGGCTGGTCCTCGACGTATCGCGGCTCCGTCTCGTAGAGGGAGGAGACCCGGAGCCTGTCGAGCGCGTGCCTCAGGGCCCGGACGCCCTCGAGTACCAGCGCCCTCCTGTCCCCGAGGTTCGAGCCGAGCGAGACGGCGACATCGACTCCCGATCCCGCGCCACGTGTCGTCATTCCTTTCCGTTCCGCCGGCTCACCGGTTCGCGCGCGGGATCCCGAAACGCGAGCGGGAGCCCCGGAGGGCCCCCGCTCGCTCACTCCGCGTCCCTCACGGGACACGTTTCAAGACGGACTACTGAACGGCAGCCTCGAGCACATAAGTGCCGACCGTCGCGTCGTAGTCGTTGATCCAGATCAGGAACGACCCCGCGGGCAGCGAGCAGACCGATTGCTCCGGCTGAGCGCCCGTTGCACCGTCGAAGCAGAAGAAGCTGAACGCATCATCGACGACCAGAATGTCGAAGTCCGACCCCGAATCCCAGTCGAGATCGATCACGATCGTCGTCGGCGCTGCCAGAACGATCCTGTAGAAGTGGTCCAGGGCGTCCGGGCTCAGGTACGCGACCTTCTTGAACGGCAGCGTCTCCGTCGGCGCCGTGGCCGGATCCAGGTAGGCCGGATCGTCGGCCGAGCCTTCGGACGTCAGCTCGAACGTCACGGCGTTCGACGGCGTCGCGGTCGACCCCACCGTGATCGTGTGCTCGCCGATGCCGTTGAACGGCCACCAGAACACGACCTCGTCCGCGACCGCATCGAAGGACTCGATGAAGATCGGGTCGAGAGCAATCCCGTCGATGAACACGGTGTGCACGTCGAGAAGCCCGGTCAGGTCGAGCGTCACGACCTCGCCGACCACGCCGGTCGACGGGGTGACCGAATTCAGCGTCGGCGCCGGCACCACGACCTCGATCGTCACGTCGTCGCAGCGCGTCACGTTGAGGCCGGCCGTCCCCGTCGCGGCGGTGCCCGACCAGCAGACCTCGATCGTCGCGATGCCCGCGGCGACGCCCGTCACCAGGCCGGTCTCGTCCACGGACGCGACGGATGGGTCATCCGACGTCCAGACCGCGTCGGTCGCGGCGAACGGAGTCACGGTCTGACCGTCGAAGCTCAACAGGCGCGCCGTCAACTGAACCGTGGCCTCGAACTCGAGCGTCGAGGGCGGATTCACGAGCTCGATCCCGTCCGTCACGACCGTGACGGCGACCTCCTTCGTCACTCCGCCCGAGGTCAGCGTGATCGTGCACTGGCCGAGCGCGTTCAGGCCCGTCACCACGAACAGGCCGGGAGGATTCAGATTCGTCGCTTCCGGGTCAGGCACTACCGTCACGCACGCGGGCGAGACGGTGGCCTCGACGGCTGCGAAGGTGGGTTCGCCGCCCTCGTTGAGCGCCCGGCTCTGCAGCTTCGAGACCCGACCCGCCGGCACGACCATCACCGACGGGTTGACGAACATGTCGGTCGTCGTGTCCTTGTCGAAGCCGAGCGGGTCGTCGTTGCAGGCTGCGAGGGCCACAACGGCGAGGCCCAGAGCGGCGAGCCCGACGTTTCGAACGAAGCCAACTCTCATGGTTCCCTCACTCTCCGAATGTCGCCGTTCCGCGGACCGGCGTGCGGACGCGTATCCAGCCCGATCCATCACAGATCGGGCACGATGCCGAAGTTCGACGTCAGGTCGCGCGCGGCCGATGGACCGATCCTCCGTCTCCAGTCGGCCAGGGACTGGATCTTCGGGTCCGTCGTGAAGACCAGCCGCCACGCGTCGAAACGGTTCTCTTCGATGAACAGGTAGACGAAGCCCGTGCTCTGGTACTGCCAGATTTCGTACGGGGGCTCGCCGCCGAAGCCGCCTGCCCCCGCGACGGCCGTGGGCTGTCCCTCGTCCGCCGGGTTGTGGTTCACGATCCGATTCATGGGCTCCCCGTAGGCGAGGTAGACCTTCCCCATGTCGGTCGTCCAGGGCATCCGCTCGCCGGTCCCGACCCGTTCCCCGTACCGGGACCGGATGACCGAGATCCGCTCGAGATACTCATCGAGGAACCGGTTCCCGGCCACCGCTGGATTCGGGTCGCGACGGCTGAAGAAGTCCACGAGGTACCGGCGCTTCGCGTCCGGCGGCAGGGCCTCGTACGTCCGGCGCTCCGCCTCCGTGACGAGAGCCCCGATCCCGCCGAAGGTCTCGGCCAGCTCCTTGTCCGACAGGGAGCCGAAGTACTCCTCGAGCTCCGACCCGCCCGACGAGGCGACGAGATCCCGCGGAGCGGACTCCCGCAGCTCGAAGGGCGCGGCGCGGACGAGACTCCCGGCGCCCTCGCTCTCGAGGGTCATCACGAGCTCGTATTCGCCGGCCGGAAGACCGGCGAGCGGGAGCCGGCCCGTGAACGGGCGGCCCCCGGGAGTCACGGTCACGACGCTGTTCGGGGTGCGGAACAGGCTCGCTCCGGCGGCGTTCCGGATCTCCGCTCCCGCCGAGACCGTCGACTCCGCCTCGTCCCCGTACAACTCTATATAATAGTAGAGATTCGGTTCGTTAGCGAGGATCACGGTGCGGGCCGCCGCACGGATGCCGAAGCCGCCGCGCGAAACCGACCAGCTCCCTCCGCCGGACTCGTCCAGCGGCTGCACCCGGGTCGAGAGGATGAGGTCCGAAGCGATCGGCCGGTCGGCGAAGGCCTCGAGCGCGATCGACTCCCGGACCCCGAGATCCGCGGCATCCGTCGGATACGCGCGGATCTCCACCTCGTAAGCTCCGGACCGGAGCCCGAAGCTGAACGACTCGAGCATGTAGGACGCGTCGGCCCCGACGTAGGCGGCGGCCCTCCCGCTCACCTCGCGGACCCAGGAATCCCGGAAGAGCGCGTTCCCCTCCGCATCGCTCACGAGAAGCTCGAAGCGATACGCGCCCGTGGTGGCCGCCGCGAGCATCCCCAGGGGGACGTGCACGAGACCATCCACGAGCGTCACCCCGTCACCCGCCCAGCTGCGGACGAGCGTCGCCTCGAGCCCGCTGGAACCCGCGGGCTCCTGCCCGCGCACGGCGAACGCCGCCGTGGCGATCAGGCCGAGGCCGAGAAGGGCGCCGTGGGACCAGCGCCGCAGGCGGGACACCCGGGGGCGCCCCCGCGACGTCGGTCCGGAACGGCTCGACCGGGTCATGGGCTCAGGTCACTCCCAGCCGATCGTGAACGTGAACGCGTCCACGCTGCCGAGGGCGCCGAAGTGCCGGTACGCGTAGTCGAGCTGGAGACGGTACCGGTCGGAGAGCCGGTAGAACAGCCCGCCGCCGAACGCGAGGCCGTCCATGCCCTCGTTGTCCGGCTCGATCCCGATCCCGCTGACGTCGTCGTTGTCCGGCTGCGTCGTGTACGAGCCGCGCAGCCAGGCCCCGATCGGGCCGTCCTGGCTGACCCACGCGAGCTCGCTGCCGACGCTGAACTGCGCCTTCTGGTTGTTCGACTCCACGAAGTCGCCGAGCATCGACAGCCGGAACTGCTCGTTCGTGATCAGGTCGTAGTTGAGCCCGATCCGCAGGAGCCGGGGCAGCGGGAAGGCGTCCGAGTCGTAATTCGCGAAGGGCGGGTCGACACGCTGGTCCGGCAGGTTCGGGTCGGAGCCGCTCTGGTTGAAGTCGCGGAAGCGGAGGGCGTCGCCCGAGTGCGCCAGGGTGCCGCCCAGGTTCTGGACCACGAACGCGAGGGCGACCGGCCGGTCAAGCAGCTCGCTGTGGAAGTTGACCCCGAAGTCGATCGCGATCGTCGAGGCCCGGGCCCCGGCGAGAGCGCCGCCCGCCAGGTCGTCCGTGATGTACTTCACGGTGGCGCCCGCCGAGAACCGGTCGATGAAGGCGTGGGCGAAGGACACCCCCGCCACGACCTCGTTCACATTGTACGTCTCGCCGGACAGCCCGTTCTCGTCCGCCTCCGTGTAGATCGGCTGGTCGCCGAACCCGAAGCGGCCGAGGAACACGCCCATCCCGAAGTCGTTGTCGGAGAACGGGAAGGCGAGCCCGGCCCAGTAGTAGTCCGTGTCCGCGAAATACGGCATCACGGTGAGCGCCGCCTGCGGACCCGGCAGGAAGACGAGGTTCGCCGGGTTGTAGTGCAAGGCGCTCACGTCGTCGACGATCGTCGACGCGCCGCCGCCGAGCGCCATGCCGCGCGCGCTCGCTCCGAACTGCAGGAACTCGCCGGAGACGGTGCCGAACCCCGTGGTTTCAGAAGCTACACGCACCGGGTTGTCCGGATCGATCGGCGTCTCCTGCGCCCACAGCAGAGCGGGCGCGCCGACGACCAGGGCGACGGCAGTCACCGTTCGCTTGAGCAGCCGCATGAAGACCTCCTAGGGAGCTGGTCTTTGTCCGGAGCGGGGGCCCGGGGGCCCCCGCTCCGGGGGTCGGTTTCTTCTTAGTTCTGACCCGCGAAATTCACGATCGTGAACTTGCCCACGCGCTCGGCGCCCTCCGGCGTCACGACGTGGTAGAAGTAGACGCCGCTCGCCACGAACTGGTTGTTCCGGTTCCGGAGCCCCCAGACCGTGCGGCCGCCGCCGGTGATGTCATCGTGCTCGATCTGGTCCACGAGCACGCCGGTCAGCGTGTAGATCCGGATCGTGGCCCGAGGCGGCAGATTCACGAACATCAGCTGCTTGCTCGTCGGCGACCGGTCGTACTGGCTCGTCGCCAGGTACGGGTCCGGCACCGTGTGGACGTTCCGCAGGTCCGTGGTGGCCGTCACCGCGGTCGCGGCTTCCGAGAGCCACGCGATCTCCAGGCCCGGGATCATCGGAGGTCGCTTGCCGACTCCCGTGCCCTCGGACGCCGGGTCCCAAACCTCGAGGTACGTGTAACCGGCCGGGTCGTCCGTGTCGTAGGTCGCGCTGTTCGAGCGCACCGTGCCGCTGTAGGAGCGCAGCGTCCACACCGTCCCGTCAGGCGGAAGCGCGTCGGTCGCGAAGAAGTGGACCTCGGCGTTCAGGTAGAGCGCGAAGCCCGTGGCCGTCGTTCCCGTCGTCGGGTCGCCCGCCGTGTTCAGCGCGACCGTCGTGAGCTCCGGCGTGTCTTCGAGGAGGACCGGGTCGCAGTACGCCCCGAACACGAGGGCGTACTCCGCCGTCATCGCCTCGCCGACGCAGAAGCGGTCCCACCACGAGATCACGCCGTCCCCGTCCGCATCCGCGTTGAGGAAGCCCCACGAGGAGCCGTACTCGCCGCTGAACGGCACGTCCACGTTGTGCGTCACGTCACGCACCGCGACCGTACCGCCCTGCCACGTGACCCTGATGTCCGCCGCGCGGCCGAGGTGCGCGAGGTAGTACCCCAGGTACTGGACGCTGCCCGAGTTCGCGAGCTGCTCCGTCGTGCCCGGGCCGATGTTCGTGTGGTGGATCGGCACCCAGACGGAGTCGACCTCGTTCAGGTGGCCGTTCCGGATGAACTTCGTGGGATCCGGGGTCGTCTCCTCGGTGCCGCTGAACCAGCGCATTCCGCCGTGAATGACCCGCGCCCGCGCGCCGCGGCGGTTCTGCTGGCCCTCCCAGTTGATGAGGTTGATCGACTCGTCCTGCTGCGCGAACGACGTCACCGCACCGCTCTGGCCGGCCGGAATCCCGAAGTCCGCCAGCGCGTCCGCGTCGAACGGCACCGACCCGTTCACGAGCTGCGCCGTCGTGAAGTTCGCCCGGCCGAACTGCGCCCAGTTCGAGATGTCGATCGGGACCTCGACCGGCGCGCCGTTCACCGTCAGGTAGACGCGGGCGCAGACGCCCTGGAAGGCGAAGACGCCTCCGACGCAGAGTGCGCGCGCCGGGGTGTCGGGCTTGAAGCTGTCGATCCGCGCCGTGAAGTCGAACTGCCCGAGCAGGCGTGGAACGAGCGGCGCGAAACCGTTCGTGAGACCGTTCGTCGGCGGAATCGGGCCCGCGAACGTCCCGTTCTCCGGGTCGATCGCCGGCATCGGAGCCGACGGGTCGAGCGCGACGCCGTCGTCGCCCGCGATGAACGACTGGAGCGTCGTCGTCTGCAGGTTCTGCTCGTCGTTCCGCGGCGTCACGGGGTTCGCGACGCGCGACGAGGCGAGCGTGTAGGGACCCGAGGCCGGCGAGTTCACGTCGAACGCGGAGACCGCGTAGAAGTACGTGAAGTTGTTGACGACGTCGTTGTCGACGAAGGCGAACGGAACGCCCGTGTCGCCCATCGGCGTGCCGACCCAGTCGTCGACGCCCGCCGTGATCAGATGGGTCCCGAGGGCGCTGCCGTCCAGGAGCCGAACGACTCCGGCGCCCGGCGATCCGCCCGCCGACCCGTTGTTGAACACGAGGTTGTTGTTGATCAGAACCGTCTTCTCGTAGTCCTCCGGGCACACCTCGCCCGCCACGAAGCCGAAGACCGTCCCCGCGGGGGTCGAGGGCGAATAGTCGTGCATGTCCTCGGAGGGGAGGAGCGTCTCGCACGTCAGGTCCGTGAACGTAGCGGGCTCGCCCGTCGACGTCGTGTTCTCGTAGTCGAACTGCCCGATGAGCTGGAGGTCGGACGGCGTCGTGCCGCGCCAGACCCGGTAGCCCTCGACATCGAACTCGCGGTAGTTGGGGTTGAACAGGGCGCTCGCCTCGTCGCCCGCGACGACGAAGAACGGGTCGCCGAGATTTTCCGTGGCGCTCGGGGCCCAGAGCACCGTCACCTGGCCGTTCCCCGGCACCATCCAGAAGTTCGGCTGCTCCGGCGAGAAGCCGAGCAGGAACTTGTTGTCGAAGATCGTCTGCGCGACGAGGGACTTCCCGAGCAGGCTGCCCGGGACGACATCGAAGTACGGCTGACCGGACTCGTCGAACACCGGAAGCTTATTCTCCGGGCCCTCGAGGGCTCCGCCGCCGCGGCCCGACGGGGCCGGGCCCGTGTACTCGATCCAGCCCGCTCCCAATTCGAGCGGCTTCACCACGTTCGCGTTGTCCACCACCGAGCAGTTCTGCCCGTTCACGTCGCAGCCGCGCGCGCTCGGGAAGCCGGGGTGGAACGACGGCGTGCCCGGGTTGTTGATGGCGCCGGGGACGATCCCGCTGGGACCCTGAAACGGGCCACGCGGCACCGTCTGGACGGTCGCGGCGATGATGTAGGCCACGACGATCGTGGCCGACTCGCCCGGGGCGAGGGTGAAGGGGCCAGACGACTGGTAGAACCGGGTGTCCGCGAGCGTCTGGTAGAGGAAACAGATCGAGCGCTCGGTCGTCTCGGGGATCCCCGTGTCGACCTCGGGCGTCTCGGAGCAGGGGTTGTCGCCCGCCGCCGGGTTCACGTTGCCGGACAGGTAGCGCCACAGCTGCTTGTCGCCGACCGGGTCCGGGAAGCCCGTGCCCAGGTTCAGCGTGGCCGAGAACAGCGTCAGCCCCACTTCCTCGGGGGGTTCGACGCCCGGCCGGAACGGGCTGCGCAGGTACTTCACGCCGACGATGCCCGGCGCGTTCGTGAAGAACGGCGGGAAGAAGATGTCGGGCGAGTACGTGAACGTAGGGGCCTCGAACCGGCCGTGGTAGGACATGCCGAGGTCGAACGGCAGCACGGCGCTCGAGAAGTTGTCGCCCGCGTCCGCGACGTCCATGTCCGTCGAGAACGCCGCGTAGAGCTCGCTGATCGTGATCCCCCCGTCCGGCAGCCGGTTGTCGCCGCCGAAGAACTGGAGCTCGTTCGCGGACTGGAAGACGGGGTCGTTCGTCGCGTTCTCGAAGTCGTAGATGAAGTAGAGGATCGACTCGTTGCCGGCCGGATAGTTCCAGGCCAGGCTCCGCTGCGTGACCTTGATCCCCATCGGGTGCTGGCGGTTCGTGATCCGGGTCGGATCGGCGTCCCAGTACTGCACCCAGGTGTCCTGCTGGGAGACCGACACCCGGCCGAGCAGCGCGTCGTTGTAGAGGCTCGCGTCCCGAATATACGCGTCCCGGCCCGGCTCGTCCGGCCAGTTCGCCACGTCGTCCGGGTCGAGCGAGCTGTAGATGTCCGTGAGCGCCGAGCCGCTGGGCTGGGTGCCGCGGGCGTCGAAGAAGTAGGCGCCGACGGTGTCGTTCGCCCAGGGGCCGCCGTCCGGTCCCATGATCCCGGCGATCTGCAGGCCGGTGTTGAAGATGTAGGCGTTCGGGGTTCCGACGGGCCAGGCGCCGCCGGCCGCCGTCGGGCTGTTGAACACGTTCGCGCAGACGTTCCCCTCGCTGTCGATCCCGCACTCGATCTGGTTCGCGCGCAGGGT
>JAWOIN010000168.1:0-7309 GCA_046484665.1 Gemmatimonadota bacterium
ACGGCCGGCCCGAGCGCCGGGCGGAGCTCCGGCTCGCCGTCGACCCCGGGTCGGTGCTCGGGGCCGAAGATCAGCGAGGGCTCGTCCACTTCGTGGCGCACATGGCCTTCAACGGCACGCAGAGCTTCGAGAAGCAGGAGCTGGTCGACTACCTCGAGCGCGTCGGGATGCGGTTCGGGCCGGAGATCAACGCCTACACGAGCTTCGACGAGACCGTCTACCAGCTCCGCGTTCCCACCGACTCGGCGGACGTGCTCGACACCGGGCTGCGGATCCTCCTCGAGTGGGCTGGCGCGATCGCCTTCGACTCCGCCGAGGTGGAACGGGAGCGCGGCGTCGTGCTGGAGGAATGGCGGCTCGGACGCGGGGCGTCCTCGCGGGTCCGCGACCGGCAGTTCCCGGTCCTGTTCCACGGCAGCCGCTACGCGGAGCGCCTCCCGATCGGCGACCCGGAGGTCCTGCGCGGCTTCGAGCACGGGACGCTCCGCCGGTTCTACCGCGAGTGGTACCGCCCCGACCTGATGGCCGTCGTCGCCGTCGGGGACTTCGACGGCGAGGAGATCGAGGCGCGGATCCGCGAGCTGTTCGGGGAGCTGCGGGGGCCGCACGATCCCCGCTCGCGGCCGGGGTTCGACGTGCCGGAGCACGCCGGGACGCTCGTCTCCTCGGTCGCCGACCCGGAGCTGACGCTGGCGAGCGTCGCGGTCGTCTGGAAGCTGCCCCCGTCGCCGCAGGGGACGCACGCCGACTATCGGCGGGCGCTGATCGAAGCGAGCTGGGGCTCGATGATGAACTTCCGCTTCTTCGAGATCACGCAGAGCTCGGCGGACCCGCCGTTCCTGTCGGCGGGCGGCGGCAAGGGCTCTCTCGTCCGAGGAACGGACGCCTTCCAGCTCGGCGCCGCGGCGCAGCCGGATCGGATCGGGCCGGCGCTCGAGCGGCTGCTGGTGGAGGCGAGGCGGCTGGACGCCTGGGGCTTCACGGAGGACGAGCTCGAGCGGCAGAAGGCGGACATGCTCCGGGCCTACGAGCGGGCCTTCGAGGAGCGCGAGAAGTCCGAGTCCTCCGGGCACGCCGACGAGTACGTCCGGGCCTTCCTCGAGGACGAGCCGATTCCCGGAATCGCCTACGAGTACGCCCTCGTCCGTCGGTTCCTGCCGGAGATCGGGCTGGAGGAGGTGAACCGGCTCGGGAAGGACTGGATCCGGGACCGGGACCGCGTGATCCTGGCGTCGGTCCCGGGCGAGCCGGCGGTCGACGAGGTGCCCGAGGAGGCGCTGCTCGCAGCGTTCGCCAGGGCCGGGACCGGGCCGGTCGAGCCGTGGGAGGAGGGGCCCGGTGAGGCGCCGCTGCTCGCCGGGCTCCCGTCTCCCGGCGCCGTCGTCTCGGAGGCGCGGGTCGAGGCGGTCGGCGTCACGGAGTGGCGCCTGAGCAACGGGGCCCGCGTTCTGCTCAAGCCGACGGACTTCAAGCAGGACCAGGTGCTGTTCAGCGCGTACGCCCCCGGCGGGACGTCGCTGGCCCCCGACTCCTCCTTCGTCTCCGCGACGTGGGCATCCAGCATCGTCTCCGCCGGCGGGGCGGGCGGGTTCGGAGCCGTCGACCTCCAGAAGCAGCTCGCCGGAAAGGCCGTCTCCGCGAGCCCGTTCATCGGGGAGCTCGAGGCGGGGATCGGCGGCTCGGCTTCGCCGCGCGACCTCGAGACCCTGCTGCAGCTCGTGCACCTCTACATCACGGAGCCGCGCCGCGACACGGTCGCGTACGGCTCCCTCATGTCGCGGCTCGAGACGGTGCTCGCGAATCGCGGGGCGAGCCCCGAGGCGACCTGGTCCGACACGATGGTCGTGCTGCTGGCGGACCATCACCCTCGCCGCCGCCCGCCCACGACGGAGCAGCTGCGGGAAGTCGACCTCGACGAGGCGCTCGCCTTCTACCGGGAGCGGTTCGCGGGAGTCGGCGACTTCACGTTCACGTTCGTCGGGTCGTTCGACCCCGAGGATCTGCGTCCGCTCGTCGAGCGCTATCTGGCCTCCCTCCCGGCGGGCGAGGCCGGCGACGGCTGGCGCGACGCGGGCGTCCGCCCGCCCGACGGGGTGATCCGGCGGATCGTCCGCAAGGGCGTCGAGTCGAAGGCGCTGACCGCGATCGTGTTCGCGGGTCCGTTCGACTACTCTCGGGAGGAGGCCTTCCTCCTCTCCTCCACCGCCGACGTCCTCGACATCATGCTGCGGGAGGTCCTGCGGGAGGAGCTCTCCGGCACCTACGGCGCGAGCGTCGACGCCACGCCCCGCAAGCAGCCGGTGGGGCAGTACGGGGTCCGCGTCAGCTTCGGGACGGACCCGGAGCGGCTCGACGAGCTGACCGCCGCCGCCTTCGTCCTGATCGACAGCCTGTCCGCGCACGGCGCCTCCCCGGACAACCTCGCGAAGGTGAAGGAGACGCTGCGGCGCGAGCGGGAGACGGACCTGCGCGACAACGGCTTCTGGCTCTCCGCGATCACGACGTACGACCGGTACGGACAGGACCTCTCGCTCATCGTGGCTTACGACGAGCTCGTGGCCGGGCTCACGGGGGAGCGGATCGGTGCGGCGGCGCGGCGCTACCTCCGCCCCGACCGCTACGTGCAGGTCTCGCTGCTGCCGGAGGCGGAGGGCGGGCCGCCCGGGGGGACGCCGGCCCCGGGAGAGGGGACGGGCCCGTGAACCGGCGCGCCTTCGCCGCGGTCCTCGGCGGCCTGGCCGCCGGGCTGGCAGGGACGGCGGGGGTCCGCCGCTGGGAGTCCGGCGGCCCCGTCGTCCGAGGGTCTCCGGGCCGAGCCCCGCTGCCGGTCCGACGCCTCGGGCGGACCGGGCTCGAGGTGCCGATCCTCGCCCTCGGCGGGCACCACCTCGGGCTCGCGGGCTCCGAGCGCGCGGCCCGTCGGCTGGTGGAGGTCGCGATCGAGGAGGGGATCCGGTTCTTCGACAACGCGGAGAGCTACCAGTCGGGAACGTCGGAGCGGTGGCTCGGGGCCGCGCTGCGCGAGGTACGCCCGCACGTGCTCGTGATGACGAAGACGCACTCGCCGCGCGACCGCAGCGCGGAGAGCGCCCGCCGCCACCTCGAGGGAAGTCTCGAGCGGCTCGGGATCGACCATCTCGATCTCTGGCAGCTGCACAGCATCAGGAGCCCCGAGGACGTGGACCGGGCGTTCGGGACGGGCGGGGCGATGGAGTACATCCTGCGCGCGAAGGAAGAGGGCCTGGTCCGGTTCACGGGCGTCACCGGGCACGTCACGCCCGAGGCGCACCGCCGGGCTCTCGAGCACTGGGACGCCGGGATGGAGTTCGACGCGCTGCAGTTCCCGATCAACCCGATCGACTGGCACCAGGGCAGCTTCCAGCGGGCGCTGGTCGACGCGGCGACCGAGCGGGACATCGGCGTGATCGCGATGAAGACCTCGGCGGACGGCCGCCTCGTGCGCGACGGGATCTGCACCCACGAGGAGTGCCTGCGGTACGTGTGGTCCCTCCCCGTGAGCGTCGCCGTCGTCGGAATGGAGCGTCCCGAGCTCGTGCGGGCGAACGCCGCGGTGGCCAGGGAGGCGCCGATGTCGGAGGCCGAGCGGGCGGAGCTGCGCGAGCGGATCGCGCCGCGGGCGGACCTCTCGCTGGAGTGGTACAAGCGCGGCTGACCCGCCGCGCGGAATGGAGCCGCCCGCCCGCGGCCGGCCGGGTCCGGCCCCGCGGCTCAGCCGGTCGAGCGGTGGAACCGGCGCGAAGCGTACCAGAGCAGCCCGGCTCCGAGCGCCGCCAGCCACGCGTACTGCGGCCACATGTCGGCGGCGCCCGCCCCCTTCAGGAAGATCGCCCGCACGATCTCGATGTAGTGGCGGACCGGGTTCAGCAGGGTCAGCCACTGGAAGCTCGCCGGCATCGAGCTCACCGGGAACATGAAGCCCGAGAGCAGGATCGCCGGCATGAAGACGAGGAAGCTGCCCATGAACGCTTCCTGCTGCGTCTTGGAGATCGTCGAGATCAGGAGGCCCAGGCCGAGGCCGGAGGCGAGGTAGAGAACGCTCGAGGCCAGGAGCCAGATCACGCTCCCCCGGAACGGCACCCCGAACCAGAGCAGCGCGGCCGTGGTCACGATCGTGAGGTCCACGAGCCCGACGACGGCGAACGGCAGAGTCTTGCCGACGATGAGCTCCCACGACTCGAGGGGGCTGACGCGCAGCTGTTCGAGCGTCCCGATCTCCCGCTCCCGCACGATGGCGAGCGAGGTGAGGAGGAGGCACACGAGCAGGATGAGCGCCCCGACTACGGCCGGCACGTTGTAGTTGCGGCTCTCCAGGTCCGGGTTGTACCACGCCCGCTCCCGCAGGTCGACGGCGAGCGGCTCCTCCGCGGCGCCCGCGGCCTCGAGCCCCCACGCCTGGATGATCCGCTCCGCGTAGCTCCGGGCGACGGAGGCCGTGTTCGAGTTCGTTCCGTCGAGCAGGAGCTGCACCCGGGCGCCGCCCGGCTCCCGCAGTCGCGAGGAGAAGTCGGGCGGGATCTCCAGTCCCACGATCGCATCGCCGTGGTCCAGGGCACGGACGATGTCGGCCGACCGGTCCGAGCGGCCCATCACCTCGAAGAATCCCGACGAGCTCAGAGCGTCGACCATCTCCCGCGAGTCCCGCGAGCCGTCGTGGTCGACCACGAAGGTCGACGTGAGCCAGAGGTCGGTGGAGACGGCGTAGCCGAACACCACGAGCTGGATGAGCGGCGAAATGAAGATGACGCGCGCCATCCGGGGGTCCCGGAACACCTGGCGGAACTCCTTCACCACCAGGCCCCACACCCGGCCGATCGAATCGGAGTTCCGGATCACGGCTCGATCCGCTTCCGGAAGACCAGCGTCGCCGCGAGCAGCCCGACTACCGCGAACCCGATCATCAGCAAGCCCTGCACGCGGAGCACGTCGGCTCCCACCCCCTTCAGGAAGATCCCGCGCGTGACGACCAGGAAGTAGCGCGCCGGGATCAGGTAGGTGATCGCGCGCAGCGCCGGCGGCATCACCTCGATCGCGTACATGAAGCCGGACAGCAGGAAGGCCGGCAGGAAGGTGAGCACCATGGCGAGCTGCGTGGCCAGGAGCTGGGAGCGGGCGACCGCCGAGATGAACATCCCGAGCCCCGCCGCGCCCACGATGAAGGCCAGCGAGAGTGCCATGAGGAGAGCCGGGCTCCCGCGGAACGGCACGCCGAACAGGACGACTCCGACCACGCTCACCAGCACCACGTCCACGAGCCCGATCGCCACGTAGGGCAGCAGCTTGCCGAGCACCACCTCGGTCCGGGTGACCGGGGTGGAGGCGAGCTGCTCCATCGTCCCCCTCTCCCACTCGCGGGCGATCGTGAGCGACGTGAGCATCGCGGCGATGATCATCATGATCACCGCGACGAGACCAGGCACGATCATGTTGCGGCTGACGAGTTCCTCGTTGTACCACACCCGCGTCTCCGTCCCCACCGGCAGCGTCGTCGTCCGGCCGCGCAGGCGGACGTCGCGGGAGTACTCCTGGACGATCGCCCGTGCGTATCCGAGCGCGATGGTGGCCGTGTTCGCGTCCGATCCGTCGAGCAGCGCCTGCAGCTCGGCGGGGCGCCCGGCATCGAGGTCGGCGGCGAAGTCCGGCGGGACGACGAGCACGAGCATGACGGATCCGCGATCGAGCAGCGCGTCGATCTCGGAGTGACGCTCCAGCCGGCGCTCGAGCGTGAAGTAGCCGGACGACTCGAAGGCGGCGAGGAGCGCCCGGCTCCGGGCCGAACCGTCCTCGTCGAGCACGGCCATCCCGATGTCCTCGACGTCCCAGCTGATCGCGTACCCGAACAGGACCACGAGGAGCACGGGCAGGAGGAAGGCGAGCACGAGGCTGCGGGTGTCCCTCCGCAGCTGGATCACCTCCTTGCGCGCCACCGCCAGCAGCCGGGTGCGGCTCATCGTTCCTCCTCAGTCCGCCGGGGCGCCACCGGCGGCCCGGATCCGGGCGACGAAGACGTCCTCGAGAGAGGGCGGCACGGTGTCGATGCCCAGCAGCTCGACCCCCGCCCGTGCCAGGGCTTCCTCGATGGCGGGGCGGGCGTCCCCGGCGTCCGCGACCGTGACGTGCAGCGACCGGCCGAACATCGCCGCCTCCACGACGCCCGTGGCGCCGCGGAGCGCCTCGATGGCCCGGGCGGCGTCGTCGACCCGCAGCTCGAGGATCGGCTCCTCCATCCCGGTCTTGAGCCCGGCGGGGGAGTCGAGCGCGATGAGCGTTCCCCGGTTCATGAGCGCGAGGCGGTCGCAGTACTCCGCCTCCTCCATGTAGTGGGTGGTGACGAACACCGTCGTTCCGCCCTCCGACAGGGTGTAGATCAGCTCCCAGAAGCTGCGCCGCGAGACCGGGTCGACGCCCGACGTGGGCTCGTCCAGGAACAGGATCGGTGGCTCGTGCAGCACCGCGCAGCCCAGGGCGAGACGCTGCTTCCAGCCCAGGGGCAGCTCGCCGGTGAGCCTGTCGCGGTGGTCCTGGAGCCCCGCCATCTCGAGCACCCACTCCCGGCGCTCCGTCCAGCGTCGCCGCGGGACGCCGTACAGCCGGGAGAAGAAGGTGATGTTCTCCTCCACCTCGAGGTCGGCGTAGAGCGAGAACAGCTGCGACATGTAGCCGATCTGCCGCTTGATCGACTTTCGCTCGGTGCGGATGTCGAGCCCGGCGACGGTCCCGTTGCCCTCGGTCGGCTCGACGAGCCCGGTCAGCATCTTGATCGTCGTCGTCTTCCCCGCGCCGTTGGGCCCGAGGAATCCGAACACCTCTCCCCTCTCGACCTCGAACGAGACGGAGTCGACGGCGGTGAAGTCGCCGTACCTCCGGGTGAGCTCTTCGGCCGTCACCGCGAGCTCAGCTTCCATCCGGCCCTCCCGCTTCGGCCGCGGCGAGCCGCTCGATGAACACGTCCTCCATGGATGGCTCGATCGGGTAGACCTCGACGGAGCCGAATCCCCACTCCGCGAGCCGCGCGGCGAGCCCGGAGCGCTCGGCGTCGGCCGAGTCGACGACCACGTGCAGCAGGTCTCCGAACACGGACGCCCTCCGGACGGCGGCGAGGCCCTCGAGCCGCGTCCGGGCCTCCCGCAGCGGCTCCGCGCGGACCGAGAGAAGCCGGCCGCCGAGCGACTCCCGGAGCGCCTCCGGAGTGTCGAGCGCGAGCACCCTTCCTTCCCGCAGGAACGCCAGCCGGTCGAAGCGCTCCGCCTCGTCCATGTAGGCGGTGCTGACGATGACCGTCACGCCGCGC
>JAWOIN010000117.1:0-16622 GCA_046484665.1 Gemmatimonadota bacterium
CTTCGCCGTTCCGCCGGAAGATGAGCGAGGCGAAGTAGGTGTTCTCCTCCACCCGCGTGATCAGCACCCGGAGGAGCTCGCTTCCGAGGCTGTTCACCACCGTGTTGAGCAGGTCGTGCGTGAGAGGCCGCGAGAACCTGATGCCGGCCAGCTCCATCGCGATCGCGCTCGCCTCGCCCGGGCCGATCCAGATCGG
The DNA here is from genome assembly GCA_046484665.1 of Gemmatimonadota bacterium. Classification (GTDB taxonomy): domain Bacteria; phylum Gemmatimonadota; class Gemmatimonadetes; order Palauibacterales; family Palauibacteraceae; genus Carthagonibacter. The sequence goes on from JAWOIN010000117.1 coordinate 197, forward strand.
GAGCAGGCGCTCTCCCTCGCGCTCGCGGAGGATCACCACGGGCGTGTTCGACGCCTTGTCCAGCCCGAGGCTCGCGACCTCGACCTCGACCAGCGCGCGTCCGTCCCGGCCCTTCCCGTCGCTCACGTCCGGGTCCGCTCCCGTCTCAGGTTCCGACGTCCCACGAGGCGAGATAGCGCTCCTGTTCCGGCGTCAGGGCGTCGACCTCGACTCCCATCGCCGCCAGCTTCAGGCGGGCGATATCGCGGTCGAGGTGCTCGGGGACGCGGTGCACGTCGCGCGACAGCCCCCGTCCCGTCTCCGACAGGAGGTACTCCGCGGCGAGCGCCTGGTTCGCGAACGACATGTCCATCACGCTGGCCGGGTGTCCCTCGGCCGCCGCGAGGTTGATCAGGCGTCCCTGGCCGAGCACCACGATCCGCCGCCCGTCCACCTCGTACTCCTCCACGAACGGCCGGATCGGCGTCGGCCCCCGGGAGGCGATCCTGTCGAGGCCCTTGAGGTCGATCTCGACGTCGAAGTGCCCGGAGTTGCAGACGATCGCCCCGTCCCGCATCGCGCGGAAGTGCTCCTCGCGGATCACCTTCGCGTTTCCGGTCAGGGTGACGAAGAGATCGCCCCTCGGCGCCGCCTCGCCCATCGGCAGCACTTCGAACCCGTCCATCGTCGCCTCGAGCGCCGCGAGCGGCTCCACCTCGGTGACGATCACCTTGGATCCGGCGCCTCGGGCGCGCATCGCTACGCCCCGCCCGCACCAGCCGTAGCCGGCCACCACCACCGTGCTTCCGGCAAGCAAGACGTTCGTGGCCCGCAGGATCCCGTCCAGCGTCGACTGCCCGGTCCCGTACCGGTTGTCGAACATGTGCTTCGTGCGGCTGTCGTTGACCGCGATCACCGGGAACTGGAGCACCCCATCCCGGGACATCGCCCGCAGGCGGATGATCCCGGTCGTCGTCTCCTCCGTGCTTCCGACCACGCCCCGCACGAGATCGGATCTCTCACGCGCGGAGAGCCCGGCGGCCCAGCGGCGGACCGGCTGAGCGAGGTCGTCGAGCCGCCCGAGCGCGATCATGTGGAGGGCGCCGACGAGGTCCGCGCCGTCGTCCATCGTCACCACCGGGCGATGGGCGAGCGCCGCCCGGATGTGTCGGTAGTAGCGATCGTTGTCCTCCCCCTTCACCGCATGCACCGAGACGCCCAGCTCCGACACCAGCCACGCCGCGACGTCGTCCTGCGTCGACAGGGGGTTCGAGGCGCAGAGCAGAACGTCCGCGCCGCCGGCCTTCAGCGTCCTGACCAGGTTCGCCGTCTCGGTCGTGACGTGGAGGCAGGCCGAGACGCGCACCCCGTCGAGGGGTCGCTCCCGCTCGAACCGCCCGCGGATGCTGCGCAGCACGGGCATGAAGCGCTCGGCCCACTCCACCCGGCGACCGCCCGCGGCGGCGAGGGTGGCATCGGCCACGTCGTGGGTCATCGGCTCGCTCACGTTCCTCTCCGTTCGACTCGATTCGCCTTCGCCCCTCAGGTGGAGGCGAGGAGGTCCCTGACCCGGTCGGTGCGCTCCCAGGAGAAGCCTCCATCCCGTTCGGGCCGCCGCCCGAAGTGGCCGTACGCCGCCGTGCGGCGGTAGATCGGCCGGCGCAGCCCGAGCGCGTCGATGATCGCGGCGGGCCGCAGGTCGAAGCTCCTCCCGACGAGGCGGACGAGATCCGCGTCCGGGACCGCCCCGGTTCCGAACGTGTTCACCATGACCGACACCGGCCGCGCGACGCCGATCGCATAGGCGAGCTGGATCTCCGCCTCCCGGGCCAGCCCGGCCGCGACGAGGTTCTTGGCCACCCAACGGGCGGCGTAGCTCGCGGAGCGGTCCACCTTCGAGGGGTCCTTTCCGCTGAACGCGCCGCCTCCGTGGCTCCCGACGCCCCCGTACGTGTCGACGATGATCTTCCGTCCCGTGATCCCGGCGTCCCCTTGCGGGCCGCCCGTAACGAACCGTCCCGTGGGGTTGATGTGGTACCTGAGCCCCCGCGCCGGACGGAGCGCCTCCGGAATCACGGCGTGAATCACCTCCTCCTTCAGCACGGCCGAGATCTCCTCGTGGTCCGGCTCCGGGTCGTGCTGGGCGGAGAGGACGACCGTCGTCACGCGCACCGGCGAGCCGTCGGCGTACTGCACCGTCACCTGGGCCTTTCCGTCCGGCCGGAGCCAGGGAACGGTCCCGTTCTTCCGGACCTCGGCCAGCCGCCGCGTGAGGCCGTGCGCGAGCGAGATCGGGAGCGGCATCAACTCGGGCGTCTCGCGGGACGCGTAGCCGAACATCATCCCCTGGTCCCCCGCCCCGCCGCGGCGGACGCCACGGTAGATGTCCGGGGACTGCCTGCCGAGCGCGGTCAGGACCGCGCATGAGCGGTGGCTGAAACCGTAGCTCTCGTCGTCGTACCCGATCGTCGCGATCGTCTCGCGCACGAGCGGCGCGAGGTCCGGGCACGAGCTCGTCGAGATCTCGCCCGCGAGGACGACAAGCCCGGTGGCGACCAGGGTCTCGCACGCGACGCGCGCGCACGGGTCGTCAGCGAGGATCGCGTCGAGCACCGCGTCCGAGATCTGGTCGGCGATCTTGTCGGGGTGGCCCTCGGTGACCGACTCCGAGGTGAAGAGATGCGGGTTTCTCAGCGCCAAGGGACCTCTCGTCGTTGCGGAGCGGGAAGCGGCCGGGAACGTATCCGAGAGGTCGGGGACGGGCAAGCGATCAAGCCGGCTCCGCGGGCTGAGCGGATCCACCGACGGCGAGGGCGCCGCTCGCCTCGAGGTGCGCCTCGACGATCGACCGGACCGCGGCGGCGCTCTCCCAGCGGTCGTGCCGGGCGCAGAGCTTCTCGAGCTCGCGCACCGAGAGATGCCGGATGAGCTCCCGGATCTCGGGGAGGGCGGAGAGGGAGACGCTGAACTTCCGGTACCCGAGCCCGAGCAGGACCGCCAGTCCCGCGGGCTCGCTCGCCAGCTCGCCACAGACCGAGAGGTCCAGGCCGTGTCGCGCACACTCGCGCTCCACACGCGCGTACTGCCGGACGAGCGCCGGGTGCAGCGGGTCGTAGACGCCCGCCAGCTTCGCGTTGCCCCGGTCGGCGGCGAGCACGTACTGCGTGAGGTCGTTCGTCCCGAGGCTGACGAAGTCGACCCAGGGAGCCAGCAGGTCCAGGGTCTCCACGGCGGCCGGCGTCTCGACCATCACGCCGACCGGCAGGCGGCGGCCCGACTCGGCCATGCCGAGCTCCTCGTAGATCGCGGCGAGCAGCTCCCGTGTCGCCCGTACCTCGTCCACGCTCACGACGAACGGCAGCAGCAGCCGGAGGTTTCCGATGCCCGATGCGCGCACCGCCGCCCGCAGCTGGTTTCCGAACAGCTCCGGAAGGTCCAGGCAGACCCGGATCGCCCGCCATCCGAGGTAGGGGTTGTCTTCCGGCGAAACCGACAGGAAAGAGGGAAACTTGTCTCCCCCGATGTCGAACGTCCGCAGGGTCACCTCGCGGCCCGGGAACGCCTCCAGTACCTCGCGGTATGCCGTCAGCTGCTCCTCCTCGCCCGGGAATTCCCGCCGGGCGATCACGAGGAACTCCGACCGGAACAGGCCGACGCCTTCGGCTCCCAGCCGGACCGCATCGGCTGACTCGAACGGCTGGTCGAGGTTCACCTGGACCACCGCCTGCACGCCGTCGACGGTCCGCGTGGGCCGGAGCGCCAGCGCGGCGAGCATCTCCCGCCTGCGCGCCGCCTGCGCGACGGATCGGAGGTACCCCTCCTCCTCGGCCGGGCTCGGACGCAGCACGAGCCGGCCGGTCCGACCGTCCAGGAGCAGTCGCTCGCCGTGCCCGATCTCCGACAGGCCGGCCCCGACGCCGACGATCACCGGGATTCCGAGCGAACGGGCGAGCAGCACGCTGTGGGAGCCCCTCGAGCCGGCTGCCGTGACGATCCCCACAACCCGGTCGGGGTCCATCCGGACGGTGAGGCTGGGCGCGATGTCCTGCGCGACGACGATCACGGGCCCCGACCCGGACCCGACGTCGAGGTCGGGATCGGGCAGCCCGAGCAGGCGGGAGAGGACGCGTGCCCGGACGTCGTGGAGGTCCGCCAGCCGGTCGAGCACCATGGCGTGCGCGGAGTCCATCATCCGCACGCGGTGCTCGAGCATCTGGAGCTCGAACGCACGCTCGGCGGCCAGGAAGTTCTCCCGGATGTAGGCGATCGTCCCCGCGACGAGCACGGGGTCCTCGGTCATGCGCGCCTGCGACTCGAAGATCTTCCCTTCGAACGGTCCGATCCTCTCGGTCGCCTCGCGCTCCAGCTCCGCGGCGCGCCGCAGGGCTTCCTCTCGCGCCTTCCCGAAGCGAGCCAGTTCGCGATCCACCGCGTCGGGACCGATCGTGCGGTGGCGGACGAGCGGCACCTCCCAGTCGAACCGCCACGCGGTACCGAGCGCCCGGCCGGGCGACGCCCCGACGCCCTCGATCACGACGCTCACGCGTCGGCCCGCCTCTCGTCCGCGCCCTCGCCGTAGTCGCTCCGGGACTCGCCGAATCCGCTCCGCACCAGCGCGACGAGGGACGCCACCGCTTCGCCGTGATCCGGGCCCGTGGCGCGGATGCGGAGCCGCGAGCCGCACTCGGCGGCCAGCATCATCACGCCCATGATGCTCTTCCCGTTCACCTCGAGTCCGTCCTTCTCGACGCTGATGTGGGCCTGGAACCGGGATGACAGCTTCACGAACTCCGCTGCCGGTCGGGCGTGGAGACCGAGCCGGTTCGGAATCCGGACCGTCTCCTCGCTGGTCGGGCCGTTGCTTCCGCCCCTCGCGTGGGGATCGTCCACTTCGACTCCTGTCGCGTCAACCGAGAAGTCCCAGCAGCCACCAAGCCGCCGGGACCGCGAGGATCAGCCCGATCGCCACCCGCCCCATCACCAGCGGCCAGCGGAAGGCGACCACCGCCGCGACGACTCCCACGGCGGCCAGCGCCGGGGGAAGCCCGGTCTCTGCCATCTGGAACACCCGGCGTCCGAGCAGCGCGACATCCACGCCGATCAGCAGCAGGATCAGCGGTGCGAGCCGATGCGGGCCCCATTCGAGCCAGCCCGCCCGGAGCGCCGACCCGAGGTCGAGCCCGCGCTTCCACCCGGTGCGGAGCGCCCAGGTCCTCAGGGCGACGTGCCCCGCGTTGTAGAGCACGAGGAACAGGGCCACGCTCCACGTCGCCGACAGACCGGACAGGTGTGCCGCGATCGCCGCCAACAGGCACAGGGGGCGCCAGGTCGCCCACACCGCGCGGTCCCCCAGCGACCCCAGGGGGCCGCGGAGCGCTTCCCGGAACCGGTCGAGCCGCTCGGGCTCCACGCCCTCCAGCTCGGCCTTCGCGATCGCCCCGATCGCGAGCCCGCTCAGGTACGGGTGCGAGTTGAACGACTCGAGGCTGCGACGCATCGACGCCTGAAGGGCGACCGGGTCGCCCGCGTGGATCCGTCGCAGCAGCGGCGCCAGGCAGTACGCGATCCCGGCCCCGATCATCGTATCGTAGTTCCAGGATCCCTGCACGGCGAACGTGCGACCCCATGAACGGACGAAGTCGCGCCTGCGGGGTGTCACGGAAGGACTCCCGCCAGCAGGGCCCCGAGGACGGCGCCGACCAGGAGAAGCGGCCAGCCGCGGAGCCCGAACGAGACCGTCCGCCCTCCCGCGCCGGCGGCCACCGCGAGCGAGGTGACGAGCGCGGCCGCCCCGAGCGTCGTCGCTCCGACTCCCGTAGCGCCGCCCGCGGCGAGCGCCGCGGCGACGACGGCGGGCAGGAGAAAACCCGCCGTGAGCAGCGCGCCGCGGCTCCCGTCGACCAGAGCGGCCAGGCGATGCCTCCGCTCCAGCCTCCGGGGATCGGCCGCGAGCGCATCCGCCGGCGCAAGCAGCCTCGCATTCAGCTGGCGGCGCCAGTGCACGGAGGCGGAGCCGATCCACCCGACCGCCCAGCCCGCGATCAGAGCGGTCACCAGGGCCGCGAGATCCGACCCGCCGGCACCGGCGTAAGCGGCTCCCGCGATGAGGCCGGCCGGCCCCGCGTCCGGGTACCGCGTGGCGCCGAACGGCGGAAAGCGGAGGCTGAGGAGCTCGAGCAGCGCCCCGACGAGGAAGCCGGCCTCGGGATCCCCGAGCACCCAGCCGCCGACCGTCCCCGACACCAGGGGGCGCGAGACCATCGCCTGCGGCCAGGAGACCGCGTCCAGGGCCAGGACGCCCCCCAGCCCGACGAGCGCGAGCCAGCTCACGACCCCGAGCGGAAGCTCAGTCAGCGGCACGGGCCAGCTCCTCCAGCGACACCTCGCGGCTCGACGGGAGGTCCCGGGCGCTCACCCGCGCCCCCGAGCGCTCGATCGTCTCGAGGTCCTCGAAGTGCTCCTCCGTCAGGTGCACGTACGGAAGCGCCCGACTCCGACCCGCGCCCGCGTGCATGCCCCCCACGTTCACCGTGCGGCCCTCGAGCAGGCCCGCCTCCGCCAGCCTCCGCATCGTGGCCGGCTCCCGGACGAGCAGGCACCCCCGGCCCGGGCGGGCGTCGAGGCGCGCGAACCCGGCGATCGCCTCGCGGACGCCGAGGAACTCGACCATCACTCCGCGGGGCAGCCCGGAGGCGTAGAGCTCCCGTTCCCACTCGCTCTCCGCGAGGGCATCGTCCACCACCACGTAGTGATCGAGCCGGAGCCACATGCCCCAGCCCACGATCACCTGCCCGTGGAGGAGGCGCTCGTCAATCCGGAACAGATCCAGAGACATCGCGCTCCGGCTCGTGGGGAAACGCCCGCGCGTCGGTCCTGCCCTTCTCGGCGACCCGGAAGGCGAGCTCCACCGACGGCAGGTCCCTGTGAAACACGAAATCCAGGAGCATCGGGAGGTTCACTCCGGTCACGACCGCGACGTCGGCCTCCACACGGCCGATCGAGCGGCAGACGAAGCCGCAGCTCCCGCTCCCCAGGTCCGTGAACAGGATCGCCGGGCGACCGTCGATCGCCCGGGCTACCGTGGCCAGCAGGTCCTCGGGCGACGCCCCTTCGTTCGAGATCGCGACCAGCGCGCCGCGGATCCCCGAGATCTTCTCCGTCGCCGCGACGAGGGCGGCCGCAAGCGATGCGTGCGCGACGACGATTCCCGCCACGGGCGTCACTCGAAGTCCTCCTCGAGGTAGTCCCGCACCGGTTGCATGAGGCTCCGCAGGTTTCGCTCGAACAGCCTCGCGGAATCGACACCCGCGTACCGCAGCAGGTGCCGCATCGCGACGACCTCGCTGATCACCGTGATGTTCTTGCCCGGATTCAGCGGGATCGTCACCCGGGGAAGCTCGACGCCGAGGATCTCCGTCGTGTCCTCGTCGAGGCCCGTCCGGTCGTAGCTCGCGCCGTCCCGCCAGTGCTCGAGCTGCACCACGACCTCGATCCGCTTCTGCTGGCGCACGGACCGGATGCCGAACAGGGCCCGGACGTCGACGATCCCGATGCCTCGGATCTCCATGTGGAACTGCTGGTGCTCGATCGCGCGACCGATCAGGACGTCCATGCCGCGGCGCCGGACGAGGACCACGTCGTCCGCGACGAGCCGGTGCCCGCGCTCCACCAGGTCGAGCACGCACTCGCTCTTGCCGATCCCGCTCCCGCCGACGAACAGGAGGCCGACCCCGTATACGTCGGCGAGCGACCCGTGCACGGCCGTCGAGGGCGCGAACTCGTCCTCGAGAAACGCCTTGATGCGGCGGAAGAACTCGCCGGTCTTCAGCGAGGAGCGGACGATGGGGATCTGCAGCTCGCCTCCACGCGCCAGCAGTCCCTCCGGGACCGCGAGCCCCTTGGTGACGAAGACGCACGGGGGGTCGTACGAGAAGAACGAGCCGAGCACGGCGGTCCGGCGTCCCGCGTCGAGGGAGCGGAGGAACATGATCTCCGTCTCGCCCAGCACCTGGAGCCGGCCCGAGGGGAAATGCTCCGTGAATCCGGCGAGCACGAGACCGGGGCTCGCGATGTCCGCGTTCCGGACCTCGCGCCCGAGGCCCTTTTCGCCGGCGAGGACCTCGAGCTCGAGGGGCTTGCCCCGCCGCTCGATGAGGTCCGAGACGGTGAGGACGGTCACGCGTCCGGCTCGTCCGGAAGGAAGGGAGCCGGCTCCGGGACCGGGCCCTTGTGGTCGCGCCGGCGCGACCGGCCCCGCCTCAGCTGTCGCGACAGCTTGTCGTAGAGCCGGTCGACCGCGGCGCGGAAGTCGTCGCCTTCCGCCTTCGCGAACACGGTGCCGGCCCCGTCAACGCTCATCAGCGCCTCCGCGATGCTGCGGTTCTTCTCCTCGGACAGGGTCACCTCGACGCGCGACGCTCGCGCCTCGAATCTCGACAGACGCTGGAACCGCTCGTCGATCCGGTCCCGCAGCCCGTCGCCGACCTCCGTGTTCCGGCCCGAGATGATGATCTGCATCGCGATTCCTCCCTCTCGTTCAGACGGCGACGCTCCGGAGGACCTCCTCCGTCTCGTCCGCCGTCCTCTCCCAGGTGAACCCTGCCGCGTGCTCGAGCGCCCCGTCCGCGAGGCGCGCCCGGAGGTCCGGGTCGCCGCACAGGAGCGCGATCCGATCGGCCCACGCCTCCACGCTCCCGACCGGAACGAGGAAGCCCGTGCTTCCGTCGACCACGGACTCGCGCAGCCCCGGCGCGTCGCTCGCGAGCGACGGGGTGCCGCAGGCAGCGGCCTCGACGTTGCTGATTCCCCAACCCTCCTTGGGGGACGGGTAGACGTTGGCCCAGGCCCGCCGGAGGAGATCCCGCTTCTCCTCCTCAGCTACGTACCCCGCAAACGTCACGAGTTCGTCGACGCCCAGCCTCCGGGCGAGGGCCCGCAGCCGCGCCTCGTCCCCCCCCTTCCCGATCGCGACCAGGGCGACGTCGGTGCCCGAAGCCCGGAGCCGGGCGATCGCCCGCAGCACGACGTCCACGCCCTTGTACCGCTCGAGGCGGCCCGCGTAGAGCAGCGTCGGCCGCGGAAAGCGGGTCGCCTCCGGGTCCGGTCGGAAGAAGCCCCGATCGATGCCGGGATAGCTGACCGTGATCCTCCTGCGGTCGAACCCCCGCGCCCCGAGATCGTCCGCCGTGCTCTCCGAGATCGCGATCACCGGCGACGACCGGTAGACCGCCGGCATGAGGCGCTCCGCCGCCCACACCGTGGCGGCGACCGGCAGGCTCTCCTGCCGGAACGCCGTCGTGCCGAACAGGTGGGGCACGAGGAGCACCACCGGAGTCTTCGACCACAGCGGCGTGAACAGCGGGCACTTGTTCACGTCCTCCACGATCACGTCGAAGCCCGGTCCGGCGCCCAGATGCCGGACGAAGGCCCGGAGCCCGTGGAGCGGAAACGTGTAGCGGGTCCCGGTCCGCACCACCCGGATCCCGTCCAGCGCGTCCTCCGCCGCCGCTCCCTTCCAGCCCGAGCACAGGAGGCTCACCTCGTGGCCCCGCGCGGCGAGGCGCCCGAAGATCTCGTGCACGTGGATCTCCGCGCCTCCCGCCCTCGGGTTCGTGCGGTCCTGCCAGTTCAGGACGAGAATCCGCACCGGACGGGCCTTCACGCTCCCCGGCCGACCCCGCGCGCGACGGCGTCGAGGACGCCGTTCACGAACCGCGGGCTCTCGGCCGTGCCGTAACGCTCGGCGAGCCGGATCGCCTCGTGGATCGCGACCCGGGGCGGGACGCCCGGCATCGAGGTCAGCTCGAGCGTCCCGATCCGGAGGATCCCCCGGTCGATCGCCGTGAGCCTGTCGAGGCGCCAGTTCGACAGGTGCGCCTGGATCCGGGCGTCAACCTGCGGCAGGCTCACGGCGAGGCCCCCGAGGAGGTCCCGCACGTAGGACCGGTACCGGGTCGAAACCCGTCGCCGGTCGATGTTCGTCTCGGCGAAGTCGGCGAGGTCTCCGGGTCGGCCCGAGACCTCCCAGGCGTAGAGCAGCTGGAGCGCCCAGCTCCGGGCCCGCGAGCGCGGGTTCGCGGCGCTCATCGCAGGGCGCGGGAGAGCCGGCACATCTCGAGGACGGCCAGGGCGGCCTCCTCGCCCTTGTTTCCCCGGGCGCCGCCGGCGCGGGCGCGCGCCTGCTCCCCGTCGTCCGTCGTGAGGAGCCCGAAGCCCACTGGCACGCCGTGCGCCCTGGCGGCCGCCGCGAGCCCGATCGTCGCGCCCATCGACACGTACTCGAAGTGGGGCGTCTCGCCGCGGATCACGCAGCCGACCGCCACGACCCCGTCGAGCCCGCCGCGGCGGAGGAGCCACTCCACGGCGAGGGGAAGCTCCCAGGCACCGGGCACGCGGTGGAGCTCGAGGTCCTCGCTCCGCGCGCCGGCGCGGAGAAGCGCGTCACGGGCGCCCCGCTCGAGCACCTCCGTGACCGCGGCGTTGTAGCGGCTGGCGACGATCGCGATCCGGAGCCCCGCCCCGGGGGCGGACGACGCGGGCCGCGCGTCGCTCACGCGGATCCGAGCAGATGGCCGAGCTTGTCCCGCTTCGTCTTCAGGTACTCGTGGTTCAGCTCGGTCACGTCGGCCTCCAGCGGCACGCGACCCGTCACCTCGAGGCCGAACCCGTCGAGGCCGCTCATCTTCTTCGGGTTGTTCGTGAGGATCCGGATCCGCTTCAGGCCCAGATCGACGAGGATCTGCGCGCCGATTCCGTAATTGCGGAGGTCGGCCGGGAAGCCCAGCCGCTCGTTCGCCTCGACCGTGTCGAGGCCACGGTCCTGGAGTTCGTACGCCCGGAGCTTGTTGAGGAGCCCGATCCCGCGCCCCTCCTGGTCCAGATAGACGATCACGCCCCGGCCCGCCTCGCCGATGAGGCGCATCGCCCCCTGAAGCTGGGCCCTGCAGTCGCAGCGCTGCGATCCGAACACGTCTCCGGTCAGGCACTTCGAATGCACCCGCACGAGGACCTCGTCGCCTCCCCCGACGTCGCCCATCACGAGCGCGATGTGCTCCCGGCTGTCCACGTCGTTCCGGTATCCGACGACGCGGAACTCCCCCCACGGGGTCGGCATTCCTGCCTCCGCCATGCGGTGGACGAGGCTCTCCTTCCGCAGCCGGTAGGCGATGAGGTCGGCCACCGTGAGGAACGGAATGTCGTGGCGCTCCGAGAACACCTCGAGCTCGGGCCGGCGCGCCATCGTGCCGTCCTCGTTCAGGATCTCGCAGATCACGCCGGCCGGCGCCAGGCCTGCGAGGCGGGCAATGTCCACCGATGCCTCGGTCTGCCCGACCCGCTGCAGGACCCCGCCGGGCCTGGCCCGGAGCGGGAAGATGTGCCCGGGCCGCATCAGATCCGAGGGACGGGAATCGGGGTCGACGGCGACCTTGATCGTGCGGGCGCGGTCGGCTGCGCTGATCCCGGTGGTGACGCCCTGCTCCGACGTCGCGTCGATCGAGACGGTGAACGCCGTTCCGTTGGGGTCCCGGCTCCGGCCGTCCGACATCAGCGGCAGGTCGAGCCGGTCGGCGATCTCGGGGGCCAAGGTCAGGCAGATCAGGCCGCGCCCGTGCGTGGCCATGAAATTGATGATCTGGGGCGTGACCCGCTGCGCGGCGCAGACGAGGTCTCCCTCGTTCTCGCGGTCCTCGTCGTCGGCGATGATCACCATATCGCCCGCGCGGACGCGGTCGATCGCCTCCTTTACCTTCACTTCTGAGAACGACAACACGAGTCCACTCCCGGACTGATTTCCGCTCAGTCCCGATCCGCGCCGGCCTCCGGCGACGGTCCGGTGCCACGGTACGGCTCGAGGAGCCGATCGACGTATTTTCCGATCATGTCCGCCTCGAGGTTCACCCGGTCGCCGGGCCGGAGGCGATCCACGTTCGTATGCTGGAATGTATACGGAATGATCGCGACTTCCGCGACGGGTCCGTCAATTCGGTTCACGGTCAGGCTGATCCCGTCGACCGCGATCGAACCGTAGAGCACCGTGAGCCGGCGCACCTCCTCCGGCATCCGGAACCTCAGGAACACGGTCTCCCCCGCCTGCTCGACCGCCGTCATCTCGCCAGTGCCGTCCACGTGTCCCTGCACGAGGTGGCCGCCCATCGGCTCCCCGGCCCGGATCGCGCGTTCGAGGTTGACCCTCCGGCCCGGCTCGAATCCGCCAAGTGTCGTGCGCGACAACGTCGTGCGGATCGACTCGAACCGGAAGCTGCCGGCCTCCGGGTCCACGCCGAACACGGTGTGGCACACCCCGTCGACGGAGAGGCTGTCCCCATCGGACAGCTCCGGCGCCAGGTCCGGGGCCGATACCCGGAAGCGGACCCCCTTCTCGAACCCGCTCCGCTCCTCGACCCGTCCGATCGTCTCCACCAGGCCCGTGAACATCTCAGTCGGCTCCCGTGATCGCTTCCAGCTCCGGCGACTCCCAGACGAGCAGCGCGTCCCGCCCGACCGGGCGGCACTCGACGAGCGCCCAGCCATCCGACGCCCCGCGTCGCCCGAACGCGGGGACTCCGGCCGGCCCGAGAACGACCGGCGCGACGAACAGGACGAGGCGCTGCACGAGCCCCGCGGCCAGCATCCGGCCCGCCAGCTCGCCCCCGCCTTCGCACAGGATCGCCGCGAGGTCCCGCCGCTTCAGCCTCCCGAGCGCCTCTACGAGGTCCAGGCCCCCGGCCGGGTCCCTCGGAACCTGCTCGATCTCGACCCCCGCCGCCTCCAGCCGTGCGGTGCGCCGCGCGTCGGCGTCGGGCGCCGTCAGCAGGAGAACCGGCGCCGACGCCGCGCCGCGGACGAGGCGCGACCCTGGCGACAAGCGTCCTCGCGAGTCGAGCACGACGCGGACCGGCGGACGTCGCGGCGCGTCCCGTCCGCGCACCGTGAGCGACGGGTCGTCGACCCGCGCCGTTCCTCCGCCGACGAGAATCGCGTCGTGTCCGGCCCGGAGCCGCATCGTCTCGTCCCTGGCCTCCCCGCCGGACAGGCCCGTGCGCACGCCCTTCCGCTCCGCGATCCGCCCGTCCAGCGAGGTCGCGAGCTTCAGCGTGACGAGCGGGCGTCCGGTCCGCTGTCGCCAATGGAAGGCGGCGTTCGCCCGCGCCGCCTCCGCCGCGAGGACTCCTCCCGCCACCTCGAGACCCGCCGCGCGCAGCGCCTCGGCCCCGCCCCTCGCCTCGGAGCTCGGGTCGCGCGCGGCGTACACCACCCGGGCGACGCCGGCCCGGAGGATCGCCTCCGTGCAGGACGGCGTCTTGCCCTGGTGCGCGCACGGCTCCAGGGTCACGTAGAGGGTGGCGCCCCGCGCCCGCGACCCCGCCGCCCGCAGCGCCGCGACCTCGGCGTGGGGACCGCCGAACTCCTCGTGCGCCCCCTCGCCGACCACCTCCTCCCCCGCCACGACGACCGCCCCCACGAGCGGGTTCGGCGACACCCACCCCCAGCCCCGCTCCGCGAGCGCGAGGGCCCTCCGCATGAGGGCCTCGTCGTCGCCAAGCGTTCCGCTCATCCCGCGCGCTCGAGCCGGACCGCGCCCGTGCCCCTCCGGATCGTCCCGCACGGGAAGCCTCCGGCCCCGGCCACCCCGGGGTCGGCGAGCACGGCCTCGACCTCATCCGGCGCGACCACCGCGATCATCCCCACGCCCATGTTCAGCGTCTCGTGGAGCTCGCGCTCGTCGAGACGGCTCTCCGCGGCGAGGAGCCGGAACAGGGGGGGCACCTCCCAGCTCCCCGGGTCGACGATCGCGTCCACGCCGGTCGCCAGCACGCGCGACAGGTTCCCGGGAATGCCGCCTCCGGTGATGTGCGCGAGCGCGCGCACCCGGCCGGCCTGCAGCACGCCGCGCAGGGCCTCGAGATAGGAGCGGTGGACACTCAGCAGCGCCTCCGCGACCGTCACGTCGTCGAGCCCGGGACACGGTTCGTCCGGACCGAGCTCCAGGCGTTCGAACAGGACCTTCCGCGCCAGGCTGTAGCCGTTCGTGTGCAGCCCCGACGACGGGAGGGCGACCAGCCGGTCCCCCTCCGCTACCCCGCCTCGCCCGGGCAGGTCGAACACCCGCCGACCCACGATGAACCCCGCGAGGTCGTACTCGCCCGGGGCGTAGAGCCCGGGCATCTCCGCCGTCTCGCCCCCGAGCAGCGCGAGCCCGTTCGCGCGGCAGCCGCGCGCCACCCCCTCGATCACGCGATACGCCACGTCCGGATCGAGCGTACCGCAGGCGAAGTAGTCGAGGAAGAACAGCGGCTCCGCCCCCTCGGCGAGGATGTCGTTCACGCAGTGGTTGACGAGGTCCTCTCCGACCGTGTGGTGCACGCCGGCCCGCACCGCCACCAGGACCTTCGTCCCGACGCCGTCGGCGCTCGCCACGAGCTCGGTCGCCCCGTCGAGCCGGAAGCGGCCGCCGAAAGAGCCGAAATCGGACTCGACAAAGGCGGTCCGCGTCCCCTCCACCAGGGACCCGAGGCGCTTCGTGAGGCTCTCCGCCGACCGGAGGTCGACCCCGGCGTCCCGGTAGCTGATCCGGCCCCCGCCCCCCTCCGTCACGTCTCCTCCTCCCGTACCATCCGCTCGGGCGCCGACAGGCCCAGCAGCGCGAGTCCCTGGCGGAGCGTGATCCGCACCGCGTCTGCGAGCGCGAGACGCGCCGGACGCGCCGGTCCATCCGCGAGCACGCGGCGTTCCGCGTCCACGTTCCCCTCGTGGTACCAGGCGTTCACGAGACCGGCGAGCTCCTCCAGGTACCCGCAGACCTGGTAGGGCGCCCGCGCCGCCGCGGCACCCGCGACGACCTCGGGGAAGCGGAGGACGGATTTCGCGACGGTCCGCTCGGAGGGCAGCCGGAGCTCCCGGAGCTCCCGCGCGTCCGCCGTCACGCCCGCCGGGTCGAGCCCTCCCCGCTCGAAGATCCGGCACATGCGCGCGTGCGCGTACTGGACCTTGTAGACCGGGTTCTTCTCCGAGGTGTCCAGCGCGAGGTCGAGGTCGAAGGTCATCGGGACCTCGGCCCGCCGCATCAGGAAGAAATAGCGCGCGACGTCGGCCCCGGTCTCCTCCAGAAGCTCGCCGAGGGTGACGAACGTCCCGGCGCGTTTGCTCATCCGGACCTCCTCGCCTCCGCGCAGCACGGAGACGAGCTGGATGATCAGCGCCTCGAAGAACTCCGGCTCGAGGCCCGCCGCCGCGAAGGCGGCCTTCATCCGGGGCACGTGCCCGTGGTGGTCCGCGCCCCACACGTCGATCGCCCGATCGAAGCCCCGCTCCCGCTTGTCGAGGTGGTAGGCGATGTCGGAGACGAAGTAGGTCGGCGAGCCGTCGCTCTTCACCAGGACGCGGTCCTTCTCATCCCCGTGCGCCGTGGTCCGCAGCCACAGCGCCCCCGCCTCCCGGTAGCTGTCCGCCGAGCCCTCGAGGCGCGCGAGCAACCGCTCCACGTCTCCTCGCTCGAACAGGGTGCTCTCCGCGAACCAGGCGTCGAACCTCACCCCGAACGCCGCGAGGACCCGGGCCTGCTCCTCGCGGAGTATCGCAGCGGCGCGCTCCGCCATCAGACGGGAACGGACCGCGTCGTCCAGGGCGAGCAGCGCGTCCCTCCCCTCCGTCCGCTCGATCCCGGTCGCGACCTCCGCGACGTAGGCGCCCTGGTAGCCGCCCTCCGGCACCTCGGCCTCCCGCCCCTGTGCCTGGAGGAACCGCGCGCTCACGGACTCGCCGAGCAGCTCGATCTGGCGTCCGGCATCGTTGATGTAGAACTCGCGGGACACGTCGTGTCCGATCCACGCGAGCAGCGAGGCGAGCGCGTCGCCGATCGCGGCCCCGCGCCCGTGCGCGACGTGGAGCGGGCCCGTCGGGTTGGCGGAGACGAACTCGACGTTCACCCGCTCGGGGATCGCCTGTCGGCTTCGGCCCCAGTCCCCTCCGGCGTCGCGGAGCGCCACGAGCCCCGTCCACAGCACGGAGTCGTCGAGACGGAAGTTCAGGAAGCCGGGCCCGGCCACCTCGACCGCGGCTACGCCCGCCTCCGCGGCGTCCAGCCGCTCCGCGAGCGCCGCGGCGATCTCCCGCGGGGGGCGCCCGAGCCGCCCCGCCAGCACCAGCGCCGCGTTCGTCGCGAGGTCGCCGTGCCCCGGGTCGTTCGGTCGCTCGACCCGCGGCTCGAAGTCCTCCGGCGCGCCGATCGCGGTCGCCGCGGCCCGCAGGGCCCGCAGCAGCTCCGGCGGCGCGGGAGTGGAGGTCTCAGTCCCCATCGCCGCCCGTCTTCCCGCTCGCGCCCGTTTCCCGCGCCGGCTTGTCCGGGCCCTTCTTCTCCTCCTTCTCCTCCTTCTCCCCCTTCTCCCGCTTCTCCCCTTCGCCTCCGCCCCGCGACGGACTACCGGAGCGGCCCCGCGCGGGGCGGAGG